>NZ_LR594673.1:0-300000 GCF_901827185.1 Variovorax sp. PBL-E5 | reverse complement strand
ACCATGCGCATCGAGCAGCGCATGGCGTTCGAGCCGCTCGACGCCGACGTTGGCCGATTCATCGGCAGCCGGGCGGGCGCCAAGGGATTCATGCTCGAACTGCGAGGTTACACAGTGCGCGATCGGCCCTTGTCGCTGCAACGCATCTACGGCGCATTGTTCTCGGAGCTCACTCTGGTGGTCGACGTGAAGGTGATCTAAAGGGGGCTCGAAGTGCGCGCAGTGCCGAGTGCGGCCGGCGCCTGGACGCGGTGCGCCGCCGGGTGAAGCGACGTCAAGGAGATGGTGGCAACGGCGTTCATGTCGGCGCCAGCAACTCAGCCCTCGATCACCGCGACGACCTGCCCATCCTCGACGGAGTCACCTTCCTTGACTCGAATTTCGACGACCCGGCCTGCAGCGGTGCTGACGACGGGGATTTCCATCTTCATGGATTCCACGATCAGGATCGAGTCATCGACAGCGACTTGAGATCCTTCGGGCATCTGGATCTTCCAGACCTTGCCGGTGATTTCCGATACGACTTCGGTGCGTGCCATGTGTTGTTTCCTTGGAGTTAAGCAGATTTCCGGGCCGCACGGGCCAGGATGTCGGCGCCGAGTCCGGTATGGACATGGCCTGCACGGAATTCCTCGCTGTCGACGACCCTGCGCACGAACGGAATGTTGTGCTTGACCCCTTCGATGGTCGTGGCGTCGAGCGCGCCGATCAGGCGCTCGATGGCCGAGGCGCGGTCGTCGGCATGCACGATCAGCTTGGCGATCATGGGGTCGTAGTAAGGCGTCACCTTGCAGCCCTCGGCGAAGCCGGTCTCGACACGGATGCCTTCGCCGGCCGGAAACCGAAGGGTCTTGAGCGTGCCGGGCGAGGGGAAGAAGCGCACCGGGTCTTCGGCGTAGATGCGGGCTTCGATCGCATGGCCTCTGGTCGCGATGACAGGTGGCAGCACCTCATCGAGCCCTTCCCCTGCGGCCAGGCAAACCTGTGCAACCACCAGATCGATGCCCGTGATTTCTTCGGTGACCGCGTGTTCGACCTGCAGGCGTGTGTTCATCTCTAGAAACTGGAAATCGGCGCCTCCGCCGAACAGCGTTTCCACCGTGCCGATCACGTCGTAGCGCAGCTTGCGCAGCACCTCGACGATGTCGTCGCCGGCACGGGTTGCGACCGGACGCGGAAGCAGCGGTGCGGGCGATTCCTCGATGACCTTCTGATGGCGCCGCTGGATCGAGCAGTCGCGCTCGAACAGATGCCGCACATTGCCATGGCGGTCCGCCAGGATCTGGAATTCGATGTGGCGCGGCTGGAGCATCAGGCGCTCGAGGTAGATCTCCGCATTGCCGAAGCTGCGCTCCGAGAGTGACCCGGCCCGCTCGATGGCCTGTACCAGCTCGGCCGCGTCATGGGCCGCCACCATGCCGATGCCACCGCCACCCGCCGCGGGTTTCACGAGCACCGGGAATCCGATGGCTTCGGCTGCTTTCAGCGCGGCGGCCGGGTCGCCGTTCAGCAGGCCGGAACTCGGCGCCATCGTCAGCCCGTGCCGGGCCATCAGATCGCGCGCGCGGGTCTTGTGCCCCATGGCTTCGATCCATTCCGGGCTCGGACCGATGAAGCGCGCGTCGCTGGCATTGACGCGCTGTGCGAAGCCGGCGTTCTCCGACAGGAAGCCATAGCCGGGATGCAGGCCATCCGCACCGGACTTCTTCAGCACGTCGAGCAGCGCATCCTGGTTCAGGTAGCTGGCCTTGGGCTCGGCCGGCCCGATGCAGAAGGTCTCGTCCGCTTCGGCCAGATAGGGCAAGCCTGCGTCGGCTTCCGAATAGACGGCGACCGATCGGATGCCGAGCTTCTTCAATGCGCGAATCACACGTGCCGCGACGGCGCCGCGGTTGGCGATGACGACCTTGTTGAACATGCGCTCCTCTGTGCGTGGTGCTTGGGTGGATGGCCGATGCCCTGTCGCGTGATGCCGTGGCAGATGGCTCCGGGAATTCTCATCGGGCTCGAATGATAACTTCGTTGCTTCATTTATGTAGTCATTATTGTAAACAAAGATGCTGCCAATTTCTGACATGCTCATTCTCCGAGGGAAGGCCGCGCTCGCGCACCGGCACCGCTTGCGGCTGCATCGTCTCGTGCGTTCGAAATGAGATGAGGCGCCGGTGCCCTCGGGCCGGCGGACGGCAAAACGGGCAAAGCCGCTATCCTTGAGGCATGAATTCTTCGAAGCAGCAGCCAACATGCAAGGGGCTTGCATGAGACATCCGGTGTCAACCCTCTTGAGAGATTTCGATGCGACAAGCGCTGGAATGGATGGCCGGGTCGTAGAGAGTGCCGTTGGTCCAGATGCGCCAGAGCACACGGGTCCAGGCGCGAGCCAATATGCGCACTGCGTGCGGATGATCGCAACCGCGCTTGCGCGCGGCGTTGTAGACGCTGGCAGCCCATGGGCTGGCATGACGAGAGTTGTCTGCAAGGCAGGTAATGGCTCGACGCAGGCGATGGTTGCAAGCCCATCGGAAGGTGACGGCGCGACTCTTGCCGGACTCGTAGGTGACCGGTACGACGCCTGCCTCGGAGCACAGCTGCTGGGCGCTGGCAAAGCGCTCAGGTACGTCACCCAATTCGGCCAGGATCTGGGCGGCGCAGATGCAACCGGCGCGCGGCAGCGACATCACCGAGATGGCCTGCGGCAGCGCGGTCATGGCTTGGGCAATGTGTGCATCCAGGGCCTTGATCTGGACGCTCAGGGGCTTGAGCACGGCCACCAAGGCCAAGGCGGCCGTAGCGTGGGCCTGGGCGAGCGTGGGTTCGCACAGGCTTGGCGCGGCAGCCTGAAGGCGCTCGAGCAAGACACCGGCCGAACGCCGGCCGCTGTAGCCATGGCGCTTGCAAAAGGCGGCGATCTGGCGGGCGGTGAGTTTGCGCGCGGTAGGCCACTGCTCGATGAAGGCCAGTGCAATGGGCGAATCGACGGCGGCAAAGATGCAGGCGGCGCCAGGCCAATAGGCATCAAGCAGTGCGGTGAGCTGGTTGGCCAGGCGAACGCGCGTGGTCACCAAATCGTCGCGTGTGCGCACCAGGGCGCGCAAGCCGCGGATAGCCGCCGACTGGGGCTGCAAAGCGTGCCAGCGATGACCGTCGGTACGCAGCAAGTCAGCCAGCATGAAGGCATCTCCCGCATCGCTCTTGGCGTTGGTGCTGCGGTAGCGTGGGCGGCTGGCCTTGACGGCGTTGGGGTGGATTGCAAAGACCTGATGGCCGGCTTCAACCAGGGCATCGACGATCAGGCCCGAAGGCCGTTCAATGGCGATGGGCAAGGCCTTGCCGAAGGCAGCGAGCGCGTGCCGCAGCTCGCCCAGTCCTTGGGCGTCGTGGCTGATGGTCAAGTGCTTGAGCACGCTGCCCTGAGCATCGATCACGCACACCGCGTGCGAGCGGTAGGCCCAATCCAGGCCGACAAAGACACTACGAGTCATGGACAACCTCCATCGGTTTGGGTTAAGACTGTCCGTGTCGGAAGGCATGGCGGGACGCTCATAAATTGGCGCTCTGGCTGGGTAGGCGTAGCGCTACATCCGGTGGCCCGTCGTGGCCTTCCGGCACCTCGGGTGCTGCAGGTCTCATGCGGGCTGTCGAACAGCCAGCGCCGCGGGCAGTCACCACGAGGGCACGGAAGTCGGATCGCCACCTCAGCACCTGTCCAAGGCAGCGTCAAGCAGGAGGTTGCCTTATGAGCGCCGCGCCGGGCCGCCCCAAGCAAGCTCGCACCGCAGCCCGCAGGGCGGAGGTTGCCTTATGAGCGCCGGCGAACGATTGCCCGGGACGCCGCAGCCCATGCACTACTGGACCGGCATGCAAGGCGTTCGCCTCGCCGGCGACTCGTGGGGCGATCCCTCCGGCCCGCTGGTGGTGCTTCAGCATGGCGGCGGCCAGACTCGCCACGCATGGAAGCGCACGGGCGAAGTCCTGGGCGCCGCGGGCTATCGTGCAGTCGCCTTCGACGCCCGGGGCCATGGCGACTCCGACTGGGCGGCGGACGGCGCCTACGGCCAGGACGTGATGGTGCAGGACCTGCAATGCGTGCTGGCCCAACTGGGCAACCAGCGCCCCGTGCTGGTCGGCGCTTCCATGGGCGGCGGCACCAGCCTGGTCGCGGCCGGCGAGCATTTCGTCGATGCCAGGGCGCTGGTGCTGGTCGACATCGCGCCGCGCATCGAGGCGGCGGGCGTCCAGAACATCAACGCCTTCATGTCGCGCAATCCCGAGGGCTTCGACTCGCTGGAGCAGGTGGCGGATGCCATCGCCAGCTACCAGCCTCATCGCGAGCGCCCCACGCACCTGCAGGGCCTGGCCAAGAACGTGCGGCTCGGCGCCGACGGCAAATACCACTGGCATTGGGATCCGCGGTTCAGGCAGGGACATCGCGACCTGAAGCTCAGGCAGACCCGGCTGGAGGCCTGTGCGCGTGCGCTCAAGGTGCCCTCGCTGCTGGTGCGCGGCGGCCAGTCCGACGTGTTGACGGACCAGGGCGTGCGCGAATTCCTGGAGATGGCGCCGGACAGCGAGTTCGTCAATGTCGGCTCCGCCGGCCACATGGTCGCGGGCGACCGGAACGATGCTTTCGGCAAGGCGGTCGTCGAATTCCTGACCCGCGTGGTGCCGGCCGCGGGCGCGAACCTCCAACCGCTGCAGCGCATGGAACTGATCGGCCGCCTCGATGCGACCGGCCTGAACGACGTGCCGTAGCGCCCGCCGCGCCGTTTGCATCCAAGGAGAACGCCATGCCGCCCGACGACCCGAAGACACCGTCCCAGCTCGCGCAGGAAGCGCAAAGAACCCGCCGCGAAGCCCTCGAGGCGCTGCAGGGCTATGCCCAGGAAAGCAAGCGGATCGGCCAGGACACGTTGCGCTCGCTCGGTGCCAACGCCGAGGACGCGAAGGCGACGGCGGCCGAGGCGCTCGACACGGTCAGAGGCCTCTCGAACGATGCGAAGGACATCGGCAAGGATGCCGCCGCGATCGGCAAGACCTATGCGAGGAATGCGGTGAACGCGGCCGGCGGAAAGATCAGGAGCTTCAGGGAGCGCGTGGACGACGCCAAGGCCGACTGCGCCCGCTACATCGCCGACGAGCCGGTGCGCGCCGCGCTCTGTGCGGCCGCCGCAGGTGCGGCACTCACCGCATTGCTGATCACGGCACTGCGCAGCGGCCGGCGATAGGCCTGGGCGCCGCGCGGATTCATCCCGGCGCGGGCCCGAGTTCGGGCGCGTTGCCGACCATCATCACGCTCAGCAGCCGGGCCAGGGCCGCGCGTTCCTGCGGCTCGAACATGCGCAGCAGGCGAAGCTCGGCGGCGGCGTGGCGGGGCATCGCCTCGTCGGCCAGCCGCTGACCCCTGGCGGTCAGCCTGACCAGCACGCCGCGTCCGTCCCTCGGATCCGTGGATCGCCGCACGAGGCCATCGCGCTCCAGCCGCTTGAGCAGGTTCGACAGGCCGCCGGAGGTGAACAGCAAGGTGGCCTGCAGACGCGACGGCGTCAGGCGATAGGGCGGTCCCGACACGCGCAGCGTCGCCAGCACCGCGTATTCCTGGTACTTCAATCCGAAGGGCTGCAGGACGGCGTTGAGCGACCGAAGCACGACTTCTTCCAGGCGGATCAGGCGGCCCACCACGGCCTTGCCGCTGCTGTCGAGGTCCGGCCGCTCGCTGGCCCAGAGCGCAATGCCGCGACCCACCAGATCGTTCTTCTCGTGTTCCATCCGCAGACCTTTCTCGGGCCGTCGCGGCGCCGATCCCGGATGCGGCGCGGCGTAACAACCCAGCGCGATCATAAATGTCTTGCACTTATCTTTTGCGAAAGATAAAGTTTGTCCCGCCGACCCGATTCCGGGCCGGCGCGTTCACATCGAAGCGGCCTGCGCTTCGACGGCGTCTTCACCAGGAGCTTCCATGAACCACGGGTTTTCACGTACGCTGGCCTTCGGGCTCGTCACCGCCTTTCTTTGCTGCGCAGCCCAGGCCGAGGATCTGGTGGTGGGCATCTTCGGCGGCTCCTTCGCCGACAACTCCAAGATCTGCCACATCGCTCCCTTCGAGAAGAAGACGGGCGCGAAGGTCACGTTGAAGCTCGGCAATTCGTCGCAGTTCGCGGCGGCCGTGCGCGCGACGGGCGGCAAGTCGGACTTCGACGTGGTCTACATCGACAACTCGCTGGCCGCGCAGCTCAAGAACGAAAAGCTGCTGGAGACCCTCGACAAGTCCAAGCTGAGCAATGCGCCCGACATCTCGCCCAAGGCCTTCGACAAGGACAACCAGTACGTGGCCTTCGAGACCAGCGCCACGCTGATCGTCTACGACCCGACGCAGATCAAGACGCCGCCCACGTCCTGGAACGACCTGTACAAGCCCGAGTACGCCGGCAAGCTTGCGATCGGCGACATCAGCGGCACCTCGGGCGCGCAGCTGCTGATCGCGCTCAACCGCATGAAGGGCGGCACGCTCACCAACATGGACCCGGGCTTCGAAGCGATCAAGCCGCTCGCCAAGGCTTCGGTCACGCTCTATACCCAGGCCGATCAGCTGGTGTCGATGTTCGAGCGCAAGGAAATCGCGATCGCCGTCTGGTATCCCGATCGCGCCGGCGCGGCCATGGACAAGGGCCTGCCGCTCGCGGTCGCCTATCCGAAGGAGGGCGCGGTCGGCATTCTTCCGGCGCTGGTGATCCCGAAGGGCGCGAAGTCGCCGGAGCTGGCGTTGAAGTACATCGACGAGGTGTTGTCGCGCGACGGCCAGGCCTGCTTCGCCGAGAAGAGCTATGCCGGCCCGGTCAACACCAAGGCGACGGTGTCGGACAAGGCGGCCAAGATCGTTCCCTACCGCGAGACCTTCGACAAGCTCTACCTGCCCGAACCGGAAGCGGTCGCCAAGGGCCTGCCGGAATGGTCCAAGCGCTGGCAGCGCGAAGTGGCGCGCTGAACATGCCATCTCTCACGCTGGACCGGCTTGAAAAACGATACGGCGAACAGCTGGCCGTCGCGTCTGTCTCGCTCTCGGTGCAGGACGGCGAATTCATCTCGCTGCTCGGGCCCTCGGGCTGTGGCAAGACGACGGTGCTGCGCATGGTGGCAGGGCTGATCCAGCCCACCAGCGGCCGCATCCTCATCGACGGCCAGGACGTGACGGCGCTGCCGACCAACAAGCGACGCATCGGGCTGGTGTTCCAGTCGTATGCGCTGTTCCCGCACATGAGCGTGTTCGAGAACGTGGCCTTCGGCCTGCGTCGTCAGGGCGTCGACGGCAGCGACCTGAAGCGGCGCGTCGAAGAGGCGCTCGCGAGCGTGCGGCTGGTGGGCTATGGCGCACGCCTGCCGCGCCAGCTCTCGGGCGGGCAGCAGCAGCGCGTCGCGGTCGCGCGCTCGATCGCGCCGCGGCCCAGCATCCTGCTGTTCGACGAGCCGCTGTCCAACCTCGATGCCTCGCTGCGCGACGAGATGCAGATCGAGCTCAAGCGGCTGCAGAAGGAAGTCGGCATCACCACGCTCTTCGTCACACACGACCAGGGCGAAGCGATGTCGATGTCGGACCGCGTCTGCGTGCTGGCGCATGGCGTGGTGCAGCAGTTCGCCAAGCCCGAGGAGATCTACCACCGTCCGGCCACCGGCTTCGTCGCCAGCTTCATCGGACGGCCGAACCGGCTGTCGGGTTCCCTCAAGCGGGTCGGCGCCGCGGGCGCGATGGTGGAACTGGCGGACGGCATCCGGCTGCCGACCGCCTTGTCCGATGGCATGGCCGACGGCGCTGCGGTGGACGTCGTGGTGCGCCAGGAGGACATTCGCTTCGCCGGCACCGGCGAGCCCGCCGCGCTCGAGGGAAGGGTTGCGCTGCGTTCCTTCGTCGGCGCGCGCGTGCAGTACGTGGTGTCGCTCGGCACCGTCGAGCTGATCGCCGAGGCGCCATCCAGCGGCATCCATGCCGCGCTCGATGTCGGCATGCCGGTGCGCCTCGCGGTCGATCCGATGCACGTGTACGTGAACGAGAAGCGCGCGGAGGCCGCATGAATCGGTCGAGACTCCCGGGCCTGCTGCTCGCGTCTCCCTTGCTCGTGCTGCTGCTGCTCGTCTTCGTCGCGCCGGTGCTCTTGATGCTGCCGCTGAGCCTGCACGACTATTTGCCGGGCACCGGCATCTCCGCGACGTGGACGCTGTCCAACTACACCAGCATCGTCACCGACAGCTATTACCGCGAGGTGGTGGTGCGCACGCTGGTGCTGGGCTTCGGCGTCACCGCCATCTGCCTCGTGCTCGGCTATCCGCTGGCCTATTACATCGCGAACGCGGGGCCGAGGATGCGGCTCACGCTGACGATGCTGGTCATCTTTCCGATGCTGCTGAACCTGGTGGTGCGTTCCTTCGGCTGGATCGCGCTGTTGGCCAACCGGGGACTCATCAACAATCTGCTGGTCGACGTCGGCCTGATCGAGCGGCCGATCAAGATGATGTTCAACCTGTTCGGCTTGCTGGTCGGTATGTCGCACATCTTCCTGCCCTTCATGGTGCTGATGCTGGTGCCGGCGATCCAGGCGATCTCGAAGGATGTCCAGGCCGCGGCCTACACGCTCGCGGCCAGCCGGGCGCGCGTGTTCTGGTCGGTGACGCTGCCGATGACCGCGTCCGGCATCCTGGCCGGCTCGATCCTCGTCTTCGTGCTGACCATCAGTGCGCTGGTCACGCCGCGCATGCTCGGCGGCCCGACCTATAAGGTGATGGCGACCATGGTCTACGACGACTTCCTGCAGACGCTCGACTGGCCCAGCGGCGCGGCGATGTCCTTCGCGCTGACCGCGATGACCCTGCTGGTGATCGGCCTGTCGAGCCGCGTGCTCAAGCGCTGGGGAGGCACGGCGTGAAAACGAGCGAGCGCGGCCCGGGACGCGTCCTCGCGACGGCGGCCTTCGGCGTGATCTTCTTTCTTCAACTGCCGGTGCTGGTCGTCATGCTGGCGGCCTTCAGCAAGACGGCGTACCTGACGATTCCGCCGCAGGGACTCACGCTGCACTGGTTCGACGTGGTGCTGCGCGACTCGGAATACCTCAGCGCGACCTGGACCAGCCTCTGGCTCGCCTGCGCGGCGACGGCAGCGGCGCTGGTGCTGGGCCTGGCGGCGGCCTATGCGCTGCATCGCAAGATGGTTCCGGCCGCAGCAGCGCTCACGTCCGTGATGATGGCGCCGCTGATCCTGCCCTCCGTCGTGCTGGGCGTGGCGCTGCTGCAGTACTACACGCTGACCGGCATGCGCGGCAACTCGATCGGGCTCTGGCTCGCGCACGTCGTCATCGCCGTGCCCTACGTGGTGCGTGCCTGCCTGTCGAGCCTTGCCTCGGTCGACGATGCGCTCGAGGATGCAGCCCAGGTGCTGGGCGCCGACGGCTTCACGAGCTTTCGGCTGGTCACCTTGCCGCTGGTCAAGTCGGGGCTGGTGGCGGGCGGGCTGTTCGCCTTCATCACCTCGCTGGACAACGTGCCGGTCTCGATCTTTCTCTTGTCCGCGAGCCAGACCACGCTGCCGGTCAAGATCTTCACCTCGGTCGAGCAGGGCGTGGATCCCAGTGTCGCGGCCGTCTCGACCCTGCTCATCGTCTTCACCGGCATCGTGCTGCTTCTGGCGGAACGCTGGACCGGCTTTCACAAACACGTCTGAATCCGAAGGAGTCTTCCATGTCCGTGACCAGCAAAGGCTTTCCCCTGATGCTGACCTTCGATCTCGATGCCGAGACGATGTGGACCGGGCGCGATCCCGCCAATGCCCAACGGCCGATCCTGATGTCGCAGGGCGCGTACGGCTGGAAGGTCGGCATGCCGCGCGTGATGGCGCTGCTCGATCGCTACGGCATCAAGGCGACCTTCTTCATCCCCGGCGAAGTCGCCGAGCGCCAGCCCGCGCTGGTGCGCGAGGTCGTCGAGCGCGGGCACGAGGTCGCCCATCACAGCTACAGCCATCGCTGGATCGTCAACCTGTCGCCCGACGAAGAGCGCGAGGAGATGCGCAAGGGCATGGAGATCCTCACCGCATTGACCGGCAGCCGCCCGCGCGGCTGGCGCTCGCCCGCGGCGGAGTTCAGCGCCATCACGCTCGACCTGATCAAGGAGTACGGCTTCGACTATTCCTCGAACTTCTTCGACGACGATTCGCCGTACCTGCTGGAGATCGGCGGCCAGCGCACCGACATCGTCGAGCTGCCGTTCCGCTGGGTGCTCGACGATGCGCCCTTCTTCCAGTACTCGATCGTGCTGCCGGGCCGCACGCTGCAGGCGCCGTCGGCGGTGCTCGAAGCCTGGAAGAGCGAGTTCGACGTGCTCTATGCGGAGGACCGGATGATGATGGTCGGCATGCATCCCGAGATCATCGGCCAGCCGTCGCGCATCAAGGTGCTGGAAGGGCTGATCGAGCATGCGCTGTCGCACCGGAATGTGTGGATCGATCGCTGCGACCGTATCTCCGACGACATGCGGCCGCGGCTGAAGGCCGCTGCGAAAGGCGCGGCATGAGCCTCGCGCATCAAGGGCAGCGCTTTCTGGTCAGCGGCGGCGCCAGCGGCATCGGCTTGGCCGTGGCGCGCCTCGCATTGGCACGCGGCGCGCGCGTCTGCCTGCTCGATCGCGACCGCGCCGCGCTCGAAGCGGTCTGCGGCGAACTCGGCGATGGCGCGTTCGCGGCCGTCTGCGACGTTGCCGATCCCTTGGCGGTCGGCGCGGCCGTCGCACAGGCGGCCGAGCAGCTCGGTGGCATCGACGCGCTGGTCAATTCCGCCGGCATCGATTCGCGCATGCCGCTGGAGCAGCTGTCCGATGCCGAATGGGCACGCACGCTCGCGGTCAACCTGACCGGCCCGATGCTGCTGTGCCGCGCCGCGCTGCCGCACCTGCGCGGCGCGGGCGGTGGCACCATCGTCAACGTGTCCTCGGGTGCCGGCCTGAGCCCGTTGCTGCATCGCACGGCCTACTGCGCGAGCAAGGCCGGCGTCATCATGTTCGGCAAGGCGCTGGCGATCGAGGTCGCACCCGACAACATCCGCGTCAATGCGGTGTGCCCGGGCGCGGTCGACACGCCGCTGTTCCGCACCAGCTACGAACAGAGCGCCGATCCCGAGCGCGATCTGGAACTCATCCGCCAGCGCTACGCCTTGCATCGCATCGCGCAGCCGGAGGAACTGGCCGAAGCGATCCTCTATCTCAGCGGACCGGGCTCGAGCTACATCACCGGCACCGCGCTGGCCGTCGACGGCGGCCGCACCTTCCATTGATCGAGAGGATGCAGATGAAATTCGACCATCGCATCGCCGTGGTCACCGGTGGCGGCCAGGGCATCGGTGCCGCGGCGGCCCTGCGCTTTCTGGACGAAGGCGCGCGGGTCGCAGTGCTGGACCTGGACTGCGCGCCGCTGATCGAGCAGCTCGCCGCCGTGCCCGATGCGGCGGCACGCTGTCTCTGCGTCGCCGGTGACTGCACCGATGCGGCCATCGTCTGCGCTTTCTTCGACCGCGTCGAAGCCGAGCTCGGGCCGGTGGACCTGCTGTTCAACAACGTCGGGCAGAGCGCGCGCGAACGCTCCGGCCCCTTCGTCGCCTCGGAAGAGGCCACCTGGCGCTTCGTGCTCGAGGTCTCGCTGCTGACGACGATGCGGGCTTCGCGCCGCGTCGCGCCCGGCATGCGCGAGCGCGGCTTCGGCCGCATCGTCAACATGAGCTCGGATGCCGCGCTGGTCGGCGACAGCGGCCTGGCCGACTACGCCACCGCCAAGATGGGCGTGATCGGCTTCACGCGCGCACTGGCGCGCGAACTGGCGCCGCACGGCGTGACCGTCAATGCCGTGTGCCCGGGCGCGATCCGCACGCGCGCCCACGACAAGCTCAAGCCCGAGGTTCTCGCGCGCATCGTCGCCGACACGCCGGCCGGCTTCATCGGCGCACCCGAGGACATCGCGGCGGCGGTGAGTTTTCTGGCGGGCGACGACGCGCGCTTCATCACCGGGCAGACCTTGCTGATCGACGGCGGTCGCTGGATGGTCTGAACGAACGACTGGCCGGACCTGGAGGAATCGAATGGATGTCATGAACCACAGCGCGCGCGAACTCGCGTCGCTGATCCGGCGCAGGAAGATCTCGCCGGTGGAAGCCGTGCAGGGCGCGCTCGACCGCATCGAGGCGCGGCGCGAGCTCAATGCCTTCATCACCGTCACCGCCGACCAGGCGCTGGCCGCGGCGCGGGTTGCCGAGGCGGCCGTGATGGCCGGCGCCGAACTGCCGCCGCTGCATGGCGTGCCCTATTCGGTCAAGGACCTGACGGCCACGGCCGGCGTGCGCACCACCATGGGCTCGGCGATCTACGAGAACTTCGTGCCGAAGGAAGATGCCATCGCCGTCGCGCGCGCCAAGGCGGCCGGCGCGATCCTGATCGGCAAGACCACCACGCCCGAGTTCGGCCACAAGCCGGTGGCGGTGGCGCCGATCTTCGGTCGCACGCTGCATCCGATCGATCCGCGCTTCACGCCGGGCGCGTCGAGCAGCGGTGCGGCGGTGGCGGTGGCGGCGGGCATGGGTCCGCTGGCGCTCGGCACCGACGGCGGCGGATCGATCCGCATCCCGTCCTCGTGCTGCGGCATCGTCGGGCTGAAGCCGACGCTCGGCATGGTGCCGCATCTGCAGGCGCCCGACCTGTTCTCCGTCAATTCCTTCGTCGGCCCGATGGCGCGCGACGTGGCCGACACGGCGCTGCTGTTCGATGCGATCCGCGGCTTCGACCGGCGCGATCCCTATGGGCTGGGCGCCGAAGCGCAGGGCCGGCCGGTGCCGTTGTCGCTCGCCGGATTGAAGGTCGCGTGGCTGCCCAGTGCCGGCAACCCGGTCGACCCGGAAGTGCTCGCAGCCACCCGCGCCGCGGTGCGCGCGATGGAAGGCGAGGGCGCGATCGTCGAAGAGATCCGGCTCGACTTCGTCTCGCTCGAACGGCACTTCCTCGTGCTGCTGCAGTCGCTGCTGGCCGCGCGCATCGGCGACAACCTCGAGCGCTTCGGCCAGCGCATCGATCCGACGCTGGTCGAAGCCGTGCTGAAGGGCCGCCAGCACAGCGCCATCGCATTGCACGAAGCCGGCTTCGCGAAGACGCGCTGCTTTGCCGAACTGCAGGCGCTGTTCGAGCGCTATGACGTGCTGGTGTCGCCGACGGTGTCTGCGCCGCCGCTCTCGATCGACGTCGATGTGAGCGGCGAGATCGAGATCGCCGGCGTGCCGGCGGGCACTGTGCGCGGTGCGTGGTATCCCTACACCTACCCGATGAACCTCACGGGACATCCGGCGCTGTCGATGCCGTGCGGCAAGAGTTCGCTCGGGCTTCCGATCGGGCTGCAGCTGGCGGGGCGCTGGTACGACGACCGCTACCTGCTGGGCATCGCCGCATTGCTGGAAGCCCGGATCGGCTGACCCTCGCCACCTCGAAGAACCGCGGTGCCAGCGCCGAAGCCGGTGCGAGGCGCGATGATCCACCGCGCCGCGATGGCTACCTCTGCGACTGTTCGGTCAAGGGCATTGCCAGGCGCTTGTATTCGCTGCGCTTCATGGCGAGATAGTCGTCCCGGTCCAATTCATGCAGTTGCCGGGCATAGCGCTCCGTGCTGTCGAACCACGTCGCGAGTCGCTGTGCGAGTTGTTTGGGGGCGTCCATGTAGGCATCGATGGCGAGGTAGTAGCGCATGGTGTTGCGCTCCACCACGCCGCGCACGCCGCCCACGTAGTCGGGCTGCCCGGCAGAATCCTTGCCCGTTGCGGTGAATCCCACCTTGTCGGCGCCGATGGTGGCGAGATAGCCTTGCATCGCGATGCGCGCTGCCATCCCGTAGGCATAGGCGTAGCCGAGATGGATGAAGGTGTTGCCGTTGCCGAGCGGCGTCGCCTCGAGTTCGATGCGGTAGTCGCGGGTCGACAGCGGCCCCTTGTCGGCTTTCAGTCGCACGCTCAGGTAGTCGGCGGCGACGGTCGGCGTCTGCCAGACGAAATCGACGCGCTGCGCATCCGAAAGCGGCTGGTCGAACTTGCGGCCGATCGAGACGGCGAGCGTTCTGACATCGCCTGTCTCGCGCACCGCACAGTACTTGGTGTTGAGGTGCAGCATCAGCACATCGCACCAGACGCCGGGCTGGCTCAGCGAACTGCTCACCTGATCGAAGGGATGACTCAATACCGCGAAGATATCGCCGCTCAACTGACCGGAGGCTTCCGTCGATTCGAGCACCAGCGGCCGCCCGAAGGCGTTGCGATCGAGCTGCGTCTGCACGGCGTCGTATTTGGCCTGCAAGGCAGCGGCACTGCCCAGTTGTGCCTGTGCCTGGGCGATCACCGGCAGACCCAGGACCAGGAACCAGCCCCACAGCACCCATCGGCGAAGTGTCGCGTGTTTCATGATGAGGCGGATTTTCATGCTGCGTCGGTCGCTTGGCTAGGCCTGTTCACACATAAATCACCCCCGCGCCGGGCCGGCGACTTGCATGGCGGCCGCGAGTCGCTCTTCCAGTCGTTGCCGGTCAGCCCAGAGCCGTCCGGCCACCAGGGTCACGACCTCGAATCCGAAGGCCGGGTTCTGGAAATAGAGCGTCTTGAAAGTCATCTCGTCCATCTGCAGCACGGTGCAGTTCGTCACGCAGCGGGCGGTCAGGCTGCGGCACTTGGTGGGCGCAAAGAACGCGATCTCGCCGAACAGCCGGCCGGGCGCCATCGTTTCCCCGATTTCCACGAACTCGATGCGTCCGTCGACGAGGAAATACAGATGCGTGGCCGCATCGCCCTTGCGGAAAAGCACGGCATCCTTCTTCAGCCGCCGCCGGCGCATGTAAGGGCGCAGCCAGACGCCGGACAGGTCATTCGACGCCGCGGCTTCCTGTACGCGGCGCGTCAGGCGCGCCATTTCGGCCGCGCGGAAGATGTTGATGGGCAGCAGCGCGCCGTGCAACACCACCATGATCAGCGACGGATGCAGCGCGCCATAGATCAGAAAGCCCAGGTTGCCGCCGACCGCGAGGCAGCGCAGCGGGATCATGGTCTTCACGAAGGAACTCACGATCACCAGCATGCCGGCGACGCCCGCAGAGCAGAGCGCGATGATGCCGGAGGGCGTGGCCACGGCCGAGCTCAAGGCGGCAACGGCGGCGTCGAACAATGCGAGCGTTGACATGGGCGTCCTCTCCAACCGGTCCTGGTCGGGCAATGATGGACCAACTGGGGGTTGCCGGGCGTTCAATCGCATCCCAGGGACCGCCGGCCGAGGTCGACGCCGATCCGGTGGCGCCGCCAACGGAATTGGCGCAGCATTGCGGCACGCGATGACCATCACCTGTGTCGGCTGCGGCGGCGAAGTGCCGCCCGCGTCCTCCTTCTGCCAGCGCTGCGGGCGTCGGCTGGCCGGGCCTTGCCGGGCCTGCGGCTTCGCGTGCGAGGCTGAATTCGCGTTCTGTCCGCGCTGCGGCGCGGACTTGGGGCCGGGTCGTGCGCCGAGCACGGTGGCGCCGCCGCCGCCGCCGCCGCCGCCAGCGGCCGACAGCGTCGATCACGAGGCGGATCGGCGCCTGGTCACCGTGCTGTTCGCCGATCTGACGGGCTTCACCTCACTGGCCGAACGGACCGACCCGGAACGCCTGCGCGCCTTCCAGAACGCCCTGTTCGAGACCATGGCGCAGGCCGTCGCCCGCTACGAGGGCTTCGTCGAGAAGTTCGTGGGCGACGCGGTGATGGCGGTGTTCGGCGCGCCGCGTGCGCACGAGGACGATCCTGTGCGCGCCATCCAGGCCGCGCAGGAGATGCTGCAGGCCATGCAGCGGCTCAGTCTGCAATGGGCCGGCCGCCTGGGTGGCCCGGTGACCCTTCACATCGGGATCCACACCGGGCCGGTCGTGGCCGGCAGCCTGGGCGGTGTCGCCGGCGGTGCCGGCGCTGCCTACGCCGTCACGGGCGACACCGTGAGCACGGCCTCGCGGCTGCTGTCGGCTGCCGCGCCCGGCGCTGTGTTGGTGTCGGAGACGACCCAGGCCTTGGCGCGGCACCGCTTCAGCTTCCTGCCGGCCAAGACCCTGGCATTGCGCGGCAAGGCGCAGCCGCTGCGGGTTCACCAGCTGGCCGGCGCGCGCGATGACGTGCTTTCGGCACGCGGCCTGGCCGAACTGGGCCTGGCCGCGCCGCTGGTCGGGCGCGCCGAGGCGATGGCGTGCCTGCTGGCTGCATTCGATCGCATGCACAGCGGCCGCGCCCAGGTCGTCAGCGTGGTCGGCGAAGCCGGCGCCGGCAAGTCGCGCCTGCTGGCCGAACTGTTCGCGCGGCTGGAACGCGATGGCCGGCTTGCGGCGACGGCGGTGCGCCGTACCAGCTGTTCGTCGCTCGGAGAGCCGACTTACGGCACCTTCGGCGCGCTGTTCCGCGAGGCCTATCGCGTCGACGCAGGGGATCCGCTCGAACTGGCTCGGCGCAAGCTGCACGACGGGCTGCTGGCGCTCGGCGCCGACGCCGACGAAACCGATGCGATCGCGCAGGTACTGCCCTACCTGCTCGGCCTGCAGGATGATGCGCGGCCGCGCGATATCGAGCCCGAGCAGTTGCAGCGTCAGATCACGCTGGCGGCGCGCTCGCTGATCGAGCGCCGGTTGGCGCAGCGGCCGCTGATGGTGGTGGTCGACGATCTGCATTGGGCCGACGCGGCGTCGGTCGATCTGCTGCGCGAGGTGGCCGACCAGCTGGCCGACCGGCCCTTGATGCTGCTGGTCCTGCAGCGCCCCGATGCGCGTGCACTGCGCCCCACCCGCGCCCAGCAGGCGGTGGTCGAGCTGGGTCCGCTGGGCAACGCAGACGCACAGGCGCTCGTGGATCACCTCCTCGGCACGCCGGCGGACGCCGCCCTGGCGCCGGTGCGCGATTTCGTCGCAGCGCGCGCCGGCGGCAACCCGCTGTTTGTCGAGGAAATCGTTCGCAGCCTCGCGGGCAACGGCCTGCTGGTGCGCCAGGAGGATCGCTGGGTGTGCGAGGCGCCGTACGAGGCGATGGACGTTCCCGCCACGCTGTATGGCCTGCTGCTGTCGCGCATCGACCGGCTGGACAGCGACGACCGCCGAACGCTGCAGGAAGCCGCGGTTCTCGGCGCCGAGTTCGACAGCACCCTGCTGCTGCGCATCGCGGGCGATGTGCCCCAAGCCACGGCGGCAGCGCTGGCCCGGCTGGCCGCGGCCGACCTGATCCGCAGCGAGGGTGACGGCGGTGCGCAGCGCTGGCGCTTCACGCACGCGCTGCTGCACGAGGTGACCTACCAGAACCTGTTGCTGACGCGGCGCGCCGAATTGCACCGCCGCACCGCCCTCGCGCTGGAAGCCGCGCTCGGCGCACGAGCGCAGTCGACGATCGGAGACGAAGCCTCCAGTCCGGGCCGTCTGGCCGAACTGGAGGCGCTGGGCCACCATTGGAGCCTGTCGCCGGACAAGGTGCGCGGCGCGCGCTACCTGCTGGACGCCGGCGACTGGGCACGCGCGGTCTATGCCAACGACGACGCGCTGCGCCACTACGAACGCGCGCTGCGCACACTGGCCGAAGTCTCGGCGGAAACGTCGGCGCCGGCGGCCGCCGTCGAGGCCGCGGAACTCGACGCGCGGGAGCGCATCGCCGATCTGCTGGGCCTCAAGGGGCAGCACGCCGAGGCGCTGGCGCATTACGACACCGTGTATCAGACCGTGGAACAGCGGAACGATCCGGTCCGCGCCGCACGCTTGCTGCGCAAGATGGGCGGCCTGCATTGGCAGGCAGGAGAGCGCGATCGTGCCAGCGCCTGCTTCAGCGCCGGACTGGAACGCCTGGGCGACGACGGCGATGCCATCGAGCGCGGGCACCTGCTCCAGGAGATGGGCCGGTTCGCGTTCCGTGCCGGCGACAACGCCACCGCCGTGGCGTTCGCACAGCGCGCGCTGATGGCGTTGCCGGCGGCCGACGACAGCCTTCCCGAGCGCGCGCGCGAGGCCACCGTCGTGCGCGCCGAGGCATGCAACACGCTGGGCGTTGCGCTGGCGCGTCTGGGCAGGCCCATCGAGGCGGTGACACAGATCGAAAGCAGCGTCGCCCAGGCCGAAGCCCAACACCTGCTGCAGGCCGCCTGCCGCGGCTACACCAATCTCGGGGTGCTCTATGCATCGCTCGATCCGCAGCGCAGCATCGAGACCTGCCTGCGTGGCCTCGAAACCGCCAGGAAGGTCGGGGATCTCGGCTTCCAGTCGCGGCTCTACGCCAACCTGGCGGTGGCCTACTGCGCGCTGACCAATCGCTGCGAGGCCGAGGGCATCGCGGCGGCACAGGCGGCGGCAAACCTGGACCGCCGCCTCGGCCTGCTGGATCACCTCGCCGTGCCGCTGATCGTTCTCGGCCAGATCCACCAATGCCACGGCGATCATGCGCAAGCGTTCGCGTGGTACCAGGAAGCCTTGCAACTGGCCGAGCAGATCGACGAGCCGCAACTGCTGTTTCCTTGCTACGATGGTTTGGCAACGCTGTACCTTGACACGGGCCGCCCGGCACAGGCCGAGACCTATCTCGCCAAGGCGCAGGCCGTGTGCGAGCGCGCCGGACTCGAGCCCGACGCTTTGATGGTGCTTCCATTCCTCTGCTGATTTTTGTTGGAAGGAGTCCGGACATGACAACCTCAACTGCGGCGATGCTTCCGCCCATGGCGCCGGGAGACGCGGCCCCTGACTTCGCGCTGCCGGCGGTGGCCGGACCCGAGGTCGTTTCACTCGACCAATACCGCGGACGCAGTCCGCTGTTCCTGGCGCTGCTGTTGGGCCTGTGGTGTCCGTTCTGCCGGCGGCAGCTCGTCCAGCTCGGCAACTTCGAGAGCAGGCTGAAGGCGCTGGGTGTCGAGACCGTCGCCGTGGTGGCCACCGAGCCGGAGAACGCGCGGCTGTACTTCAAGTTCCGGCCGACGCGGCTGCGCCTGGCCGCCGACCCCGATCTGACAACGCACCGTGCCTACCGGGTGCCCAAACCGGAACCCACGCCCGACATGCTGCAGGCCATGGCCGAGACCCGCATCAATCCATTCGGCGACCTGCCTGAACCGTTGCCGATCGCCGAGGTGGCCAAGCTGATGCAGGAACGCGATGGCTACGCCTACACGCCGACCGACCAGGGCGAGGTCGAGCGGCAGTGGCCGCAGCTGAAGGCGCTGTTCCTGATCGATCGCGAGGGCATCGTGCGCTGGGCGAACATCGAGTGCGGCGCCGAGGGCCTGGCCGGCATCGGCAAGTTTCCGTCCGAGGAGGTGATCCTCGACGCGGCACGCGCCTGCGTTGCCTGACAAAGCCCGGCGGGACGCGACTGCTGCGCCGTCCCGCTCAGGACGAGCTTGCCCTTGGGCATCCATCTGCTCGCCGGCGACGGCGCATGCACAGCCAGCGAACCAGGCCCACTGCGGCGGCGATGGCAACACCCGCCAACAGGGCCATGCCTTCGTAGCGATCGAGGTCGGCGATCAGCCAGTGCAGCGTCTGACCGAACAGATAGCCCAGGCCCGTGAACAGCGGCGCCCAGAGCGCGGCGCCGAGCATGTTCAGCCGCGCAAACCGGAAGGCCGACACGTCGGTCATGCCGATCGCGAAGGGCCCGATGAGGCGCAGGCCATACATGAATCGCACGCCGATGATCAAGGCCGCCTGGTGACGTTCAATCAGCGGCGTGACGAGCCGGATGCGCGCCGCCATGGCCGGCGACCGGCGCAGCATGACGGCGCCATAGCGGCGGCCCAGATGAAAAAGAATCTGATCGCCCAGCGTCCCGCCGCAGAACGCCAGCGCCACGACCGGGATCAACGAGAGATAGCCGCGATGGGCCGCAAGACCCGCCAGCAACAGCACGGACTCGCCCTCGAGCAGGCTGCCGGCGAACACGGCGGCATACCCGTAGTGGGAGACCAGATGCGCCAGGTACATACCGGATTCCCTTCCGAACATCACCGCCATTGTCCATCGACAATTGTCTATCGGTATCAGCGCGTGGCGGAGCTCTTGAATCAGGCGTTGCAGATGCGCCCGAGAAGCGATGGCGCAGAGACCCGGCGCACCGCTCGCGAGCGATCGGCGCTCAGGCGAGCCGGTCGCGCAAACGGTAGTACGACATCATCATTTGCACCCCTGCGCGATGCAGGCGGTGCAGTGGAATCGGGCGCAGTGCGGACACCGGGTAGGGCAGCCGCCGGTCGCCGTCGTCCAGGCAGGCCTGTGCGAGCACGCGGCCCATCGCGGCGGTCATTGCAACGCCCCGGCCATTGAAGCCGAGCGCGGTCGTCAGGCCCGGCGCCAGGCGGTGCAGGTGTGGCATGAAATCGGGCGTCATCGCGACGCGGCCGGCCCAGCGAAACGGAAACGCGACTTCATCGAGCTGCGGATAGAGACGCCTGGCCATCGCGATCAGCCGGCGCGCGTCGTGGGCGCTCGGGTCCGGCCGGAAAGGCCCGCGCGCGCCGATCACGAAACGCCCGGCCGCGTCGCGCCGGAAGTAGTGAACGAGGTGCCGGTCGTCGGTCATCGTCTGCCGGCGCGGCAGGATGCTCGCGCCGAGCGCGGCGGGCAGCGGATCGGTGGCGATCTGCATCGAATACAGCGGCACGATGGATTCGCGAAGACCGGGCCACAAGCGCGTGGAGTACCCGTTGGTCGCGAGCACGACGCGGCGCGCATGAAGCTCGCCTTCCGGCGTGGCGACGCGCCATGCGCCGTCCACGGATTCGAGGCGGACCACCGGCGAACCGACGAACAGCGAAGCGCCGCGGCCGACGGCCGCGCTCGCCAGGCCACGCGCGTACTTGAGCGGATTCACGCTGCCGGCGTTGCCGAGCAACCAGCCCGATCGGAAATGCGTGGTGCCGGACAGCTGCGCGATCTCGTCGGCGTCCAACGGCCGCGCGTCGGCGCCGACCTTGCGCCAGGCCAGGCAGCGCCGATGCAGCACCTGCCCGCTGGCGGCGTTGCGGGCACCCTGGATCCAGCCCGTGCGCTCGGCGTCGCAGGCAATGCCGTACTTGTCGATCAGCGCGAAGACATCGTCGGCCGAGCGCATGACCATGTCGATCATGTCGCGTCCCGCTTCCTCGCCGAAGCGCGCCATGATGGCCTGGGGTTCATGCTTGAACACCGGAATCACCTGGCCGCCATTGCGGCCGGAGGCACCAAAGCCGGGTTCGCGAGCGTCCACGATGGCCACCTGAACGCCGTGCTCGATCAGCGCCAGCGCCGTGGCGAGCCCCGTGTATCCCGCGCCGACCACCACCACCTCGGCACGGTGGCTGCCGCGCAGCACCGGCAGCGCCGGCGCTGCCGGTGCGGTCCGCGCCCACAGCGATCGGTCCAGTCCGTCGCCCGGCCGCTCCACCGATGTCTGGACCGATTGGCGTATCGCGATCGAATGACTGTCAGACATAGGACTCGCCGGCATCGCGGGCCGTCAGGGCCGGGTCGCGCTCGCTCGCCGGACCCCACCCCCCGCCGCCCGCGCTTTCCAGCCGCACCACATCACCTCGACGCAGCCCGACGCCGATCGCCTTCGTCGACAGCGAGCGGGCGTCGGGCCGACCGGGGTTCAGGACCGCCGAAGCCGGCCGGCCGGCTTCGCCGCCGAATGCGCCCCAGGGCGCCGTCGCTGCATTGCCTTGCTGGAAGAAGACGCTGACCATGAGGTCGTCGGCCAGCATCTCGTAATCGCGGCGCATCGCGAGTCCGCCGCGCTGCCGCCCCGGGCCGCCCGACCCCTGAACGAGTTCGCTGCACCGCACGCGCACAGGGCTGATCGTCTCGACGATCTCCGCCGACAGGACGCCGCAGTTGCCGCCGTGCGTGTCCACCGCGTCGAGCCCGTCGCCGCCATCGAAGCCGCCCATGCCGCCGCCGATGATGTCGTGCAGGATGAAATAGCGCGGCGGCTCGGCGGGGCCGCCGCGCGGATCGAAGCCGCCGGCCCGCAGGCCGGGAAAGGAAATCTGCGAGCCGGCCGACGAGCGCTCGGGCACCACGTCGACCAGTGCCTTGAGGACCACGTCGGCCACCGCCTGCTGCGCGAAGTGGCGATTGCCCACCGCTGCCGGCCGCGTCGGATTGAGGAACGATCCCTCGGGTACGCGAATGCGCACCGCTCGGTTGCCGCCTTCATTGCGCGGGCCGTCGGCCGCCGTGAGGCCGCGAATGGCGTACAGCGCCATCGAGTGGGTGGAAGACAGCGGGCAATTCAGGGCATTGCGCCGCTGCCGGTCGGTGCCGGTGAAATCGATGGTGATGTCCGCCTCGCCGATCGTCACTTCGACGGCGATGCGCAGGGGTTCCGGGCTGCTGACGTCGTCCTCCATCAGCAGCTCGGCGCGGCGTACCACGCTGGGCAGCGCCCGCAGGGCGTTGCGGACATAGCGCTCGCCGTAGTCCAGGCATTCGCCGGCCAGCTCGAGGAATCGCTCGCGCCCGTAGCGGTCGCTCAGCTCGGCAACGCGCCGCTCGCCGGTGCGGCAGCCCGCGATCTGGGCCGACAGGTCGCCGATGCAAGCCCGCGGATTGCGCACGTTGCCTTCGATGAACCTGAAGATGGTTTCGTTGCGAACGCCGCCTTCCACGAGCTTCATGGGCGGGAACAGCAAGCCTTCGGCGAACACCTCCAGGTTGTCGGGCGCCGTCGTGCTGGGAAGCTTGCCGCCGATGTCCACATGATGGGCAATCGTCGAGGCGATCGCGACCAGCCGGCCGCCGGCGAACACCGGGCTGAAGAGAACGACGTCGGGCGTGTGCGTGCAACCCCGGTAGGGATCGTTGCAGATGAGGACATCGCCTTCCCGCCAGGTGTCGAGCGGGATCTCGCGGGCCGCGCCCTGCAGCGCATGGCCCATCACGCCCAGCTGGGCAGGAATCGTCTCGGCCTGCGCCAGCAATTCGCCGCCGGCCGTGAAGACCGCGCAGGAATAGTCGAGCATGTCCCAGATGATGGGCGAGAACGCCGAGCGCCGCAGTGCGGCCGACATTTCCTCGGCGATCGCGCTGAGCTGGAACTGGAAGACATCGCGGTCCAGAAGATTTGCCACGCCACTCATTGCGCTACCTCGCGATCACGGATTCGAAGAATGCCGCCCGGTGCGACGCACAGGCTCTGCTGCGGCAGAACGAACACGGTCGTGTCGGGCTGATTGACGACCAGCGGGCCGGGGACGGTGTCGCCCTCGCGCAGTTGCGAGCGCGCCATGACGCGGCTGCGCACCCATCCCGTTTGCGGCCCCAGATAGATGTCGCGCGTGCGCGGCGGCGCAGCGGGGCGGCTGTTGTCATCACGGTCATCGCGGTGCGTGTCCTGCTGCGCCTGCGGCCTGCGCACACGCCCGACCGCCTCGATGCGCACGTTGACGATCTCCGCCGGCGAGGCCGCGTCGGCGAAGCCGAACTCGCGTTCATGCCGCGCGCGGAACAGCTCGAACACATCCGCCGCGGACCACCAGTCTTCGAGCACGGCGGCAGGCATCTCGACCGTCAGCTCGTGCATCTGTCCCTGGAAGCGCAGATCGGCGAGCGGCCGCATGTCGCGGTCGGCGGGTGCGACCTCGTCCCGCGCGAACGCCTCTTCGGCGCGTTGCCGCAGCGCCTTGTAGGCTTCTCGCAGGGCCTCGGGCGCAACGGCCTCCAGGGATCCGTGAAAGGATTTCTGCAGCGCGTAACGAATGTCCGACAGCAACAGACCCTCCGCGGAAAGAACGCCCGGCCGCAGCGGAATCAAGACCTCCGACATGCCCAGGTCGCGTGCGAGGAAGGGCGCGAAGATCGAACCGGCGCCGCCGAACGACAGCAAAGCGAAGTTGCGTACGTCGTAGCCGCGCTCCACCGACAGCCCGCGGATCGCCTGCGCCATCTGGACATTGGCCATCGTCAGCATGCCGAAGGCCGCTTCCTCGATCGGCACGCCCAGCGGTTGCGCCACATGCGCATCGACGGCGCGGCGCGCGGCGGCCAGGTCGAGCTGCATCTCGCCATTCAGATACTCGTCTGCATTCAGCAGCCCGGTGATGAGCGCGGCGTCGGTCAAGGTCGGGTGCTCCCCGCCCAGGCCGTAGCACGCGGGGCCGGGCACCGAGCCGGCCGATGTGGGCCCGACGCGGATGGCACCACCGAGATCGACCCAGCCGATCGAGCCGCCACCGGCCGAGATGGTCTGGATGTCGAGCGACGCGATGCGCAGCACTTCGCCCTTGAGCAGCCGCTCATTCGCCATGCGCGACTGGCCGTCGCTGAGCAGGGAGAAGTCGGCCGAAGTGCCGCCCATGTCGAAGGTGATGAGCTCGGGCACGGCCAGGTCGTGGCTGATGCCCTGTCCCGCGATCACGCCGCCCGCCGGTCCCGAGAGCAGCATGCTTGCGGGGTTGTCGCGCGCGGCGCGCACCGTCGACACGCCGCCGTCGCTGCGCATCATCAGGATCGGCGCACGCACGCCGATCTTCGGCAACGCGCGCTCCAGCTTTCCGATGTACTGGTCGACGGCCGGGCCCACGTAGGCGGCCGTGACGGTGGTGTTGGCGCGCGGGTACTCCTCGATCTGCGGATTGATCACGCTGCTCAGGTACACCGGCACGTCGGGCAGGCGCTTGCGCAGCGCCTCCAGCAGCAGGCGTTCATGCGTGTCGTCGAGGTGGCTGAACAGAAGGCACACGGCCACGGCTTCCGGTTCGACCGCAGCGATCGCATCGGCGGCGCGGGCCGCGTCGGCCGCGGACAGCGCACGGACCACCTGGCCGGCCGAATCGGTCCGTTCGTCGACTTCGATCACGCGGGAGCGCGGCACCAGCGGCGCGAGCCGCTGCTGGGTCAGCGAGTAGGTTTGCGGCCGGCGCTGCGTGCCGATCTCGAGCACATCGCGAAAGCCGGCAGTGACCGCGAGCGCCACCCGCGCGCCCGACCGGGTGAGCCAGGCGTTGGTCGCGATCGTGAAACCGTGGACGAAGCTGTCGATGTCGCTCGCAGCCACACCGGCACGGCGCGCCAGCCGCTCGATGCCGTTGCAGATGGCGTCGCTGGATCCCGGTGTGCTGAGCACCTTCTCGGCATAGGTCGCGCCGGTGCGCCCGTCCGCGATGACGAGGTCGGTGAACGTGCCACCGACGTCTGCAGACAGCGCGATCATGCGACCACGATCTCGTCGAAGGGCGCGAGCGCGCCGAACACGCCGTTCGGAACGTTCTTCACCCGCTTGTGGTGGAACGTGACGTAGATGCTTTCGTTGGTCCAGATCAGCGGCAAGTCCGCGGTGACCGTCTTCTGGAAATCCGCGTACAAGGCGCGGCGCCTGCCGGGGTCCGGCTCCACGGCCGCGCGATCGAGCAGGTCGTCCACCTTCGGATTCGAATAGCCGCCCGTGTTGCTCCACGCCACCTTCTTGATGTTCGAGCTGAGGAAGGAACGATGCACGCCCACCAGCGGGTCGGACCAGTTCCACGTCGAATTCATCGTCAATTGATAGTTCCACTGTCCGACCTTGTTGGACCAGTCGGCGAGATCGGTGGACATGCGCAGCGTGATGTCGATGCCCACGCGCCGCAGCTGGGATCGCAGGTACTCGGCCACCAGCGACATGCTGTCCGGGTCGAAGGTCGGGATGTCCAGCGTCAGCGCGAAACGGGTGCCCTCTGCCTTTCGCAAATGGCCGGCCGCATCGAGCAAGGCGTTGGCCTTGGCCAGGTCGGTCGGATAGACCGTGACGGCCTTCGCGTCGAAGTACTCGTTCCCGCTGTGCAGCGGGCCGTCCAGCCGCTTCGACAGCTTGTGATGCAGCGTCTTGACGATGAAGTCCTTGTCGATCGCGTGGGCGATCGCCTGGCGTACGCGCAGATCGTTCAGTGGCGCCTGGCGCAGGTTCATCTCGAGGTAGGCAACAGGACCGAGTGCTTCATAGCCCGAGCGCACCGTCACCATGTTCGGGTTGGACCGCAGACTCACCATGTCCGGAATCCGCAGGAAGGAGAACGGGAGATAGTCGATATCGCCCCGTTCGAGCATGAGTCTGCGCGACAGAGAATCTTCGGCGATCTTCAGCACCACGCGTTCCAGGTACGGCCGATTCGGCCGGAAGAAATGGGGGTTGCGCTCCAGGATCACGTATTCGCCGGCCTTCCATTCGACGAACCGGAACGGGCCGGAGCCGACGGGTTTCGCGTTGGCCGGGTTGGTCTGGATCGGCCCGTTGGCCGGCCCGTAGACGTGCTCCGGGATGATCGGCGTGAGCGCCGGCGTCAGCACGCCGAACAAGCCTTGGAACGGATGCTTCAGGCGGATCTCCACCGTCAGGTCATCCACCGCGCGCACCGATTCGAGCACGGCCGAATAGGTCACCGACATCAACGGGTGCGATGCCTTGACCGTTTCGATCGAGAACGCGACATCGCGCGCCCTGATCGGCCGGCCGTCATGGAAGGTCGCGCCTTCGACGAGCTTGAAGCGAACCACCAGCCCGTCCGGAGAGACTTCCCAACTGCGGGCGAGGTAGGGCTGCGGCTTGAAACGACTGTCGAGTTGCACGAGCCCGGCGAAGATCTGCGTCGCCGGAACACCGGTCGCGTTGCCCGACTGGATCGCCGAGTTGAGCGTTCGCATGGTCTGGGACGCCAACGTGACGGTCCCACCTTGCCGCGCGGCCGGCTGAGCCCACGCCGGCGCGAGCGCCGTCAGCGAAAAGAGCAAGCCAGCCGATTGGCCCACGAAGTCGCGCCGGGATTCCTGCATGCCGTTCTCCATTCCGTTTCAAGATTTCGCGAGCAAGTCCCCGCGCAAGCTGTCCATCACCCGTTACTCGATAAATCGAATAGCGATATGCTTGTGGTGATAATCGATATGATGGATTTGAGCTTGTCCGTTGTCAAGCATGGGCTTGAAAGAACGGTCGACCTTGGAAACGCCGCGCGGATCTCAGGTTTTCCGGCGCGCCGCATTGCGCCGGCCGGGCACTGTCTGAGGGTGCAGGCCGACACGGAACGGCTCGGCATCCTTGGGTGAAGGCGGCGTCGTGCAAATCAGGCGCATTGTCTCCATCAGCATCGGCGCGATCTCCTCTTGCAGTCGATCCAGCGTCCACCGCGTGCTCGATCCCGAGACATTGATGCTCGCGATCGGTCGACCCATCCGATCGAAGATCGGCACACCGATGCCGAGGTCGCCCTGGTAGTACTCGCCGTTGGCGAGGCTGTAGCCGCGTTCGCGCGATTGAGCCAACAGCTCGAGCAATTCCGGGATCTCTGTCACGGTGGTCGGCGAGTAACGGCGTCGGTCCGAGCGCTGCAGGATTTCGCGCGCCGCATCTGTAGGCAATGCCGCCAGGTAGGCGCGCCCTGCCGCCGTGCAGAACATCGGCAATCGGCGCCCGACCGGCATGTAGACCGGCATGGTTTGACGGCCGGGGAAGCGGCCCACGAAGATCATGTCCACGCCGTCGGGTTCGGAAATGTTCACGGTCTCGCCGCACTGCCGATTCAACTCGAGCAGATAGGGATTCGCACGCTCGAGGGT
Organism: Variovorax sp. PBL-E5; assembly: GCF_901827185.1. Taxonomy (NCBI): domain Bacteria; kingdom Pseudomonadati; phylum Pseudomonadota; class Betaproteobacteria; order Burkholderiales; family Comamonadaceae; genus Variovorax; species Variovorax sp. PBL-E5. Next base: position 272,417 of record NZ_LR594673.1, on the reverse strand, counting down.
GCGATCCACCTGCAGGTAGCGGTAGCCCAATTCAAGCACCCGGGGTGTCAGCGAATAGCGCTTGGACTCCGCATCCTTGGTCACATAGCCCAACGCCTCGAGCGTGAAGGCGAAGCGCTGTGCCGCGCTCTTGCTGATGCCGGCTGCCGAGGCGAGCTCGGGCAGGTTCATGCTCGTTCGACCCGCATCGAATGCGAGCAGCACGTCCAGGCCTTTCGCGAACGATTGAACGAACAACCCGCCGTCCACCACGCCTTCATTCATCGAGAGTCCCCGGCTTCTTCCATTGAGAGCAGCGCATTTTGCATGGTTCCTGCGCAGCAGTCGGCATCCCTCAAAATACGCGGCTCGATAAATTCAAGCCTCATTCCAAGGAGCCAGATGACGCACGCGACCGCCGATGATTTTCTTGCCTACGTAGGCCAACGCAACCCGGGGCAACCGGAATACCTTCAGGCGGTGACCGAGGTGATACAGAGCCTCTGGCCCTTCATTGAAAAGCACCCCAAATACCGCTCCTACGGGCTGCTCGAACGCCTGGTGGAGCCCGAGCGCGTGATCATGTTCCGTGTCTCGTGGGTTGACGATCGCGGCGAGGTCCAGGTCAATCGCGGATTCCGGATTCAGCACAGTCTGGCGATCGGTCCGTACAAGGGTGGCCTGCGCTTTCATCCCTCCGTCAATTTGTCGATCCTCAAGTTCCTTGCTTTCGAACAGACCTTCAAGAACGCGCTGACCACATTGCCGATGGGCGGCGGCAAGGGCGGCTCGGATTTCGATCCCAAAGGCCGCAGCCAGGGCGAGGTGATGCGCTTCTGTCAGGCGTTCATCACCGAGCTGTATCGGCATCTCGGCGCCTACACCGATGTCCCCGCGGGTGACATCGGCGTCGGCGCCCGGGAGGTCGGCTTCATGGCGGGCATGATGAAGAAACTCACGAACCGCGCGGACTGCGTCTTCACCGGGAAGGGTCTTTCGTTCGGTGGCTCGCTGATCCGTCCCGAGGCCACCGGCTATGGGAACGTCTATTTCGTGCAGGAGATGCTCAACCATGCGGGCCGCAGCCTCGACGGCATGCGCGTCGCCGTCTCCGGCGCGGGCAACGTGGCGCAGTACACGATCGAAAAAGCGATGGCGCTCGGCGCCAAGGTCGTGACCGTCTCGGACTCCAGCGGTACCGTGCTCGACGAAGAAGGATTCACGCCGGAGAAGCTGGCGATTCTGAGCGAGGTCAAGAACCACCTGTATGGCCGCGTCAGCGACTATGCCAGGCAGACCGGAACACGCTTCATCGCGGGTGCGACACCCTGGCACGTTCCCGTGGACGTCGCCATGCCGAGCGCCACGCAGAACGAATTGAACGAGGAAGATGCGAAGACGCTCGTCGGGAATGGGGTGATCTGCGTTTCCGAGGGCGCCAACATGCCGACGACGATCGACGCAGTGAGGGTGTTCGAGCAGCACGGCGTGCTCTTCGCGCCAGGCAAGGCGAGCAACGCGGGCGGCGTCGCGACATCCGGATTGGAGATGAGCCAGAACGCCGAAAGACTGTCCTGGCCGCGCGAAGAGGTGGACAAGCGCCTGCTCCAGATCATGCAAAGCATCCACGCGGCCTGCCTGCACAACGGCACCCGGGAGGACGGGCGCGTCAGCTATGTCGACGGGGCCAACGTCGCTGGCTTCGTCAAGGTGGCCGATGCCATGTTGGCCCAAGGCGTGACCTGACGCGACGAAGACGGCCTCGCGACCCAGGGCTCAGACCGAATCGCCCAGTTCGGACAGCAGCGCGGAGATCCGCGCGGCCGTTGCGCGCACGTCCCGTTCGATGCTGGCGCGCGCCCTCGGGCCGATCCGGAACGCCGGCCCGGCGACGGAGAGCGCCAGCACCACCTTGTCGGCCTGGCGGATCGGCACGGCAACCGCCCAGAGACCGGAGGTGATTTCCGCGCTGCTGTACCCGACATCGTCTGCGCGGATCTGGTCGAGTTCCTTGCGCAGCTGCGCGACAGCCTTGCCCTGGCCTCGTGCTTCGGCGCGAAGCTGCTGCAGGTAGCGCTCGCGCTCTGCGTCGGACTGGAACGCGAGCAGCACCTTCGGCGCCGCGCCGCGATGAAGCGGAAAGGCCGCGCCGAGTTCGTAGGCAATCCGCATCGCGTGCGGCGATTCCACCTTGTCGATGCACACGCCGTTGCCGCCTACGGGCTGGATCAGCAGCACCGTCTCTCCCGTTCGTGCCGCCAGGCTTGCGACCTCGGCCTTGGCAAGCTCCGGATAGCGGATGGCCTCGCGTCCCGCCGCGGCCACACGCAGCAGCGTCGGTGCGATGCAGTACCGGCCTTGCCCGTCATCGCTGAGAAAACCCATCTCCTTGAGCAGCGCCGCATAGCGGTAGGTCGTGCTGACGGGCGCGCCCACGGCTTCGGCCAGCGCGTCGATCGAGAGCCAGGGGCGCTTGGCGCTGAATTGCAGCAGCAGGCCGAGGACCTTGCGCGCGCTTTCGGCGCCCGTGGTCTGGCGGCTTGCCGGCCGCTTCGCGAGGCGATCGATGGGGGCGGGCGAAGGCTTTGACGGCTTGCGGGGAGGGGCCATGGGGGATCAGGTATTCGCGTCGTTTGACTGTTCTCAGTATGCGATAAATAATTCTCACCATGCAAGAACAATCCGCACAGCGCCAAGCTGCACTTCTGGAGCGCCATGAAGCCGCCGGTGTTTGACTATTTCGCGCCCACCTCGCTCGATGAGGCCTTGCATCTGCTCGATCTGCATGGCGAGGGCGCGAGGCCGCTTGCCGGCGGGCAGAGCCTGATGCCGGCCTTGAACTTCAGGCTGGCTGCGCCCAGCGCGCTGATCGATCTCAATGGCATCGAGGCGTTGTCGGGCGTTCGGGTCGAAGCCGATGGCTCGCTCGTGGCCGGTGCGATGACGCGGCATCGCTTCTTCGAGACCAGCCCGCTGATCCGCGAGCGCCTGCCGCTGGTCCACCACGCGATGCACCTGGTGGCCCACGTGGCGGTGCGCAACCGCGGCACCATCGGCGGCAGCCTCTGCTATTCCGATCCGTCGGCCGAGTGGCCCGCGCTGTGCCTCGCCTGCGAGGCGCAAATGGTGATGCAGGGGCCGGCCGGTGTGCGGCGCCTGCCGGCGCGGGATTTCCTGATCAACATGTTCGCGACCGCATTGGCCGCGGATGAAATCCTCACCGAGGTGGTTTTTCCCGCATGGCCGCCCACCCGGCGCTGGGGCTTTCAGGAAGTCTCGCGGCGCAAGGGCGATTTCGCGATCGTCGGTGCCGTGTGCGTGCTCGACATCGATGCCGATGGCCTGTGCGAATCGGCACGCATCGTCGTCTTCGGTGCGACCGACGGTCCGGTCGTTCTGCCCGAAGCGGCCGCCGAGCTGCAGGGACATCGACCCGATCCCGACCGCGTGCATCGGGCCGCGCTGCACGCGCGCGACGCGATCGAATGCCGCTCCGATCTTCATGCCAGCGCCGACTACCGCAGCGAGCTGGTGCAGGCGCTGACCACGCGCGCACTCCATCAGGCCCTGGCCGACGCCAACGCCTCTCACCATGCCTGACAAGATCTCGATCACCGCATTCGTGAACGATGCACCCGTGTCGGCCAGCGTCGAGCCGCGCTGGACGCTGGCGGATTTCCTGCGCGGCGCGCTGCGCCTGACCGGCACGCACCTCGGCTGCGAGCACGGCGTGTGCGGCGCCTGCACGGTGCTGCTGGACGGTGCAGCCGTGCGCTCCTGCCTGACGCTCGCGGTGCAGATCAACGGGCGGCGCGTGGTGACGGTCGAGGGGCTGTCGCCGCCGCGGGGACTGTCCGTGCTGCAGCAATGCTTCAGGCGCCACCACGCGCTGCAATGCGGCTTCTGCACGCCCGGCATGCTGGTCACGGCGCATGCGCTGCTGGCCGAGACACCGTGTCCGGCGCGCGAGCAGATCGTCGATGCCATCTCCGGCAACCTGTGCCGCTGTACCGGCTACATCCCGATCGTCGATGCGATCGAGGCCGCCGCCGCGCATCCACGCAGCGCGGACGGATCGGCATCATGAACCGCGATCTGCCTGAGGTCGGTCGTGCGCTGGAGCGCTTCGAGGACGCTCGCTTCCTGCGCGGCGAAGGATGTTTCGTCGACGACATGCAGCTGCCCGGCATGTGCCATGCGGTGATCGTGCGCAGCGCGGTGGCGCATGGGCGCCTCGTCGGCATCGATGCGTCTGCCGCGCTCGAGGTGCCGGGCGTGCTCGCGGTGCTCACGCATGCCGACATCGCCGCGTGGTGCTCGGAGATTCCGGTGCGCGTGGGGCCGGTGCCGGGGTTCGAGCACTTCCTGCAGCTGCCGATCGCCGTCGACACGGTGCGCTATGTCGGCGAGCCCTTGGCTGTCGTCATCGCGGAGGACCGCTATGTCGCCGAGGACGGCGCCGACCTCGTCTACGCGGACATCGAGCCGCTGGATGTGGTGGCCGACATGGACCGTGCCCTGCACGGCGAAGTCTTCGTGCATGCGCACCGGGCCAGCAACGTCGCCGCTCACTACGAGGTGAGCCGCGGCGATCCGGATGCCGTCTTCGCAAAGGCCGACTACGTGCGCAAGGAGCGCTTCCATTGCCATCGGCATTCGTCGGTGCCGCTGGAGACGCGCGGACTGCTGGCGCGGTGGGATGCCGCGACCGGGCGCCTGAGCGTCTGGGGTGCGGCCAAGGTGCCGTTCTACAACCGGCGCCTGCTGGCGCAGATGATGGGCCTGGCGGAAGACCGGATCGACCAGATCGAGATCGACGTCGGCGGCAGCTTCGGTTCGCGCGGCGAGTTCTATCCCGAGGATCTGCTGATCCCGGCGGCGGCGCGTCGGGTCGGCCGACCCGTGAAGTGGATCGAGGACCGGCGCGAGAACCTGATCGCGATGAACCATTCGCGCGACATCGATTGCGAACTGGAGATCGCGGCCACGCGCGAAGGCCGGATCCTGGGCCTGCGCGCGCGCATGCGCACCGACATCGGCGCCTATGCGCGCACCACCGGCGGCATCGTCTCGGCCAAGGCGGCGTCCTTCCTGCCCGGCCCCTACGACATCGCGAACTACCACTGCGAGGTGCATGCGCTCGTCACGAACAAGACGCCCTCGGGCACGTACCGCGGTCCGGGGCGCTACGAGGCCAACTTCTTTCGCGAACGGCTGATGGACATGATGGCGCAGGATCTCGGTCTCGATCCGGCGGCGATGCGCCTTCGCAACCTGATCCGGCGCGATCAGATGCCGTATCCGATGGGCAAGCTGGTGCCCTACGAGGGCGCGACGCAGTACGACACCGGAGACTATCCCGCGGTGTTCCGGCAGGCACTGGAGAAGATCGACTACGCCGCGCTGGCCGGCCTGCGCGGCCAGCAGGTGAACGGCAAGTTCCACGGCATCGGCATGGCCTGCTTCGTGGACAGCAGCGGCGCGGGGCCGGCCGAATATGCGCGCCTCGTCGTGCGTTCGGCGGACGAATTCGATCTGTACTCGGGCGCATCCAGCAGCGGTCAGGGCCATGAAACCACCTTCGCGCAGATCCTGGCCGACGAACTCGGCGTGGCCGCGCAACAGGTGCGCGTGCACCACGGCTCCACCACGGGCCTGGCGCACGGCTTCGGCACCTACCATGGCCGCGGCCTGGTCATGGGCGGCAGCGCGGTCAAGCGCGTGGGGGAGACCTTCGTGTCGCAATTGCTGAAGGAAGCGGCGCGGCGGCAGGAGGGTGCGGCGGACGATCTGCGCTACGAGCGTGGCGCTGTGATGAACGACCGCACGCAGCAACCCGTGCTCACGATCCGCCAGCTGTGCGAAGAGGCCGCGCAAGGCAGCGAAGTGGCACGCGGGCTGCTGGAAGTCGACGGCAGCTTCGAGCAGAAGGTCGTGACTTTCGAATACGGCTCGCAGATCGTTCACGTGACGATCGACCCGATGACCTGGGCGCTCGAGGTCGAACGGCTGGTCACGGTGGGCGATTGCGGCACGGTGATCAACCCGCTGATCGTGCACGGCCAGGTGCTCGGTGCTTCGGTCCAGGGATTGGGCGGCGCCTTGCTCGAGGAATTCGTTTACGACGAGCAGGGACAGATGGTATGTGGCAGCTTTGCCGACTACCTGCTGCCGACCAGCACCGACTTCCCGCGCGTGGAGGCTTACCACATGGATCTCGGGCCTTCGCTGCTCAATCCGCTCGGCGCCAAGGGCGTGGGCGAGGGCGGCATCGAGGGCGCGGGCGCAGCCGTTGCGAACGCGGTGGCCGACGCATTGCAGTCCTTCGGCGTCGAGGTCGTGGCGTTGCCCTTGTCGCCGAATCACATCGCACGACTCGTGCGCGAGGCGCGCCGCAGGTCGCTCAGCGATGGTCTTTCTGGTGCCTCGGACCCAATTGCGTGAATCCGTGGCCCGAGTTGGTGCCGATTCACGCGCAAAGGCGTCGCTGAGATTCGAATGCTTGACAGTCCGAATTATTGTGATCACAGTGTGTGATCTTCTCTATTCGGAGCCATTCCCATGACGACGGTTCGACGGTTTGCCAAGGTCCTTGTTCATTCGTTGCTCGGCATCGCCGTGTGGAGTTCGGTCAGCGCCACGGCCTTGGCCGCGGAGCAGGTCAATGTGCGATTCAGCTGGAAGCTCAAGGGCGAATACGCAGCCTTGTACGTCGCGAAGGAGAAGGCCTACTTCGCCCGCGAAGGCCTGGAGGTTCGCCTCGGCGAGGGCGCTGGCGCACCGGCCGCGCTGGGCGGATTGCTGCAGGGACAGGAGGATCTGGTGCTGCTGCCGGGCGTGTTCGCGCTGACCGCCATCAGCAAGGGCATGCCGATCAAGATCGTCGCGCTCTACCACCCGAGGACGCCGGTCGCGCTCATCTCCTGGCCCGAGAAGCCGGTGCGCGTGCCCAAGGATCTCGAGGGCAAGTCGATCGCGACATCGATCGGTGAAACCGGCACCACCTATCTGGACTCGTTCTGCAAGAAGAACCGCATCGATTGCGACAAGGTGAAGCGAGTGCAAGTGAATGCACAGACCCGCGTGACGCAGTTCATCCAGCACCAGGTCGACGTCGTGAGCGTCTACCAGACGAACGACCTGCCCATCATCGAAGAGAAGGAAGGCACCAAGTTCGTGGTGCTGGAGATGGACAAGCACGGCCTCGACGTGCCGGGCATGGCGCTGGTGAGCAGCGACGCCATCATCGCGAAGAAGCCGGAAGTCCTGCGCAAGTTTCTCAAGGCCGTCGGCGAAGGCGTGAGCGAGATGAAGAAGAACACGCCCGAGGCCGCCGAGATGATGATGAAGAACTGGCCCGGCCATCCGAGCGCTACGGCGGTCGCCGCGCAGGTCAAGGCGACGGCTGCGGCGATCCCGATGTCCAAGGGCCATCCCGTGGGCTGGACCGACGACAAGGTCATCGTCGATGCGTTGGCCATGCTCAAGGAGACCGGCGAGATCGAGGCGCCCAAGCCGAGCGCTGCCTACTTCACGAACGATCTGCTCGGCGGCAAGTAGCTTCATCCTGAAACCAGGCGGTGCTTGGCGTTCGGCCGGAAACTTGCCACCATGGCGGTGGAAGGAACGGTTGAACCCCAAGGAGCCGCCACATGACGCACGACCCGGCGCTGAAGCCCGCCACCCAACTTGCCAATGCCAGCCGCCGGCGCTTTCCCGGCGAGGGCGACGACTACCGCAGGGCGCGCACCGCGCTGCTCGCCGAGGAAATCGAACTGCGCCGGCACATCGAACGCGTCGCTGCCCAGCGCCGCACCTTGCCGCCGGGCGGCGTGGTGCCGCAGGACTATCGCTTCGAGGGCGAACGCGGGCCGGTTTCGCTGTCCGGTCTTTTCGAAGGGCACGACACGCTCGTCACCTACAACTGGATGTTCGGCCCGAAACGCGAGCGGCCCTGCCCGATGTGCACCTCGCTGCTGAGTGCGCTCGACGGCGAGATGCCGGACATCCTCCAGCGCGTCGCCTTCGCGGTGATTGCATCCTCGCCGCTCTCGCGCCTGACGGCGTTCAAGGCCGAGCGCGGCTGGCGCCATCTGAAGCTCTACGCGTCCGCGGGCAATCTCTTCAACCGCGACTACGCCGGCGAGACGCCCGACAGCGGCGACAACGCCGCCTTCAATGTCTTCCGGCGCGACGGCGACATCGTGCGCCACTTCTGGGCCGATGAGATGGGCATGGAAACGGCGGACCCCGGCCAGGATCCGCGCGGCCCGGTGGATGCGATGCCGATCTGGAACATCCTCGACAAGACCCCGGGCGGACGGGGAAAGGACTGGTATCCGAAGCTGAGCTACGAGGAGGGCTGAGGCAGGATTCGCTCGCCCGCCTACCGCGGTGCGCAGGCCTTCGCCTGTTTCACCACCGCTTCTGCATCGAAGTTGTTCACGCGCTCGAAGAAGCCTTCGTTCGCAACGATGAAAGTGGCGGGCGCGACCTTGCGCTCGATCATCCTGGCGTCGAGCATGAAGTCCTGCATGCGCCCGAAGGCCTCGGGCGTGGCGCGGCCCCAGAGCTTGCCGCCGTTCATCTCGAAGGCTGCCTTCATCGACTCGATCTGCGCGCGCAGCAGGTTGTCGTCCCAGCGCGCCAGCGTGGCATCGTCGCTGCCCGTCGGCTTGCTGTCGGGGAAGCGCGCCCAGTGCAGCTTGCGCACGCATTCGGGGTTGCTGACCGCGAACAGGCTGGCCTTGGCCGCGCCGCGCACGATGGCTTCCACCATCGCCGGGTCGCGCTCGGCAGTGCGCTGCAGCACGGTGAGCGAGAAGTCGGGCAGCCGCTGCCACTCGGGGCTGCGGAACAGCCGCAGCTTCGCGCCCGCGTTCTCGAAGCCCGCGATCGCCGCGTTCCAGAACATCAGCCCCTGCACGCGGTTGGAGCGCAGCGCCTCCAGCGCCGGCGCGCCGGCACCGGTGGGAATGATGTTCACGTCCTTGTCCGGGTCGAGTCCGTTGGCCTTGAGCAGCGAGCGCAGCAGCGGCAGGCCGCCGCTGGCCAGGCTCACGATGCCGATGTTCTTGCCCTTGAAGTCGGCCACCGTGCGCATCGGGCCATCGGCCTGCACTGCCACGGCCCAATCGATCACGCTGTTGTCCATCACCACCCGCGCCGGGATGTTGCTGGCGACATTGGCCTGGATCGCGACGTTGGAACTCACCTGCGCGAAGTCGACGTTGCCGGTGGCGAGCTGCTGCACCGCCTGTACCGAACCCGGCGCGGCGATGACGTTGACGTCGTAGCCCTCGCTCTTCCAGTAGTCGAGCGCGATCGGCATCATCAGCCAAGGATAGGTGACGTTGATCACGGTCACGCCGCCGAGCGCGATGCTGACTTTCTTCAGCGGCCTGGCAGCCTGGGCCGACGCGGCTGCCGGCACGATCCACGCGGCTGCGCACAGCGCGAGCGTGCATCCCATCTTCATCAGTCTCTGCATTCGGAACCTGCCTTTCATCGAAGGAAAAGTCGAAAGAAAAAAGAAGAGCGCTTCAAGCGCCCGAGATCCGCTCGTGCTCGGACTCGGCCCAGAACACCACCTTGCGCTCGGTCCACCGCACCACCCAGTGCAGGCCCAGCCCCATCGCCGACAGCAAGATCAGGATCGCGAACATGCCGGCCGTGTCCATCGAGAAGGTGCGTTGCAGGATCAGGTAGCCCAGGCCTGCCTGCGCGCCCACGAACTCGCCCACGATGGCGCCGATCACCGACAGCACGATCGAGACGTCGAGCCCGACGAAGACGAAGGGCAGCGCATGCGGAATGCGCGCCATCCGGAACACCTGCCAGCGCGAGGCGGTGAAGGCCGTCAGCAGCTCGAGCTGATCGGCCGGCACCGAGCGCAGCCCGACCACGGTGTTGGCCAGCACCGGAAAGAAGGCGATGGTCGCGGTGATCACGATCTTCGAGGCCATGCCGTAGCCGAACCAGATCACGAACAGCGGCGCGATCGCGACCTTCGGAATCGTCTGGAACGCGACCACGTAGGGATAGAGCGTGCGCTCGACCAGCGGGAACTGCGCGATCACGGCGCCCAGCAGCAGGCCCAGGCCGCCACCCAGCACGAAGCCCGCGATCGTCTCGTAGAAAGTGATGCCGAGGTGGTGGGTGAAGGTGTTGTTGCGGATGCCGTCCCATAGCGCGACGGCGACGGCCGAGGGCGCGGGCAGCAGCAGCGGCGTCACCTGCAGCAGGCGCACCGCGAGTTCCCAGCCGCCGACCACCAGCACGAAGAGCAGCGCCGACAGCGGCAGCTCGGGCCGAGGTCCGAGCCAGGCGAGGGCAGGGCGTTCGGCGATGAGCTCGTCGTGCGGCATGGCGGTATCGAGGGTTGCGGTGTTCATGCGTCGAGTCCCAGCGAATGGAAGTGCCGGCGGATGGCGGACACGTAGCCGCCGAAACGCTCCGAATTGATCATCTCCAGCGTGCGCGGCCGCGGCAGGTCGATCTCGAGGATCTCGGTGATACGCCCCGGGCGCGGCGACATCACGACCACGCGATCGGCGAGGAACACGGCCTCCGGAATGCTGTGCGTGACCAGCATCACCGTCTTGCGGCTCTGCGACCAGATGCGCAGCAGTTCGAGGTTCATGGTCTCGCGCGTCATCGCATCGAGCGCGCCGAAAGGCTCGTCCATCAGCAGGAAGGCCGGCTCGTGCACCAGCCCGCGGCTGATGCCCACGCGCTGCTGCATGCCGCCCGAGAGTTCGTTGGGGTACTTGTTCTCGAAGCCTTCGAGGCCCACCAGCTTGAGGTAGTCGCGCGCCCGCGGCTCGTACTCCTTCATCGACAGGCCCTGGATCTCGATCGGCACCAGCACGTTCTCGAGCACGGTGCGCCAGGGCAGCAGCACCGGCGCCTGGAACACCACGCCGACATCGCGGCTCGGCCCGTCGATCGGCCGCTGGCGGATCTTGACCGAGCCCGAGGAGCGCCGAAGCGTGCCGGCCAGGATCTTCAGCAGCGTGGACTTGCCGCAGCCGCTCGGTCCGACCACGGTGACGAATTCGCCATCGGCGATGTCGAAGTTCACGTCCGTGAGCGCCTCGATGTGGTGGCCCTCGCGCGTGCGGTAGATCTTGTTGAGGCCGGCGATCTCGATCAGGGCGCCGGAATCGCGCGCGGCCTGCGAGGTCTGCACGGAAGGCGCGATGACGCTGAGCTTGGCGGTCGCAGTCATGGCGCGCCTCAGGCCAGCGCTTCGCCGCCGAGCGCGAAACGTGCATCGCGCCACTTGAATGCCGCCTTCAATCCCTGCTTGCCCGCGACCTCGAAGAAGTCGCGCGACTCCTGCGATTCCGACATCAGCACCAGCGTGAAGATTTCCGCACCGAGGTCCACGGTGGACTGGAAGCCGCGCAGGTCATAGGCCCGGTTCAGGCCCTGCTTGTTCAGCTGCATGGCCGGCGGCGGAATCATCGCGAGCTTGAGCGCGAGCCGCTGCGCTTCCTTCATCAGGTCGTCCGCCGGCACCACGCGATTGGCCAGCCCGATGCGCACCGCCTCTTCGGCGCCGACGCGATCGCCGGTGAGCAGAAGTTCCTTGGTCTTCTTCATGCCCACTACCCACGGCATGATCGCAAAGGGTGGCGCCGACTGGAACTGGATCTCGGGCTCGCCGAACTCGGCCTTGTCGGCCGCGAGCGTGATGTCGCACACCATCGACAGGTCGCAGCCGCCGCCCAGGCAATAGCCGTTGACCGCGGCGACCACCGGCAGCCGCGAGCGCCAGATGCGGTACCAGGTGTCGTTGCCCAGCTTCACGTGCGCGCGCCAGTCCTGCACGCTGGTGAGAGGATCCTCGCGCGGGCTCAGGTCGAAGCCGGCGCAGAAGGCGCGGCCTTCGCCGGTGATGATCAGCGCGCGCACCGACTCATCGGCCTCCAAGGCATCGAGCGCGTGCTGCATCTCCAGCAGGATGTCGTCGTCCAGCGCGTTCATCTTCTCCGGGCGTGCGAGCGTGAGGGTGGCGATCCAGCGGTCGATGGACACGCGGATGCATCGGTAGTTCATGGCTTGTCTCCTGCTTTCGTTGATGGATGGGAAGGCGCGGCCCGCAGCTCGACGAGCGCGTCCAGCACGCGCACGCCCTGGCCCGCTGCGAGCACGGTCACGGGGTTGAGGTCGATCGCCTCGATGAAGCCGGCATAGGCGGCACCGATCTGCGACAGGCGCACGATCAGTGCCTCGAACGCCGCACGGTCGGCCGGCGGCGCGCCGCGAAAGCCGTCGAGCAGCCGCGCCGCGCGCGTGCCGCCCACCAGCGTTTGCGCGCGCGCTGCGCTCACCGGCGCCAGCGCGAGGCTGCTGTCGCGCACCAGCTCTACCCATACGCCGCCCGAGCCCGCGACCACCGCGTGGCCGAAGGGCGGCTGGTGCGACAGGCCGGCGATCATCTCGATGCCGCCGGCGACCATCTCCTGGATCAGCACGCCGTCGATGCGCGCCTCGGGCACGCGCCCGCGCACGGTGGCCAGCATTTCATCGAAAGCCGTGCGCACCTCGTCGGGGTCGCGCAGCGCGAGCCGCACGCCGCCGGCCTCGGTCTTGTGCGGGATGTCGGGCGAGTCGATCTTCATCGCCACCGGAAAGCCGATCGCGGCGGCGCACTGCGCGGCCTGGTCGGCATTCGCGGCACGCGCCTCGCGCGTGGCCCGGATGCCGTGCGCTTCGAGGAATCGCCTGGCTTCGTGTTCCGACAATGCGCGACCGCTCGCGAGCCGGTCGGCCCACGCGGGATCGGCGGCAAGCGGTGCTGCGTCGTCGTGCGTGGCGGGTGCCTGCCACAGATGCCAGTCGATGAAGTGCCGCATCGCGATCAGTGCAGGCCGCGCGCCCTGCAGCGCGGGCACGCCGCTGCCTTGCAGTGGTTCCACCGTGCGCGGATGCAGGCCGCCGCCGACATTGCTGTAGAAGGCCAGCGGCTTGCCGGTCCGCTTCGCCGCGGCGGCCGTGGCCTCGGCCATGGCGCGGTAGTTGTCGGCGCCCTTCGCGCCCAGGCCGACCGGGCAGTCCTGCGACACGGCCAGCAGTCCGACGTCGGGATCGGCCAGCAGGGCATCGATGGCGCGTGCGTACATCGTCATGTCGAACACTGCGGCGCCGGTGGCGTCCAGCGGATTGCTGGGCGTCGCGAAGGCCGGCAGGCAGCCGCGCAAGGCATCGATCGTGGCCGGCGCAAGAACCGACAGGCGCAGGCCCGTCGTCTGCGCGAGATCGCAGGTCAGCGCCACTTCGCCGCCGCTGACGTTGATCACCGCCAGTCCGTCGCCGGCCGGCCGCTTCGCCGACTCGGCCATCAGCGTGCAGGTCTCGACCATTTCGTCCATGTCCTCGACCAGCACCACACCGGCGCTGCGGAAGAAGTCCACCGCCGCCGCATGCGAGCCGGCCAGCGAACCCGTGTGCGCCGCGGTCGCGGCCGCGCCCTGCGTCGAGCGCCCGACCTTCAGCACCACCACCGGCTTGCGCGCCGCGCGCATGCGCTGCGCGGCGCGCAGAAAGCGCTCGGGATGCCGCACCGATTCCATGAAGAGCGCGGCCACGCGCGTGTGCGGATCGTCGGCGAAGAAGGCCAGGTAGTCGTCGATGTCGAGTACCGCGGCATTGCCCACCGACACCAGGTGGCTCAGCCCGAAGCGCCCGACGCCCGCGAGCGCGATGCAGCCCGAGCCCGAATGCGAGGCGATCGCCACGCCGCCGATGCGCAGCGGCTCCGGCAGCGGCGCGCTGTAGAGCGAGATGCGGTCGTGCAGGTTGGCCAGGCCGAGGCAGTTGGGGCCGCACACCAGCAGGCCGGTGCGCTTGCACAGCGCCGTCAGCTCGGCCTGCAGCGCACGGCCCGTGTTGCCGAGCTCGGCGAAGCCGCTGGCGAACAGCACTGCGGCGCGGATGCCGCGCGCGGCGGCCTGTGTCAATGCGGGCAGCACCTTGTCAGCAGGCAGCGCGATCACGGCGCAGTCAGGTGCCTCGGGAAGGCTCTGCAGGTCGGCGAAGCAGCGCAGCCCTTCGACTTCCGCCGCCGAAGGATGGATCGGATAGATGCGGCCGCCATAGCCGCCGGCCAGCAGGTTCTTCACCACCGAGTTGCCGAAGGAGTCGGGTCGCGGCGAAGCGCCGAGCACGGCGACCGACGAAGGGCGCATCAGGGGCGCGAGATCGCGCAGCGGCGCGGTTTCGGCAGGCAGGGCGGGCACGGATGCCGCGTCGAAGGAAGAGGGGCGCATCGGATGAGCGGCGGACATCAGACGCGCACGTTGACCACGGTCCGCCCGCGCACGCCGCCCGCGAGCAGCGCGGCGGCCGCATCCAGCGTCGCGGCCAGCGGGATCTCGTGCGTGATCGCGGCCAGGCGTTCATGGTCGAGCTCCTGCGACAGCCGCTGCCAGGCATTGAGCCGGTCGGCGCGCGGCGCCATCACCGAGTCGATGCCGATCAGGCTCACGCCGCGCAGGATGAAGGGCGCCATCGTGCCCGGCAGGTCCATGCCCTGGGCCAGTCCGCAGGCCGTGACCACGCCGCCGTATTTCGTCGTCGCGCAGGCATTGACCAGCGTGTGGCTGCCCACCGAGTCCACCACGCCGGCCCAGCGTTCCTTGCCCAGCGGTTTGCCCGGCGCGGAAAGCTGCGCGCGGTCGATGACCTCCGCGGCGCCGATGCGTTTCAGGTAGTCGGCCTCGGCGGCGCGGCCGGTGGAGGCGACGACGCGAAAGCCGCGCCCCGCGAGCAGGCTGATCGCCACGCTGCCGACGCCACCGGCGGCGCCGGTGACCAGGATCTCGCCGTCGTCCGGCCGCACGCGCTGGCGTTCCAGCGCCTGCACGCAGAGCATCGCGGTGTAGCCCGCTGTGCCGAGCGCCATCGCGGTGCGCGCGTCCAGCCGCTCGGGCAGCGGCACCAGCCATTCGCCCTGGAGCCGTGCGCGTTCGGCCAGGCAACCCCAGTGCTGCTCGCCGGCGCCCCAGCCGTTGAGGATCACGCGGTCGCCGGCCGAGAACTCGGCATGCGTGCTGTGCTCGACCACGCCCGCGCCGTCGATGCCCGGGACCATCGGCCACTTGCGCACCACGGGACCGCGGTTCGCGATCGCCAGTGCGTCCTTGTAGTTCAGCGACGAATAGTCGACGCGCAGCGTGACATCGAAATCGGGAAGCGCCGAGTCGTCGAGTTCGCGTACGGATGCGTCGAATCGCTCTGCATCTCGCTCCAGCAGGATGGCCTTGAACATGCCCGTCTCACTTCTCTTGGGTGGTTGACGGACGCGAATCTATCGCCGGGTCAATGCGCCGGGCAAGAACGGATTAGGTCGATATGCGTTCTCCAAATTCGCACGCAAGGGGAAACCCTCGGCGCCGGCGGCCGGTGGAAAAAGCCGCTCAGAGCTTGTGCCGCAGCACGTTCTCGATCTCCGCGATCAGCGACAGGCTGGCCACCGAGAGGTGCCTTCCCGCGCGCGTGCAGCACACCAGCACCTGCGGCTTGATGCGCGGATCGCGGATCGGCACGAAGGCCGCATCGGGATGGTTGGGGTCGCGCCCGAACAGGTACTGCGAGAGGATCGCGATGCCCACGCCGGCCGATGCGGCGCTGCGCATCAGCTCGTAGGAGTTGGTGGTGAGCACCACGCGCGGCTTCATGCCGACGCGCGCGAACATCTGGTCCAGCGTGGCGCGCAGGGCCAGGCTGGCATCGGGCATCACGATGTCGTAGGCCGCGCAATCGGTGAGCCGCACCCAGCTGCGCTTGGCCAGCGGATGCTTGCGCGGCACCATCACGCAAGAGCCCAGGCTGCGCTTGACCACGATCGCGAGGCCTGCATGCGCAGGCGGGTTGTAGCCGAGCGCGAAGTCGATCTCGTCGTCGAGCACGAGCGCCACCAGCCGCGGCGAACTCTCCACCCGCACCTCGTAGTTCACGCCGGGGTGCAGCCGGTGGAACTCGGCCAGCATCTGCGGCAGCAGCTCGCGCGAGAAGCCTTCGTTGACGCCGAAATGGACCGTGCCGCGCTGCAGGCCGCGCAGCGCATCGACCTCGGTGCGCGCGGTCGAGAGCTCGCCCATCGCGCGCTTGAGATGGTGGATGAAGATCTCGCCGGCGGCCGTGAGCTTGAGGCCGCTGCGTCCGCGGCCGCGCTCGAACAGCAGCGCGCCGACCTCCTCCTCCAGGTTCTTGACCTGCCGGTTGATCGCCGAAGCCGCGATGTGCGTGTGCTCCGCCGCGCGGCGAAAGGAGCCGGCTTGCGCCACCTCGTAGAAATAGCGCAGCGACGTCGGGTTCTTGAGATGAAGGCCGGGGTCACGGGACATGGTGACGCAGCTTAACCCGCGTGCGTCACCGCGAAATCCGGATCATCGAGAGGTCTTGCTATTCCCCGCGCAGGCCGAGCGTCTTGATCTTCGCGCCCCAGGTCGCCGTGTCGCGCGCCACGATGTCGACGAACTGCTGCTGCGACATGCTCTTGACCTCGAGGCCCTGCTCGCGCAGCTTGGCCGCGATCTCCGGATCCTGCAGGGCCTTGTTGACCGCGTCGTGCAGCTTCTGCTGGACCGCGGGCGGCGTGCCCGCGGGCACGAAGTAGCCGTACCACGGCTCGTACTCGAACTGCTTGACGCCGACCTCTTCCAGCGTCGGCAGGTTGGGCAGCGCCGGCGAGCGCTTCGCGCCCGAGGTGGCGAGCGCGCGCAGCTGGCCTTGCTGGATGAAGGGCATCACCGCCGGGATGGTCAGCAGCATGGCCTGGATCTGACCCGACATCAGGTCGACGATGGCCGGGCCCGAGCCCTTGTACGGCACGTGCTGCATCTTCAGCCCGGTGATCGACGACAGCACCGCCATCGGCACATGCCCCGCGCTGCCGACGCCGCCGGAGCCGTAGTTGACCTTGCCCGGGTTGGCCTTCGCGTAGGCCAGGAATTCGGCCGCGGTCTTGACCGGCATGCTCTTGGACACGACCAGCACGTTCGGCGTCGCGCCGATGTAGGCGACTGGCCGGATGTCGCGCGCCGTGTCGAAGGGCAGCTTGTCGTACAGCCCGGCGTTGAAGGCCAGGCCCATGTGCTGGACCATGACCGTGTAGCCGTCGGGCGCGGCGCGCGCGAGCATCGCGGTGGCGATGGTGCCGCCGGCGCCGCCGCGGTTGTCGACGACGAAGGACTGGCCCAGGTCGACGGCCAGCTTGTGGCCCAGGAGCCGCGCGATGATGTCCACCGTGCCGCCCGCCGCGAAGGGCGCGAGCACGGTCACCGGCTTGCTTGGGTAGCTGGCCGCGGCCGCATCGCCGCCCTGTGCCGTGGCGCACAGCGGCAGCCACAGCGCCATCGCCGCGAGCACGGCGATCTTCTTGAATCTCATGGATGTTGTCTCCTGCTTCGATCGCTGGGGGCTAGGCATCGAAGTGGTATTGCCTGATCTTGTCGTCGTCGAGCGTCACGCCCAGGCCCGGCCCGGCGGGCACGGCGATGCGGCCGCTCGAGAGATCGAGCTTGTGGGTGACGATGTCGTCCGCGGTCTTCAGCGGCCCCACGCATTCGAGCCCTTCGAGCACGTTCGTGCTGGTGCAGGCCAGCATGATCTCGGCGACCGTGTTGATGCCCAGGCCGAAGCCGTGGCCGATCACCACCTTCATGCCCGCGGCCGTCGCCGTCTCCAGCATGCGGCGGCAGGTCAGGAAGCCGCCCTGCTTCATGACCTTGAGCTTGACGATGTCCGCGCAGTCCGCGCGGATGACGTCGATGAGGCTGGCGTGGTCGGTGATCGATTCGTCGGCCATGACGGGGATGTCGATGGCCTGGCGTACGCGGGCCATGCCGGCCAGGTCGTCCGCCGCCACCGGCTGCTCCAGCAGCTGCATCGCGAAAGGTTCGAGCAGCCGGCCGAGCGCGATCGCGTCGTCCACCGAATAGCCCGCATTGGCATCGGCACGCAGGGCCATCTCGGGTCCGACCGCCGCACGCACGGCGCCGACGCGGTCGCGGTCCGCCTCGATGCCGCCGCCGACCTTGATCTTGGCCGAGCGGAATCCGCGATCGAACCACTTGCGCGCCTCGGCCGCGGCCTCGTCGGGCGAGAGGATGCCGATCCAGGCGTTGAAGCGCAGTTCGTCCACCATCTTGCCGCCGAGGTACTGGTGCACCGGAACGCCGAGGCGGCGCGACAGCAGGTCGATGCAGGCCATCTCGATCGCCGCCTTGGCATCGAGGTAGCCGGAGAGCGCCTGGTCCATGGTCTGCGAGAGCCGGTGTGGATTGCCGGCGTCCTGGCCTTGCACCGCGGGCGCGAGCCGCTCGCGCAGCGCGGTCAGCGATTGCTCGATCGTCTCGACCGAATAGCCCGGCGAGGGATCGATGTTGCCGAGGCCGACGCTGCCATCGTCGGCGGTCAGCCGCACGATGGCGCTCTTCTGCGCCTTCTTGGTGATGTAGGCATTGCGAAAGCCCGGGCCGACCAGCGGCACCGCGACGCCGAAGACCTCGACGCGGCGGATCGGAAGATGAAGCGCATCCATTCAGGCGGCCTCGAAGGCGGGCGCCACCGGCGTGCCCTTGATCTGCGTGCGGTGCATCACGCGGCGCGCCTCGGGGTCGAAGGAATCCCGCCGATGCAGCGTGCAGCGGTTGTCCCACAGGATCAGGTCATGCAGCTGCCAGACCTGGCGGAAGGTGAACTCGGGCTGCGTGGCATGCGCCCACAGTTCGTCGAGCAGCGCATTGCTGTCCGCGAGGTCGAGCCCGAGCACGTAGCTGTTGCGCCGGCGGCCGAGGTAGAGCGCCGCGCGGCCCGTGTCGGGATGGCGGATCACCAGCGGATGGTGCGCGCCGGGCGCTTGCCGCGGATCGGTCACTTCCTTCATGCCCTTGCGCATGATGCCGGCGCTGTTGTAGGTGGCATCGTGGATCGCGCGCAGGCCGGCGATGCGCTGCTTCGTCGCATCGGGCAGCGTCTCGTAGGCGAGGTACATGTTCGACCAGAAGGTGTCGCCGCCGCTCGGCGGGATTTCCAGCGCGTGCAGCAGCGCGGCGCGCGGCGGGCTCTCGACGTAGGTCATGTCGCAGTGCCACACCGCTTCGCCGTCGCCGAGGTTGCCGATGGGTGCGCCGCCGACTTTCACGTTGGAGATGACGTTGATCTCCGGAAACGCTTCCAGGAAAGGCTTGCCGTAGGGATTGGGACCGGGTGGGTCCAGCGGCCCGAGCAGGCGGCTGAGCGCGAGCAGTTGCGGATCGTCGAGCGCCTGGCCGCGAAAGCGAAGCACCAGGTGGGTGGCCCAGGCGTCCTTCAGCGCGGCGAGCGTGGCTTCGTCGAGCGGCGCGTGCAGGTCGATCCCGGAGATGTCGGCGCCGAGCGCCGGCGCGATCTTGGTGACGGTGATGCGTGGCATGGAGGCAGCGGAATGCGAAGTGGACATCCATCGAAGGTAGCAGCCATGGGTGATCGCGTAAACGATATATTTAAAGCATTCGGTGATATCAAGAATCAGATGGTCCAGATCAAACAGGCATCGCAGCAGCGCGCCGTGCAGCGCCGCCACCTCGAGGCGATCGTGGCGATCGACGACGGCAAGTCGGTCCACGGTGCCGCGCGCGCGCTCGGGCTGGCGCAGCCGGCGGTATCGCGCCTCCTGTCCGAGGCCGAGAAGGCGCTGGGCGAGCGCGTGTTCGAGCGTTCGAGCCGGGGCAGCCATCCGACGGCATGGGGCGAGCGCGTGCTGGCCCAGGCGCGCGCCGTGCTGCGCAGCCTGGAGCGCCTGGACCTGTCGGCCGGCCTCGATCGCGGGCCGGTGAGCCTCGGCTGCATCGCGCGCGCCATGCACACGCTGATGCCGAACCTGCTGGAGCGCGTCGCGCGCGACGGCGAGGCCTCCGGGCCCGTGCGCCTGCAGCTGATCGAGGAGAGCAGCACTTTCCTGTGGGACGCCGTGAGCCGCGGCACGCTGGACTTCGCGATCCTGCGCGGCCGCAGCGACACCGCGGGCGATGACGAGCTGCTCACCGAACGGCTGTACGACGAGCGCACCGTGATCATCTGCGCGCCCGATGCGGGCCCGCAAGGCAAGTCGGTGCTGTCCAGGGCCGAACTGATGCGCCAGCGCTGGGTGCTGCCCGATGCGCGCACCAGTTCGCGCGAGGCCTTCGATCGCTACTGCAGCGACGGCAGGCTGGGGCCGATCCATCCGGTCATCGAGACGCGCTCCTTCGAGACCGGGCTCGCGCTTGCGGCTCGCACGGGCTTCCTGTCGATCGCGCCCGAATCCATCGCGCGGCGGCACGAGGCCCTGGGCCTGGTGCGGGTGCTGCGCACGCGCGTGCCGCTGCCGACCAGTCCGACCGTGCTGGTCTTCAAGCGCTGGGCGGTGGAAGATCCGGTCCTCGCCGGCTTGCGCACGCAGATCCATGCGGCAGCCGCTGCGGCGCGCCATGCGCTGCGCGGGCGGTGAGTATGCTTGCCGTCGGATCGTGCCGAAGGCTGTCCGTTCGCACGTTCAAGGAGATCGAAATGAGCAGGTCCTGCACCCACACCGCCGGCATCGCCCACGTGGTTCCCAGCGCCCTCGGCTGCGAGGAGTGCCTGAAGATGGGCAGCGTATGGCTGCATCTGCGCCTGTGCCGCACCTGCGGCCACGTGGGCTGCTGCGACGATTCGCCGCATCGTCACGCGACCGCGCACTTCCACGCGACCGGGCATCCGATCATCGAGGGCTACGATCCGCCGGAAGGCTGGGGCTGGTGCTATGTCGATCGCGTGGCGCTCGACCTCGGCGAGGACACCACGCCGCAGAACGGGCCGATCCCGCGCTACTACTGATCGGCATCCCTGCAACGGCATCGGCTTCATCCGACAGACCGGGGCTCCGCGATGAGGACGATGGACGTTGTCCGGGCGGATGCCCGGCGCTCAACGCTTCAGGAGAAACGAATGACCCGCAAGAACACGGTCTGTCTCTGGTACGAAGGCGGCGCCGTCGAGGCCGCGAACTTCTATGCCAAGACATTTCCCGACAGCACTGTCGGCACCATCCACCGCGCACCGGGCGACTATCCCGATGGCAAGCAGGGCGATGTCCTGCTCGTCGAGTTCACCGTCGCCGGCATCCCCTGCATCGGCCTGAACGTTGGCCCGCAGTTCAAGCACAGCGAAGCCTTCTCTTTTCAGATCGCGACCGACGACCAGGCCGAAACCGACCGCTTGTGGAACGCGATCGTCGGCAATGGCGGACAGGAAAGCGTCTGCGGCTGGTGCAAGGACCGTTGGGGACTCTCGTGGCAGATCACGCCGCGCGCCGTCACCGAGGCGATGGCCGATCCCGATCGCGCGGTGGCCAAGCGCGTGTTCGACGCGGTGATGACCATGGGGAAGATCGACGTCGCCGCGATCGAGGCGGCACGGCGGGGCGGCAAGTCGTAGGCGGGCGTCGCTGGCGCTACTTGCCGAAGGTGATGAGGCTCCCCACGATGGCAACGAGCTGCGCGACGTTGATCACGATCGCGATGACGTGGGTTCGCCGAAATCCTGGAATGGCATCCATGACGTTCGACTGAATCTGCGCGCCGAGCGCGTCCATCTTGGGAATGATCTTCCTGCGCAGGACGACGGCAATCAACGCCAGCACTGCAGCACCCACCGCGAGCCCCGGGCGGCCCGCGCACGCAAGGCTGATCGCCGTGGCCATCGCGCTGGCGAAGGCAGCAACGTAGTAGGTGTTGAAGAAGCCGCGCACGAAGCGGGCGTCGAGCGGTGTGTCGTGCTTCAGAACCAGAAGCGGAATGGAGCCCATGATGAAGTAGGTCGTCGTGACGAGGAGTGCCACCGTGAAGAACAGAGCGGCGAACATGGCGGTCGACATCGTCAGTCCACCGTCCTGCGGCTGCGCACCCAGGCTTCGAACTCCTGGTCCTCGAAGCGGTAGACGCCGTGGTCGACCCGCGCCATGGCCTGCATCCGCGGGCCGGTGAGGCGCCGCAGGGAGGTTCTCGGCAGACTGGGCGTGACGTCCTCGGTGCCGAGCAGTTCGCGCAGTTGCTTCAGCGCCGCGGCGCCGTAGAGGTCCTGCACACCGGCCGCGGCGAGCAGCAGCACCGCGCGGTCCGGCCGGCCGAGCTCCTTCCAGGTCTTCGCATAGCCGGTGTCGTCATGCACGCGCGTCAGCGTGTGCGCCAGTGCCGCTTCGGGCCCCTGTTCCTGGTACAGCAGGTAGCGCTCGACATACCAGCGGAAGAACTCCGGCGTTTCCTTCAGCTTCCTGAAGGCCTGCTGCGCGACGGCCAGGGGCAGCGGCTGCTTGGCGAGCCGCTTGATGTGGGCCACGATCGCCACGACGAACTCGTCGCCGAGCAGCGGGAAGGGCTCGACCGGCGCCCAGTTGTAGAACGGCGCGGAGGCGCGCGAGAACATCTCGCGCAACGCGGCTTCCGAGGAGCCGGCGAACAGGACCTTGATGCCCGCCTTGCGAATGTCCAGCCCCGCGCGCAGCGAATGCGCGACCTGCCGGTGTTCCGGATTGGCGAGCACCTGGGCTTCGTCGAGCACCAGGACCAGGCGCTTCCTGCTCTTGTCGGTCAGCTGCAGCGCCGCCTGGATCGCGGGCACGGCCAGCTTCTCCTTGTCGGCCAGGTCGAGCTCGACCGAGCCCTCGACACCCATCGGCAGCTTGGCGCCGGCCTTCATCTTGCGCACAGGCGTCGACAGGTCGTCCCAGAATCGCGCCAGGCCCTTGGGCTGCACGGCGGACAGGATGGCGGCGGCAATGGCTTGGCCCGGATGGTCGGTGTCGTCCCAGAGATTGGTGTACGCCGCCGCGTACCCGGCGGCCTCGGCGGCCGGCAGCAGGTCGTGCTTGAGGAACTCGCTCTTGCCCATCCTGCGCCGGGCGAACAGCCCGCGGGCCGACACCAGGCCGAGGTCGAAGGCCTGCAGGTAGCGGCTCGCGAGGTCAGGGCGGGCAAAATGCCAGAGGTCGGCGGGGGTGCTCATCCGACAGATTCTGACATGGTTTTGTCAATTGACAGATGAGTGGAAATATTTGTCGGAAGGATCAGACCGGCTCGAGGAACAGTCACGATGGTGAGCGCGATGCCGATGAAGACCACGGCGATCCGCAGTGCCTTTTCGTTGAGTCCCGCAAACAGGAGGAGCGCGAACAACATGAGGTTCGCCGTGTCGCTCAATGGGGAAGGCGCAGGCCGGGCGTCGAATGCCGGCACCGGGCGAGGGACAAGCATTGCGCGGATACTGTGCGACTCTTCACTGCATCGAGAGAGATCGCCGCATGAATGGTGCTTCACCCTACACACCCCCTACGGTCTGGACCTGGAACGCTGCCAACGGCGGCAAGTTCGCGAACATCAACCGCCCGATCGCAGGCCCGACCCACGAAAAGGACCTGCCGGTGGGACGCCATCCGCTGCAGCTCTACTCGCTGGCCACGCCCAACGGGGTCAAGGTCACGGTGATGCTGGAGGAACTGCTCGAGCTCGGCCATCGCGGTGCGGAGTACGACGCGTGGCTGATCCGGATCAACGAGGGCGATCAGTTCGGCAGCGGCTTCGTCGCGGTCAATCCGAATTCCAAGATCCCCGCGCTGTGGGACCGCACCGAAGAAGCAAGGCCGGTGCGCGTCTTCGAGTCCGGTGCGATCCTGCAATACCTCGCAGAGAAGTTCGGCGCCTTTCTTCCGACCCATCCCGGCGAGCGGGCCGAATGCCTGTCGTGGCTGTTCTGGCAGATGGGCAGCGCGCCCTTCCTCGGTGGCGGGTTCGGACACTTCTATGCCTATGCGCCGAGCAAGATCGAATACGCCATCGATCGCTACGCCATGGAGGTCAAGCGGCAGCTCGATGTGCTGGACCGCCGCTTGGCCGAGAGCCCGTATCTGGCCGGGGACGCCTACACCATTGCCGACATGGCGGTCTGGCCCTGGTACGGCACGCTCGTGAAGGGGCAGCTCTACGAAGCGGGCGAGTTCCTTCAGGTCCACGAATACACCCACGTCCTGCGCTGGACCGACGCGATCGCTCAACGGCCGGCCGTGCGGCGCGGGCGCATGGTCAATCGAAGCTGGGGACAACCGTCGAGCCAGCTCCACGAGCGCCACGATGCCACCGACTTCGAGACCCGAACCCAGGACAAGATGACCGCGAAGGACCCCGCATGATCACGCTGTACGACTGCAGCACGGCGCCGAGCCCGCGCCGGGCGCGCATCCTCCTGGCCGAGAAGGGCATCGTCCACGAGACGGTCCAGGTGGACCTGCGAAACAACGAGCAGCTCGGCGACGCCTACCGCCAGCTGAATCCCCAGTGCACCGTGCCCGCACTGCGCACCGGAGAGGGCCCGCTGCTGACCGACAACGCAGCGATCACGGCCTACGCGGAGGCGCGCTGTCCGGAACCGCCGCTCCTGGGCATCACGCCCCATGAGAAGGCCGAGATCGCCAGCTGGAACTGGCGCATCGAGTTCGAGGGACTGATGGCCATCGCCGAAGCCATGCGCAACAGCGCGCCTTCGATGGCCAACCGGGCCTTGCCCGGACCGGTGGACTATGCGCAGATCCCCGAACTGGCGCAGCGCGGCCTGGCCCGGCTCCAGCAGTTCTTCGCCGTGCTGAACGAGCGTCTGGCGGGGCGCGATTTCGTCGCCACGGATCGCTTCAGCGTCGCCGACATCACGGCGGTGGTGGCCGTCGACTTCGCCCGGGTGGCGAAGGTGAAGCCGGGGGAACAGCACCCGCATCTGCAGCGCTGGCGCGCGGCGATGGCGCAGCGCGCGTCGATGTCGCTCTAGCGGAGCCGGGCCCTGCGCCCCTGCAGCTATCTGCCCAGCTTCGTCTTCAGCGCGTGCGGTCCATGCACGAGCTGTTTCTTCAGGAATTCCACGCACACCCTGACTTTCGCCGAGCCGGCCGACCGGGTGCTGGTCATGGCCCAGATGTCCGCCGGCTCGTGATGGGAGGGCAGCACCCTGACCGCGCGCCCGTCGAGCAGGGGCTGCGCGATATCCCAGACCGACAGCAGGCAGATGCCCTTGCCGTCGAGACTCCATCCCTTCACCACGTCGCTGTGGTTCGAGCTGAATCTGCTCGTGACCTTGACCGACTCGATGCCCTTCGGCCTGCTCAGTCGCCAGTTTCCGATCGGCTGGTCGCGCTCGCGGTAGAGCAGGCATTCGTGTTCCGCGAGTTCGGCCACCGTCTTCGGGTGGCCGCGTTGCGCGAGGTACTCGGGCGAAGTGCAAAGAATGTGCCTGCTCTCCACCATGCGTTGCGCAATGAGACTCGCTGGGTCGGGTCGCCCACGCGGATGTCGAGATCGAAGTTCTCGGTGATCACGACCCGGCGTGTCGTGCGATGGAACAGGCGCACACCCAGCTGCGCCTCCAGGATCGCAATGCGCTTGCTGATGTGCGCCGAGGTGGTCCCGATCTCGAGCGACGCCGCCACGAAACTGGAGCGGCGAGCCGCTTCGCAAGACACTTCGAGGTCCTTCAGGTCCATCGCTTTTTTATCAACGATTCGTTGATAAAAAGTCCATGAGCAAACTACCCATCGCCGTCATCGGAGCCGGTCTGATCGGCAAGACGCATATCGATTGCGCGCTGGCCGATCCGGACATCGAACGGGTCGGCATTGCCGATCCGACACCGGCTGCTGCCGAGCTCGCCAGAGTGATCGGCGTTCCCTGCTTCGCCGACTACCCGAGCCTGCTCGCCACCGCGAAGCCAAGGGGCGTGGTGGTGGCGACGCCGAATGCGACACATGCCCCGATCACGATCGACTGCCTCGAGCAAGGCGCCGCAGTGCTGGTCGAGAAGCCGATCGCCGACACGCTCGATGACGGACGGCGCATCTGCGACGCATCGCGAGCCACCGGCTTGCCGGTCCTGGTCGGCCATCAGCGCCGCCACAACACGATCATGCGCAAGGCCCGGGCCATCGTCGGCGCCGGCACGCTCGGCCGGCCGGTCAGTGCCACCGCGCTGTGCACCTGGCTCAAGCCGCGCGACTATTTCGACGTGGCGTGGCGCCGTGGAACTGGGACTTGAGCACCGGCGAGGCAGCGCGCTTTCCGCGCCAGGACATCAACGCGCACTTTTATTCGGGCACCGAAGGCTCGCTGACCTTGCCGCGCCTGGAGGTCTGGCGCTATCGCCAGGATCAGGGCCCTGCGCAGGGCTGGCACGACCCCTTGACGATGGAGCGCACCGCCGTGCACACCGGTTCGCCGTACAGCGAGCAGATGCGCCACTTCGCCGCTCTCATCGAAGGCAAGGAGCAGGCGGTCTGCTCGGCGCTGGACGGCTTGCGCACACTCGAAGCGACGCTGGCCGTGACGCAGGCGGCAGCGGCGAACACCGCGGTCGCGCAGCCTGCGTAGCGGCGGCCGCCGTTTCGGGCTGGTCGTCGGCCTGCTGACTTTGCTCGGCAAGCGCTCGTCGATCGCGCCGCTGCACTGGTTCGCCGAGGTCTACGTCGAGATCGTCCGCAACACGCCGTTCCTGGTCCAGGAACATCGATTCGGCCACGTTCCGCAGCTTCGAGGTGTATATCGTCGTCGCGCTGCTCTATCTGGCGATGTCGACGATCTTCTCGACGGTCTTCAAGGCCGCCGAGGAGGGCATGACGATGCTGTGCGTGACGCACGAGATGGGCTTCGCGCGCAGCGTTGCCGATCGCGTGCTGTTCATGGACCGCGGCGAGATCGTCGAGCAGGCGCCCCCCGAGGTGTTCTTCACCCACCCGAAGCACGAGCGCTGCGCGACTTCCTCGGCCAGATCCTGCCCAAGTGAGGACCATGATTCCTCTTTCCCTTGCCCATCTGACGGTGCTCGACGTGGCGCCGCCGCATGGCCGAGGCCGGCGTCGGCATCCACGACGTCGAGTTCATCCCGCTGACGCCGGAGATCCGTGTCGCCGACCATGCGCAGGCCATCGCACTGGCCGCCGAACTCGGTGCCCGGCGGCTCAATGTCTCCGGCGACGACGTGGATGTCGATCGCCTGGCCGAGCGCTTCGGCGCGCTGTGCGATCTCGCCGCCGCGGCCGGCATGGGCGTGGACCTGGAGTTCGTGCGGGCCGGCCGAATGGCAGGTTGCTGATCGACCTGCTGCATCTGTGGCGCTCCGGCGGCACGGCCGAGATGTTGCGCGATGTGCCGTCGAGCGCACTCGGCTCGGTGCAGCTGTGCGACGCGCGTCTGCAAGATCCGACCGATGCCGGCCTCATCGACGAGGCGCGGCAGGGGCGCCTCTTCCCGGGCGAGGGCGAGTTGCCTCTGAAGGCGTTCATGGACGCGCTGCCGGCCGCGATTCCGGTGGGGGCGGAAGTGCCCTGCGGCCAGACGCACCCCGGGCTCGGTCCCTGGGAACGCGCGGCGAGGGCTTGCGCGGCGTCGCGAGAATTCCTGGCGTCATGGCAGCCGTCCCGCTGATGACTCCGGTGCAAATTTTCTGCGTGGGCCCGAACGCGCCAACCGCGGCCGTCGCCCTACTTCACCTCGAACACCCGCCAGGCCGCAGCAAGCTTGTCGGCGTCGAGCCCGGGTGCGTTCAAGGCGGCGAGGAATGTCTGTTCCCGCTGCGCCACCCTTGCAATCGCCGCCGGCAGCGCATCCGCCAGGCCCGCGGGAATCACCACGCAGCCGTGGCGGTCGGCATGCACCAGGTCCCCCGGTGACACGGGCAGCCCGAACACGCTCACCGGCGTGTCGAACGCCACCATGTGCGCGAAGCCGGACCCGGGGCACACATTGCCGCCCAGCAGGCCGATCCCTGCGGGCAGCGTGCCGATGTCGCGGATGGCGCCGTTGGTCACCGCGCCCACCAGCCCCATCGCCTTGTGGATCGACACCTGGATCTCGCCCCAGATGCAGCCCATGCCTCGGCGCTCGCCGCAGTCTTCCATCACCACCAGTGACGGCCGGCGGGCCTGCTGCAAATAGCGGTAGTACGCGAAGCGGCGCGCCAGCATCGTGTCGTGGCTGTCCTTCGTCGGCTTGTCCGAAACGATCTTCGCCGTGAGCGCGTAGCCCGTGAACGGAGGCATCTCGGCGTTGGCCGCGACGACTGCATCCAGCGTGTAGTTCCTCCCCCGCAGCGACGGGTCGAGCACGATCATCGCGTTGCACAGCGTCCCCGTGTCCACGCCGGCAAGCGTTTCGAAGATGCTCATGCCGCAATCCTCAGCGTGGTGAGCGGCAGGTGCTGCTGGCAACCATAGACATCGCGGTCTTCCAGGTCACCCGAACTCACGGGGCGCTTGAGCGTGATCTTGAAGGCGCGCGCCGCGTCGAACGCGGTGCACACGAGCACATGCTCGCGCGGAACGGCAAACGCTTTCGCCATGGCGTCGAAGTTGATCGCGCCGCTTTCCTTGACGATGCGGTAGGCCTCGTCGCGGTCGAACATCACGTCGAAGGTCAACTCGAACGGCCCGGAGTTCTTGCTGCGGATGACCTTCGCGTAGTCGGTCAGGGGTTTGTCTGTCATCGGATTTCCTCGAAGCGCACCGGAAAGCATTCCAGCGGGTTGGCCACCGGCATCAGGTGATAGATGTTGTAGCGGTACGCAGGCCCCACCGGAATGCCGAAGGGCGAGAAGGGGTAGGCCATGTTGCCGGCGGTGGTGAGGATGCCCGGGTAGTCGGCGTGCTGCATCACGCCGCGAGTGAACATCGCCACCGCTGTCGCAAGGTCCTGCGTGGGCGCCACCGCATCGATCACCAGGCCCACTTCCTTGGGCACGAATGCCTTGTCCGGCTCCAGCGCGCCCATCACGCCATCCTTGCCATAGCTGCGGAACATCAGATGAATGCCATCGGACCGGGCGCCGAAGCGCTGCTCGGCGCGTTCCCTCGCATGCGCGATCACACCGTCGAGCTCGCGGATCATCACTGCGTCGCGGATGCCGACGATCACGATGCTGCGGTAGCCGATGCGCTCGGCGCCTTCGAGCTTCACGCGGTACTGTGCGTCCTGGATGAAGCGGCTGCCGGCGACCTTCACGCGTCGTGGGTCGACCTGCTCGAAGCTCGCGTTCGTCAGGTCATTGATGCCGCCGGGCCCGGCCTGCAGGAAGGGGTCGCTGCGCTCGTAGAGCGAGTGGCCCGCCACCGACACCGTGGTGCAGCGGTTGTTTGCGTTGCCGGGCTCCACCTCGAAGTGGTCTTCGCGCACGCGGCCGATCATCGGTTCGCCCAGGTCGTAGGGCAGCGCGGACAGGCCCGCGCATTCCAGGATCTTGCCGCAGTGCAAGGCCAGGCCCGCGTCGAATCCGCGCAGCACCGGCAGCGCGGCAAAGATCGCATCGTCGCAGGCGCGGCCCGCGATCACCACGTCGGCGCCGCCTTCCAGCGCGTGCATGAAGGGCTCCATGCCCATCTGCGCGACGATCGGCCCGGCCGCGTCGATCATGGCGGCGCTGAGGTCGCTGTCGGGGCCCATCGCCTCGACCTTGCCGTTCGCTGCCTTGGCCTTCAGGTAGGTCTTGTCGATTTCGGCGTCGATCACCGCGAGGCGAAACGCGAGCTTCTTTTCTTTCGCCACCTCGCGCACCATCTGCGCCATCAGCGCCAGTGTCCGGTTGGAGCCGTTCGTGATGGCGGAGCCGATCAGCAGCGGAATCCTGGCGGACCGCGCGGCAGCCAGCATCACTTCCAGGTCGCGTCGATACGCGGAGAGCGGCAGGAAGGGCTTGTCGTCGCCGTGGTAGTAAGGCCCCATGTCGGTGGAGCCTGCGTCTTGGCCGATGAAGTCGGGGTTCGCGGCCATGGCCCGCTTGAACGACTCGACGTTGTAGCCGCTGCCCATCGATCCCGAGGGCGCGACTCCGGTGATTTGTTTCATTGCTGCTGCTTGAGGTTGACGGTTTTTGCGAGCTTCGACCACTTGACGGTGTCGGCCTGAATGGCGGCCCTGAAGCTGGCCGGTGAGCCACCGCGGATTTCCATGCTGATGTCGGCCATCTGCTTCTGGAAATCCGGCTGCTTCAGGATGTCGTCCGCGACCTCGGCCATGCGCCGGACGGCCGAAGCCGGCATGTCGCGCGGACCCATCAACCCCATCCACGACGACACCTGGATGCCGGGCACGCCGGCTTCGGCGAACGTGGGTACGTCGGGCAGCGACGGCAGGCGTTTGTCCGCAGCCACGGCGATGGGGCGCACGTGACCCGACGCCGTCAGCCCCTTCGCGGAGCCGACGAAGGTGAAGAGCAGTGGCACTTGTCCGCCGGCCAGGTCCTGCAGCGCGGGGGCCGCGCCTTTGTACGGCACGTGGTTGAACTTGGCGCCCGTGGCCTGTCCGAGCAGCTCGATCGCCAGATGCGAAATGCCGCCCGCGCCTGTGGACGCGAATGCCACGGTGCCGGGCGCCGCCTTGGCGGCCGCGATCACGTCGGCCACGGTCTTGTAAGGCGTCTGGGCGTTGGCGTACAGCACGGCCACCTGGTCGGTGAGGTGAATGATGGGCACCAGGTCCCGCTCGGGGTCGTAGCTCATGCTGGTGTAGAGCAGCGGCGCCAGCGAGACCTGCCCGTTGCTCGCCAGGAACAACGTATAGCCGTCAGGCTTGGACTGCGCGACTTTCGCGCCCGCGATCAGGCCGCCCGCGCCGCCGAGGTTTTCGACGATCAGGGTCTGGCCGGTCGCCTGCTGGAATTTTTCGGCGAACGGCCGTATCACCGCGTCGAGCGAGCCGCCTGGCGGGTAGGGCACGATGACACGCACGGGCGCACTCGGGTAGTTCACCCCTTGCGCGAGGGCGGCCAGCGGCAGCACGAGCGCGAGTGCAGGCAAGAGGGACCGGCGCACTTTGGAGATCAAGCTCATGGCACTTCCTTCGGGCGTTGTCGGGCGCGTTCAACCCATCCACTGGCTGACGGGAACGGCCGTGTCCTGCAGTTCCTGGCAAATGACGTCGACGAGCGCAGGGCCGTCGTGCGCGAGCGCCGCCTTCAGCGCGCCGTACACGTCGGCCGGGTCCTCCACGCGCCACGCTTTCACGCCGAAGGCCTCGGCCACGCGCGCATGGTCGGTGCGGTTGAAGTCGACCGAGAAGTAGCGCTTGTCGTATCCGGTTTTCTGGCTGGCCTTGATCCAGCCGAACACCGCGTTGGAGAACACGATCATCTTCAGCGGCACACCGCGCCGCACGATGGTTTCCAGCTCGCCGCAAGTGAAGCCGAAGCTGCCGTCGCCCATCACCGCCGCCACCATCGCGTCGGGCCGGCCGAACTGCGCGCCCACGCCCGCCGACATGGAGAAGCCGAGCGCGCCGTGCGCACGGTTGGTGATGAAGTGGCGGCCCGATTGCGGCGCGTCGAAGTACGCCGAGAAGTAAGGGCAGGGCGTGCCGGGGTCGGCCACGACGATGGCTCCGGCGGGCAGCAGCTTGTTGAGCGCATCGACCACGCACTCGGGGCGAATCGGCTGCTCGCGCGACGCCGCAAGCTGGGAGAAGAAGGCGTACTTTTCCGCGCGCGCCCGGGCGACGAGCGCGCGGCCGTCGGCGACGCCGGCGGGCCGCTGCCGCACACGATCACCGGTGCGCGCGGCAACGGCATCGGCGAGCGCGGCCAATCCGAGCTTCGCGTCGCCCACCAGCGCGACGTCGGTGCGGTAGTTGGTCGCGATGGTCATCGGATCGACGTCCAGGTGCAGCAGCGTGACCTCGCGCGACGGCATCTTCCAGTGTTCCGTGGTCGTGGACCCCGCGCGCGCGCCGACGAAGAGCACCGTGTCGGCCTGCGCGATCACCTCGCGCGTGGCGGCCACGCCGCCGTTGGTGCCGATCACGCCGGCCAGCAACGGGTGCGCGCCGGGCAGGCTGCCCTGGCCGCTGATGGTCGTGCACACGGGCGCGTTCAGCAGGGTGGCGAGCCGCGCGAGTTCGTCGCTCGCGCCCGAGATCACCACGCCGCCGCCGCACACGATCACCGGTGCGCGCGCCGCGGCGAGCTTGTCGGCCGCGCGTTCCACCTCCTGCGGGTCCGGCGCGAAGCGGTAGGCCGGGAAGCTGTCATGACCCGGCTGCGCCCACACGTCCGCCGCTTCGAGCGTGTGCTTTTGCACGTCGTACGGCAGGCAGATGTGCGTGGCGCCTGGCCGTCCCGTCGTCATCGCGCGGAACGCGCTGCGCACGGCGTGCGGGATCTGGTCCACGCGGTCGATGGTGGTGTTCCACTTCGTGAGCGGCTGGTAGAGCGCCTGCTGGTCCAGCTCCGTGAGAGGAAACCTGCCGCGCGCGCCGACCGGGACGTCGGAGGTGATGCCCAGCACGGGAATGGCGGACTCGTTGGCTTCCACGATGCCGGGCAGCAAATAGGTGGCGCCGCCGCCGCTCGGTCCTTCGCACACGCCGGGCTTGCCCGTGACGCGCGCATACGCGTCCGCCATGTAGGCGGCGCTGCGCTCGTCCCGCGTGAGGATGTGGTCGATGCCGTGATCCAGCCGCGCCAGCGCGTCGTACAGCGGCAAGGTGGTGTCGCCGCACAGCCCGAAGATGTGCTTGACGCCATTGAGTTGGAGCATCCGCACCAGCGCGTCCGCGCCGCTCATCTGGGTCATCGGTTGTCCAGCTGACGTGGTTGAGAATGCAGTTCAGTATACTTAAAATGAGAAGGCGGTCAAATACAACCAAGGTCATGCATCCCGTCCCACGCCACAACATTTCCAAGACCCGACGCGAGCGCGGCTCCGGCGTGTTCAACACGCTGCGCGCGATGGCCATTTCGTACCAGTTGAAGCCGGGCGAGCGCGTCAGCGAGATCGAACTGGCGCAGCAGCTGGGCGTGAGCCGCACCCCCGTGCGCGAGGCGCTCACGCGTCTGGTGAACGACGGCTTCCTCACGCCCACCACGCGCGGCTTCATGCGCCGTCCGCTCGAAGTGCAGGAGACGCTGGACCTGTACGAGGCCCGTGTCGCCGTCGAGTCGTCGTGCCTGGCCATGGCGATCGAGCGCGCGACGGACGAGGAGATCGCCGAGGCCCAGGCCTTTCTGGCGAAGAGTCGCAAGGTGCCGCGCAGCACGCCCATCGAGCAGCTGGTGGAACTGGACGAAGGCTTTCACCTTCGCATCGCCGACATGGCGCGCAACGTGGAGCTCAAGCGCATCCTGGTGAATTTGAACGAGCGCATCCGCTTCATCCGCTGGATCGACATGGAAAGCGCGGGCCGCGACTTCACACAGCGCGAACACGCCGAGATCCTGCAGGCGCTGAAGGCGCGCGACCGCAAGGCGAGCGACAAGGCCCTGCGCGCGCACATCGGCCTGCGGCGCGACCAGATCGTCGAGGCGATCAGGCAGGGGCTGGCGAAGATTTATCTTGCGCAGGACGCGGCGTAGTCGCGCCGGCCCGGATGGAACCGGCCCTTGCGGATGCGATGCAGGCTTCGATCGTCATCGGCTTCATGATGCCTCACCGGAAGGCGCAACGGCCTCCATCGCGGCGACGATCTTGCGCACCTCGCGGTGCATCTGCTGCGCAATCACTTCCCGGCGCTCGGGCAGCAGGCGTCCGGAGATCGCCGCGATGCTGATCGCCGCGACCGGGTTGTGGGGCGGGAACGCGACGCCCATCGATGCGGTGCCGGGCGTGACTGCGCTGTCCAGAAAACAGTAGCCGCGTGCCCGGCCCTCGGCAATGGCGCCGTACAGGAAGTCGGCGGTGAAGGTGGCGAATTTCTCGTAGCGGTGGGCATTCGCCTCCACGATGGCGCGGGCCTCGGCCGGGGGCAGCGAGCACAGGATCGCCAGTCCGCCCGAGCCGACGCCCAGCGGCCTTCGGATGCCGATGTCGAGCGACAGCGACTTGATCGGGAAATCACCGAGCGCACGGTTGGCGCAGACGGCTTCGAGGCCGCTGCGCTCGCTCAGGTAGACCGTGTCCTGCGTGAAATCGGCCAGCCGGTGCAACGGCGCATCGCACAGTTCGGCGAGCCGGTAGCGCGGGCGCGCCAGCAAGCCGAACTCGTGCAGGAGCGGCCCGAGAAAGTACTTCTTCGTGTGCGCATCGCGGTCGACCATGCCTTCGCGTTCCAGGCGATGCAGCATGCGAAAGCAGGTCGCCTCGGCCAGGCCGGAGGTCGCGACCACCTCGCCGGCGCGCATGCCGCGGCGCCCGCGCGACGCGATCACGCGCAGCACGTCGATCACGCGCTCGATGCTCTGGGTGCCCGAGCGCGGGGCTCTACCTTGTGGAGTCGTCGCTGCGACCTTGCCTTTGTTCTCGGACTTCTTGCTCATAGGGAGGTCATCATGTTGGCGCCACATTGTGGCGGATATGGACGTTTACCCTGTGAGGCCGCCGATGGCCGTCTGCCTAACATCGCCACTCGAAAGGCGCCACGGCGAGAAGCGGATGAAGACATTCCAAGTAGGTTCGTACCACGTGACGCGTATCGAGGAAATGCTCACGCCGGGCTTCAAGCCGGCCTTCCTGTTTCCCGACTACACGCCGGACATCTTCGAAGAGCACAAGCTGCTGTCGGGACCGCGCTTCTGGGACGAGCCCACGCAGAAGGTCATG
Source organism: Variovorax sp. PBL-E5 (assembly GCF_901827185.1). Lineage (NCBI taxonomy): Bacteria > Pseudomonadati > Pseudomonadota > Betaproteobacteria > Burkholderiales > Comamonadaceae > Variovorax > Variovorax sp. PBL-E5. The sequence goes on along the minus strand of NZ_LR594673.1, from coordinate 237,877 downwards.
TCCAGCATGCATTCGTGGATGATCCGCGACGACCGGCACACGATCCTGATCGACACGGGCTGCGGCAACGACAAGACCCGCGCGCTGCCGCTGTTCGAGCGCTTCCATCAACTGCATCTGCCGTACCTGGAGCGGCTGGCCGAGGCCGGCGTGCGGCCCGAGGACGTGACGCTGGTGATCTGCACGCACCTGCACATCGACCACGTGGGCTGGAACACGAAGCTGGTCGACGGCCGATGGGTGCCGACCTTTCCCAACGCCAAGTACATCTTCTCGCGCCGCGAGTTCGCGCATTGGCAGTCGCCGACGGGTGGCCACCTGACGCTGCCCGAGAACATCGCCGTCATCGAAGACAGCGTGCTGCCGGTGATCGAGGCCGGGCAGGTCGAGTTCATCGACGACGGCTCGAAGATCATCGAGGGCCTGTTCTTCCAGGATGCGTTCGGCCACACCGCGGGCCACGGCATGCTGAAGCTCGAGTCCGGCAACGACGCGGCGATCTTTCCCGGCGATTCGCTGCACCAGCCGATGCAGGTGTTCCGTCCGGACTGGAACAGCCGCTTCTGCGAACAGGCCGCGCAGGCGCGCACGACGCGGCGCTCGATCCTCGACTACTGCAGCGATCGCCATGCCTTGCTGCTGCCCGCGCATTTCGGTGCGCCGCATGGCGGCTACGTCACGCGCCACGCAGGCGGCTACGACTTCGCGCCCGCGGACGATCTCGTGGTGGCCGGCTGAGTCCGGTCGCTTTCATTTCATCAGGCACTCGCCCCCGACGTTCCCATGCCAAACGAATCCTTCCTGTCTGCGCTGCGCGATGCCGTCGGTGCGGAGCAAGTGCTGTCCGACAGCGCGACCTGCGCGTACTACGCCAACGACATCTTCTGGCAGCCCGGCATCGCGCCGCTCGGCGTCGTGCTGCCGCAGACGCAGGCGCAGGCCGTGGCCGCGGTCAAGGCCGCTGCGGCGCACGGCATCGCCATCGTGCCGCGCGGCGGCGGCATGTCCTATACCAAGGGCTACCTGCCGGAGAGCGCGCAGACGATCGTGATCGACACGCGCAAGCTCGACAAGGTGCTCGAAGTCAACGTACCCGACCGCTACATCACGGTCGAGGCCGGCTGCACCTGGGCGCAGGTGCACGAGGCGTTGAAGGCGACCGGCATGAACACCGGCTACTGGGGCCCGCTGTCGGGCATCAATGCCACGGTGGGCGGCGCGCTGTCGCAGAACAGCGCCTTCTTCGGCTCGACCCGGCATGGCACGGTCGCGGCCAGCGTGCTCGGCGTGACGGTGCTGCTGGCAAGCGGCGAGGTGGTCACCACGGGCTCGGGTGGCCGCCTGGGCACCAAGCCCTTCACGCGCTATGCGGGCCCGGACATGACCGGCCTGTTCCTCGGCGACACCGGCGCTTTCGGCCTCAAGCTCGGCGCCACGCTCCAGCTCTCGCCGGCGCCGCAGCACCTGGACTACCTCGGCTTCGGCTTCGAGGACATGAAGTCGATGGCACTGGCCCAGGCCGAGATGAGCGCAGTGCAGGCCATCTCCGAAGGCTTCGGCATCGACCGCGCCAAGGCGCTGAACTCGGCCAGCGTCAACAAGCTGTCGGACGGCGTGAAGATCCTGGGCAGCGTCGCGCGCTCGTCCAAGGGCCTGCTGCAAGGCATCAAGGATGCGGTGAACGTGGCGACCACCGGCGCCAACTACCTGGCCGACCACGAATGCTCGCTGCACCTGGTCGTCGAGGGCAAGACGGCCGAGGCGCTGGCGACCGACCTCGCGGCGCTGCGCGCGATCGGCAACAGGTACGGCATCGAGATCGAGAACGCAGCGGCGCGCGTGATGCGCTCGCGCCCCTTCAACCCGGTGCGCGGCATGCTGGGCGCGGACGGGCAGCGCTGGGTGCCCATCCATGCGGTGTTCCCGCTCAGCGAGGCGGCGCGCGTGGTGGAAGCGAGCGCCGCCTATTTCAAGAGCCAGGCCGCGATGATGAAAGCGCACGGCATCATCCTGTCGCACCTCACGATGACCGTCGGCAACGAGTTCTTTCTCGAACCGGCTTTCTACTGGCAGGACGAGATCACGCCGCTGCATCGCAAGAGCCTCGGCGACGAGGTCGTCGGCCCCTGGCTCGATCGCCCCGCGAACCTGCCCGCGCGCGAGGCCGTGATCGCATTGCGCCGTGGCGTGCAGCAGGTCTACCTGGGTCTGGGCGGCGTCAACTGGCAGATCGGCCGCGACTATCCGTTGCAGCAGGTGATGCAGCCCGACACCTGGAACATGCTGGCGGCCCTCAAGACCGCGCTGGATCCGCAGGGGCTCATGAACCCCGGCTCGCTCGGGCTGCGCCATGCGGCGCGCGCCTGAACAGACATCCTCGAACAGGAGAGACCCATGGGCTTCACGATCACCGAAAAAATACTCGCGCGCGTCTCGGGCCTGCCCTCCGTCAAGGCCGGCGACGAGGTCATGGCCAAGCCCGACTTCGTGCTGGCCTACGACTTCCCGGGCTACACCGACGTGATCTTCAAGCAGCTGAAGAACGACTTCGGCATCACGAAGATGGCCGAGCCCGACCGCTTCGGCATCTTCATCGACCACATGGTCCCCGCGGTCAGCCCGGCGGAAGAAGAGCTGCACAAGGGCACGCGCGAGTGGACCGCCATCAACGACGTGAAGCTCTACGAGCGCAAGGGCATCGGCCATCAGGTCTCCTCCGAAGTGGGCTACGCGACGCCGGGCGCCTTCGTCGTCCACTTCGACGGGCATGTGAGCCAGCTCGGCACCTTCGGCGCGCTGGCCATCGGCCTCCGACGCAACGTGCTCGAAGCCTTCGCGATGGAGAAGGTGTCGATGCGCGTGCCGCAGACCACGCGGGTAGACCTCGTGGGCCGGCTGCAGCCCGGCGTGATGGCGCGCGATGTGTTCCATCACCTCGTGCGGGTGCTGGGCTCGGCGTCGTGCCGCTTCCAGGTGCTGGAGATCGGCGGGCCCGCGGTGGCCGACATGTCCAACGATGCCTTGCAGACCATCACCGGCCTGGCGATGTTCACCGGCGCGGTGACGGCGATCGTCAATCCCGACGCCAGGCGCCTGGCCTATGCGCTGCCGCGCGCGCGCAAGCAACTCGAGCCGGTGTACAGCGACGAGGACGCGGTCTATGCGGCACGCCACACCATCGACCTGTCGACACTGGAGCCGATCATCGTGATCCCGCCGAGCCCGGCCAACACGCGCGATCTCAAGGACTACCTGGGCCTGCCTCTGCAGACCGGCTACCTCGGCTCCTGCGCCTCGGGCCGCATCGAGGATCTGCGCGCCGCGGCGGACGTGCTGCGCGGGCGCAAGATCGCCGACGGCTTCGCGCTGCACGTGGTGCCGACCAGCCAGGAGATCATGGTGGCCGCCGCCAAGGAAGGCCTGATCGAGGTCTTCGCCGCCGCCGGCGCCTTCGTCTCCTCGCCTTCCTGCGACTACTGCTTCGGCCGGATCGCCACCATGTCGCCGGGCCAGCGCGCGGTATCGACCGGCACGCTCAACGTGCGCGGCCGCATGGGCAGCCCCGATTCCGAGATCTACCTGTGCAACGCGGCGGTGATCGGCGCCTCGGCGGTCGAAGGCAGGATCGCGGACCCGCGTCCATACCTTCGAGCTTGAAGGAGCGACCATGGCAATGCAGAACCTGCGCGGCCGCGTGGCCTTCAAGTTCGACGAGCTCGACTTCGATGTCGACCAGATCGTCGGCGTGAAGAACATCAAGACCTCCGACATCGACGAGCTGAGCAAGGCGGCGATGCAGGAATACGACCCCGGCTTCGCGAGCACCGTGCGCCCGGGCGACCTGCTGGTGGGCAACCACAACTTCGGCTACGGCCATCCGCACTACCCGCCGATGAAGGCGATGCGTCACATGGGGATCGCCGGCGTGGTCGCCGAGTCCTTCTCGCCCGGCTACTGGCGCGGCGAGATCAGCATGGGCTTTCCGCAGATCCCGTGTCCCGGCATCCTCGCCTTCGTCGAGCGATGGGACGAGATCGAAGTGGACTGGTCCGCGCAGTGCGTGCGCAACCTGACCCAGGGCACCGTGCTCGCCTTCGAGCCGCTGCCCAAGGCCGACCTGGAAATGCTCGAGGCCGGCGGCCTCGAGACCTACCTGAAAAAGCGATTCCTGAACGACACCCCCAAGGACCTCTCGCCATGACCCACCTGAAGCAACTGATCCAATCCAAGAAGACCGTCTGGGCCGCCGGCGCCTTCGATGCGCTGAGCGCGCGCCTGATCCAGGAGGCCGGCTTCGATGCGCTGCTGACCTCCGGCTACGGCATTTCGTCGTCCTTCCTCGGCGAGCCCGACACCGAGTTCTACACGATGACGGAGAACCTGGCGGTGACGCGCAATGTCTGCAACGCGGTGACCATCCCCGTCATCGCCGACATCGACACCGCCTACGGCAATGCGGTGAGCGCGATGCGCACGGTGCGCGAGTTCGAGAACGCCGGCGCGGCCGCGATCATCGTCGAGGACCAGGTCTCGCCCAAGCGCTGCCCCTGCTCGTCGGACCAGATCGACATCGTGCCGATGGAAGACCACATCGGGAAGCTGCGCGCGATGGTGGCGGCACGCAGGAATCCGGACATGCTGATCATCGCGCGCACCGATGCGGTCGACCCGGCCGAAGCCATCCGCCGCGGCCGGGCCTACGTGGCGGCCGGCGCCGACATCATCCAGCCGATCTCCAAGTGCTTCAAGGACTTCGCCGGCCTGAAGGCGATGCGCGAAGGCTGCGGCGTGCCGCTGTCGCTGCAGCTGCTGGCCTGGCTCGAGACCGACCTGGATCGCCGGCAGATCGAACAGGTCGCCGCCATTGCGACCTATCCGCTGGTCGCGCTGATGAGCGCGACGCAGGCGATGCGCACCAACCTGCGCGCGCTGGCCGAAGCGAAGTCGTCCAGGCAGTTGCCGCTGGCTGTGACCGGCCTGCATGACTTCAACGACTTCATCGGCTTTCCGCGCATCGATGCGCTGCAAAAGCAATACATGGGCGGCGAGTCCGCCTGAAGCCGCTGTTTCGCATCATCATCAACAAGACACAACCACCACCGAGGAGCAAGCAATGAGAAGCTGGCGCAGACAGAATGGTTCCTGGATGTTCGCGGCGTTGATCGCGCTGGCGGTGCAGGGCGCACCGGCGTCCGCACAGGGCCTGGCGGCGGGCGAATACAAGGTCGGCTTCATCACCGAGAACACCGGTGCGATCGCCTCGGCCGGCCAGTCCTACTGGAACGGTGCCCAGCTCGCGGCCGAGGAGGTCAAGGCCAACAAGTATCTGGGCGGCGCCTCGATCGTGCTCGATCCGAAGGAAAGCGGCAGCGATGCGGCGCGGGCGATCCAGAACACCAACCAGTTCATCGCCGACCGCTCGGTGCTGGCGATCAGCTGCTGCATCCTGTCGCCGGTCGCGGGTTCGCTGAAGCCCATCGTGACCGAGGCCAAGACGCCGCTGGTGATCTTCGGTGCGACGGCCGCCGGCCTGCCGCAGCTGCCGTGGATCTACAGCATGACGATCCTGCCCGGGCCGAAGGACACGGCCACCGCGGTGAAGGTCGTCGATGCGGTCAAGCCGAAGACCGCAGCCTACATCCTCGCGGCCGACAACGACGCCTTCAAGGGCCGCATGAATGCGACGCGCACGGCGCTCGAGGCCAAGGGCGTGGCGACCGCCGGCGTCGTCAACGTGCTGACCAAGGACACCGACTTCACCGCCGCCGCGACGCAGGCGATGGGCCTCAAGCCCGACGTGATCCTGGTCTACGCGACGCAGGGCGCGGCAGCCGGCGCGATCACCGCGCTGCACGATCGCGGCTATGCCAAGACCATCGTCGGCAACGACGTGCTGTCGCCGGCGCCGATCTTCAAGAAGATGGGTGACTCGGTGGTGGGTGTGCCGTTCCCGGTCAGCTTCTCGGACTCCATCGTCGAGTCTGCCGAAGCCAAGGCCTTCGTCGCTGCCTACCAGAAGAAGTTCAATGCACCGCCGGACATCTATTCGGCGCAGGGCTACCAGGTGGTCTGGTTCATCGCCCAGGGACTGAAGTCGATCTCGGGCGCGCCGACGCGCGAATCGCTGGCCACGGCGCTCTCGAAAGTGAGCAAGATCGACCACCAGGTCTACGGCGGCGAAGTGATGAAGGACGGGCAGGCCGAGACCACCGGCACGCTGGTCGTGGCCTGGTCGGCCGACGGCAAGATCGTGCCCTGGACGCCGCCGAAGTAAGCAGCGGATGAAGTACCCCCACGCTCATCACTGCGTGTATCGCTGCCCCCCGAGGGGGCGCTCAGCGCCCTTCGGGCGGCCGGGCGGCCACTGAGATGGAACTCTTCCTCGAGCAACTCATCAACGGTTGCGCGCTCGGCTCGCTGTATGCGCTGTTCGGTCTCGGATTCGGGATCGTCTTCGCGACCCTGGGGATCCTCAACGCGGCGCATGGCAGCTATGCGAGCTGGGCCGCGATCGCGGCGCTGGCGGCTGTCGAGCAGTTGAAGCTGCCGTTCATTCCGGCCCTGGGGGTCGGGGTGCTGGCGGGCGGACTGCTGGCGGTGGTGGTCGATCAGATCGCGTTCCAGCCGCTGCGCCGGCGCGGCAGCGGCATGCTGGGCGCGCTCATCACCAGCATCGCGTTCTGGATCATCCTCGACAGCCTGGCCGGCACCGCCACCGGGCAGCAGAGCCTGAGCTTTCCGCGCGGCAGCTATCCGGGGACCATGTTCCATCTCGGCGCGATCCCGCTGCCGGCGATGCAGCTCATCACGGTGGCGGCCATGCTCGCCGTCACGCTCGGCCTGCATCTGCTGATCCGCCGCAGCCGCTTCGGCGCGGCCATGCGGGCCGTCGGCTGGAACCAGACGGCCGCCGCACTGGGCGGCGTCAATCCGCGCTACGTGGTGATCATCACCGCCTTCATCGCGGGCGCGACCTCGGGTCTGGCCGGCGTGCTCGGCGGCGTGACCACGCACAACGTCTCGTTCCTGCTGGGCGAAGGCCTGTTGCTCAAGGGCTTTGCCGCGGTGGTGGTGGGCGGCTACGACGACGTGCGCGGCACCGCGGTCGCCGGCGTGGGGCTGGGCGTGCTGGAGGTGATGTCGGCGCAGTATCTTTCGTCGGGGCTGCGCGACGGCATCACCTACGTGCTGCTGCTGAGCTTCCTGCTGCTGCGTCCGCGCGGCCTGTTCGGCAGTGCCGGCTTCTCGCGGGCTTGAGGCGATGCAAGCTGTCGTCGATTTCTGGCGGGCGTACCAGAGCACGGTCGCGTTCGCGATCGTCAACGCCTTCTTCGGGCTCAGCACCTATGCGGTGCTGTCGGCCGGCATTCTCAGCTTCGCCACCGTGACTTACGCCGCCGCCGGCGGCTTCCTGGGCGCACGACTGGTGCTGCAGACGGGCATCGACCCGATGATCGCGCTGCCCGCAGCGGCGGCGGCCGGCGCGCTGCTGGCCTACGTGGTCGCGCTGATCTTCCTGCGCCTCGAGAGCCACTGGATGGCGCTGGCCAGCCTGGCACTGATCCTGATCACGCGCGTGGTCGTCATCAACGTGCCGGGCGTGACCGGCGGCGTCAACGGGTTGAGCGTGCCGGTCGGCATTTCGCTCGGCGTGCTGGTCCTGCTGCTGCTCGTGGCGGTCGCGGTGTTCTGGCGCTTGTCGGTGTCGTGGTACGGCATCGCTGCGCATGCGGTGCGCGAGGATCCGGCCGTCGCATCGAGCCTGGGCATCGCGCCGCGGCGGATCCAGACCATCGCCTTCGCGATCTCGGGTGCGGTCGGCGGCCTGGGCGGGATGCTGCTCGCGCTGGTGCTTCAATTTCTTTCACCCGACACCTACTTCGTCAACATTGCCTTCACCATGATCGCGGCGGTGGTGCTGGGTGGGTCCTACCACTGGGTAGGTTCCATCATCGGCGCGGCCGTGTTCACCGCGCTGCCGGTGATCGCGCAGGCGATCGTGCCGGCCTTCCAGGAAGTGGCGAACGGCGTCGTGCTGCTCTTGATCATGATCTTCCTGCCGCGCGGGCTGGTCGATCCGCGCGCGATCCGGCTGCGCCGCGCGGCGCGCACGAGCGGAGACGCGTCTTGACGGCCGCAGGCGAATCGGCGGCAGCCGCGCCGCTGTTGCTGGACGTGCAAGCCCTCGGCAAGAACTTCGGCGGCGTCGCCGCGGTCTCCGAGTTGTCGATGAGCGTGCGCACGGGCAGTGTCGCCGGCGTCATGGGCCCGAACGGCGCCGGCAAGACCACGCTGGTCAACCTCATCACCGGACTGCTCCCGTCGGACAGCGGCGCGATCCGCTTCGCCGGTGCCGAGATCCAGCGCTCGCCGGCCCACGACATCGCGGCGCGCGGCATCGCGCGCACGTACCAGAACGTGCGGCTCTTCAGCGGCATGACGGTGCTCGAGCAGGTGATGGCCGGTTGCTATGTGCGGCGCGGCGCCTCGCTGTGGGCCTCGTTTCTCGGGCTGCCGAAAGCGCGCGCGGCGCGCAAGGCGGTGGAGCAGCACGCCTTCGAACTGCTCGAACGCGTGCAGCTCGGCCGGCAGGCGCATCTGCTGGCGGAGACGCTGTCGTATGGCGAACAGCGCCGCGTGGAGATCGCCCGTGCGCTGGGCACCGGCCCGCGGCTGCTGCTGCTCGACGAGCCCACCGCCGGGATGAACGTGCAGGAGTCGAACGAGATCGGCAGCCTGGTGCACAGCCTGCGCGACGGCGGGCTGACCGTGCTGATGGTTGAACACAACGTGCGCCTGGTGAAGGAGTTCTGCGACCACGTCACGGTGATGAACTTCGGCCGGCTGCTGGCCCATGGCACACCGGCCGACTGCATCGCCCATCCCGATGTGCAGGCCGCCTATTTCGGGAACACTGCCGATGCTGACCGTATCCGCGCTCTGCGCTAGCTACGGCGCCATCCGCGCCGTCACCGACCTCAGCTTCGAGGTCGGGGCGAGCAGCATGGTCGCCATCCTCGGTGCCAACGGCGCCGGCAAATCGACCACGCTGCGCAGCATCGCCGGCCTGCATCGGCCGGTGCGCGGCTCGATCAGGCTCGATGGCGAGGAGATCTCCACGTTGCCGGTCCATCGCGTCGTGCGCCGTGGTCTCGCGCTGGTGCCGGAGGGCCGCATGATCGTGGCGCCGCTCACGGTGGAAGAGAACCTCAGGCTGAGCAGCTACGCCGGGCGCGGCGTCGCGCGCGATTTGATCGAGCGCGTCTACGATCTCTTTCCGCGTCTGAAGGAAAGGCGCGGCCAGATCGCAGGCCTGATGAGCGGCGGCGAACAGCAGATGCTGGCCATCGGCCGCGCGCTGATGACCGAGCCGCGCATGCTGGTGCTCGACGAACCCTCGATGGGCCTGGCGCCATCGATCGTGGACCTTGTCTTCCAGGCCATCGTCACGCTGCATCGGCAGGGCCAGTCGATCCTGCTGGTGGAACAGAATGCCGAGATCGCGCTGTCGGTCTGCGACTACGCGTACCTGATGAAGCGCGGATCGATCGTGATGCAGGGCACCGTGGCCGCGCTGCGTGCCGATGCCGGCGTGCTGGAGGCCTACCTGGCCTAGGGCTGGCGGATAGACTGGACGGACCCACATCCGAAGGAGATCCGGCCTCATGAAGAAGAGCGCAACGACCCAGGACGAATCGCCATCCCGGCTGATCGACGCGAGGATCCAGGAACTGGACGACTGGCGCGGCAAGGCGCTCTCGCGCGTGCGCGCACTCATCAAGCAGGCGGACCCCGAGGTGGTCGAGGAATGGAAGTGGCGCGTTCCGGTCTGGTCGCACGACGGCATCATCTGCACCGGCGAGGCCTACAAGCGCGCCGTGAAGCTGACTTTCGCCAAGGGCGCTGCGCTCGAGGATCCTTCGAGGCTGTTCAACTCGAGCCTCGAAGGCAATACCCGGCGCGCGATCGATCTCCATGAGGGCGATGCGATCGACGAGGATGCGTTCAAGGCGCTCATCCGCGCCGCCGCCGCACTGAACAACGCATCGGCCCGGTAGTCGTCCGGCACATGTGAGCCAGGCCGTCGCAGAGAAACACGCTCTAGAAGTCAACAATGTTGACTATTTGCGAATGCGCTCGTAGCATCGCACTCCTGCCAGCCGATGCGCGCACCGTGCCTTGTCACCCTGCGGCCGCGCACGGACTGCTTTCCCGAAGCATCAGGAGACGTATGAGAAGGCGCAACTACTTTCGCGTGGGTGCATGGCTGACGGCCATCGCCTTGTTCGGGCCTTGGGCTGCCCATGCACAGTCCTATCCAGAGCAGCCGATCCGCATGATCGTGCCGTACCCGCCCGGTGGATCGACCGACCTGATCGCCCGGCTCTATGCGGATGGCCTGGGCAAGGAACTCGGCCAGCCGATCGTGGTCGACAACCGCCCTGGCGCCGCGACGAACATCGGCACCGAGGACGTCGTGCGGGCCAGGCGCGACGGCTACACGCTGCTCTTCGGCAGCGGCGGCACGCCGCTCAACAGCGTCTTCGGGCCCAAGCCCAACTTCGATGCGATCCATGCACTGGCGCCGGTCAGCCTCATCGCGCGCGTGCCGTTCATGGTCGCGGCGAATCCGAAGGCGCCTTTTTCGAACACCCGCGAGCTGATCGCCGCAGCGAAGAAATCGCCGGGCAAGTTCAGCATCTCGAGCGCGCAGCTGAACGTCTACGTCGAGCTGATGAAGACGCAGGCGCAGATCAACGTGCTGCATGTGCCTTACAAGGGCGGCGCGGCCGCCACCACCGATGCGGTGGCCGGCCAGGTCGACATGGTCTATGCGCTGACGCCGGTGCTGCTTCCCCAGGTGCAGAGCGGCAAGCTCAAGGCCATCGGCGTGACGTCCGCCAGGCGACTGCAGAAGATCCTGCCGAATGTGCCGACCTTCTCCGAGGTCGGCGTCGACTACGACATCGACATCTGGTACGGGCTGCTGGCCCCGGCCTCGACACCGCCCGCGGTGCTCGGCCGGCTCAACGCCGCGACGCGCAAGGTGGTGTCCGATCCGCAGTTCGTCGCCAAGCTCGATGCCATCGGTGCCCAGGCCGTGTCCGGCGAGCCGGGCGAGCTGCGCCAGCAGATGGTGCGGGACCTGGCCACCTGGAAAAAGCTGGCGGTGCGGGTGCCGAGCCTCCTGGCCAGCGAGCAGAAGTAGGAACGTGCCCCTCATGAAATTCGACAAGCAGATTGCGGAGCACGCGCAGCGCACCCGGGCGGCACTCGCCATGGGCGGAGAAAAGAAGCTGGCCGAGCGCCGCAGCGAAGGCATCCTCAATGCACGCGAACGCATCGCCGCGCTGGTGGAGCCGGGCAGCTTCCTGGAGACGGGCCTGTTCGCCACCTCGGTCCGCGAAGAGGTCCGCAGCCGCTCGCCGGCCGACGGCAAGATCACCGGCTACGGGAAGATCGGCGGCCGCGACGTGGGGATCGTGTCCAACGACTTCACCGTCATGGGCGCGTCGAGCAGCACCGTCAACACCGCCAAGGTCGGCCGCGTCAAACGCGTGGCCTCGACGCGCGGCATGCCGATGGTGTTCCTCGGCGAATCCACCGGCGCGCGCATGCCCGACGTCATGGGCGCAGCCAACATCGGCGCCGGTGACAGGCCGACGCAGTACCGGCGCATGCGCGAGACGCCCTGGGTTTCGGCGGTGCTGGGCCATTGCTACGGCTCGTCGTCATGGTATGCCGCGCTCGCCGACTTCGTGGTGATGCGCAAGGGCGCGATCACGGCGGTATCGAGCACCAAGCTCACCTCGATGGCCATCTCGGAAGCGGTGGACCCGGAGGCACTGGGCGGCTGGAAGCTGCACACCGAGGTGACCGGCATGGTCGACCTCGCCGTCGACACCGACCAGGAGGCGCTTGCCGCGGTCGCGCGCTTCCTTTCCTACCTGCCATCGCATTGCAACGAGCCGCCGCCGGTGGCCGCGGTGCCGCCGGGTTCGGGCGAGAACGCGCACCGCATCCTCGAGATCCTTCCCGAGTCGCGCACGCAGGTCTACGACGTGCGCAAGATCCTCGCGCTCATCTACGACCTCGACAGCGTGTTCGAGCTCAAGCCGCGCTTCGGCAAATCGATCGTCACCGCGTTCGCGCGGCTGAACGGCCGATCGGTCGGCATCGTCGCCAGCAACCCGATGGCCAAGGGCGGCGCGATCGATCCCGAATCCTGCGAGAAGGTGGTGAGCTTCCTGGTGCTCTGCGATTCCTTCAACATCCCGCTGGTGTTCATGGTCGACCAGCCCGGCTTCCTGATCGGCGTGGAGGGCGAGCGCAAGGGCGCCATCGGCCGCGTCATGAACTGGATGAATGCGCTCTCGCTGGTGACCGTGCCGAAGATCTCGGTGGTGATGCGCAAGTCCTACGGGCAGGCGGTGCTGAACATGGGCGGCGGCGGCAACGCGGACGAGGTCGTGTGCTGGTTCAGCGCCGAGATCAACTTCATGGATCCGCGCTCCGCCGTGCCGATCGTGCATGGCGTGACGCAGGCCGACGATCCCGAGCGCCATGCCGAGCTGCTCGCCGAGATGACCAAGGGCACCACGGCCTACGACGCGGCGGCGGCGAATGCCGCGCACGCCGTGATCGATCCGACCGAGACCCGCGCCTACCTGACGCGCCTGCTCGAAATCCACGAGATGCGCATGAGCGGCGGCGTCGGCGAGCACCTCATGCGGACCTGGCCCACCAGCTACTGACATGTTCAGCAAAGTCATCGTCGCCAACCGCGGCGCCGTCGCCGCGCGCGTGCTGCGCGCCCTCCGGCAACTCGGCGTGCGTTCCGTCGCCGTCTATTCGGAGGCCGACGCCCATCTGCCCTATCTCGCGCAGGCCGACGAAAGCTACTGCCTCGGTGCGCCCGAGCCGCAGGCGAGCTACCTGAACCAGGACAAGCTGCTCGACGTGCTCGCCCGCTCGGGCGCGGACGGGCTTCATCCCGGCTACGGCTTTCTTTCCGAGAACGCGGGCTTCGCCGAACGCGTGAATGCCACCGGCGCGACCTTCATCGGCCCGAGCCCGCGCTGGATCGATGCGATGGGGCACAAGACCCGGGCGCGCGATCTCATGGCGCGCCACGGCATGCCGATGGCCCGCAGCTCGGGATTGCTGGCCGACGACATGGACGAGGCCCTGCGGGCCGCCGAGCGCATCGGCTTCCCGGTGCTGGTGAAGCCGGCCACCGGCGGCGGTGGCATCGGGATGCTGGCGGCCCATTCGCCCGAGGAATTGCGCGTCGCGGTCGAGCGCGCGCGCACGCTCGCCGCCCGCAGCTTCGGCAACGCGGAGCTCTACCTCGAAGAGCTGATGCTTTCGCCGCGGCACATCGAGTTCCAGGTGCTCGCCGATCGGCAGGGCCACATCCGCCATCTCTTCGAACGCGATTGCTCGGTGCAGCGTCGCCACCAGAAGCTGATCGAGGAGTCTCCCGCACCCCTGATCCCGCGCGCCGCGATCCTGAAGGCGGCGGACCGCATGACCGAGATCCTGCACACGCTGCGCTACGACGTCATCGGCACGGTCGAGACGCTCTACGGCGCCGCCGACGCGTTCCAGTTCCTGGAGATGAACACCCGGCTGCAGGTCGAGCATGCGGTCACCGAGGAGATCACGGGCATCGACCTGGTCGTTTCGCAGATTCGTCTGGCGGCCGGCGAGCCGCTGGCCTCGGTGCTGCCCGCGGACATCGCCGTGCGCGGGCATGCCATCGAAGTGCGCATCTATGCGGAAGACCCGGTGCGTTTCTTCCCGTCGCCCGGCACGCTGCGGACCCTGCGCTTTCCGAGCGGCCCGGGACTGCGCGTCGAAACCGGCTATGCCGAGGGCAGCGTCGTCACGCCCTGGTACGACCCGCTGATCGCCAAGCTCATCGTCCATGCCGAGCATCGCGAAGCCGCGATCGATCGCCTGGTCGAGGCCATCGACGCGACGGAGATCGCCGGCGTCAAGAACAACCTGCCGTTCCTGCGCCGCATGCTGATGTCCGCCCCATTCCGTTCGGGCCACGTCCATACCGGACTGGCGGCGCAAGTGCTGCAAGGCAGCGCCGCCTGATCACTGTCTCATCACTACGCATTCAAGGAACCTTCATCCCATGGCCAGAATAGAAATCAAGTCCGAAGTCACGGGCAAGGTGTGGAAGCTGCAAGCGAGCCCGGGCAGCCGGGTCACGCCCGATGAATCGATCATGGTGGTCGAATCCATGAAGATGGAAATCCCGGTGTTCAGCGCGGACGAAGGAACGCTGGTCGAGGTCCTCGTGGCCGAAGGCGATGCGGTCGAAGACGGCCAGGTCGTGGCGATCGTCGAGGCCTGACATGACGCATTCGCCCACCCTCGCCACCGGCCCCGCATTGAACCGGCGCGGCACCCTGGCCGTGCTGCTCGGCTCGCTGCTGGGCGCGAATGCGCGCGCGGCCGCGTGGAAGCCGACCGGCCAGGTCGAATACGTGATCCCCTCGGCCGCCGGCGGCGCCGTCGACATCTATGGCCGGGTGATGAAGAAGTTCTTCGACACCCACGATTCGCTCGGCGGCCAGGCCATGATCATCACCAACCGGCCCGGCGGGCAGGGGATGATCGCGGCCGCGCCGGTGGTGCAGCGCCCGGGCGACGCGGACATCTTCACGATGCTCTCGACCGGCTTCATGCTCGGGCAGATCCTGGGCGACTACAAGCACGACCTGCTGAAGGACTTCACGATCGGGCCGATCCTTTTCGAAGAGGCCCTGGTGGTCGCGGTGAAAGCCGATTCGCCGATCAGGAACGCCGCCGACATGGTCGCGCGCCTGAAGAAGGATCCGGGGTCGCTGCGCATCGCGGTGGCGCCGGGGCTCAACAACCACATCCACATCGCGATCCTGAAGCCGCTGAAGCTGGCGGGTGTCGCGACCGAGAAGCTGACGGTCGCGCCTTTCCGTTCCTCGGCGGAGTCGGTCGTCGCGCTGCGCGGCGACCACGTCGATGTCGTCTCCGCCAGTGCGGCCAACCTGGTGACCGGCGTGACGAGCGGCGCGCTGCGCGTGATCGCCGTGTCGTCCGCCGCGCGCCTGCCGGGCGCGCTGGCCCATGTGCCCACATGGAAGGAGCAGGGCATCGACAGCGTCTACACCTCGGTGGAAGGCATTCTCTTTCCGCCCCGGATCACGGCCGAGCAGATCGCCTTCTGGGACGAGCGCTTTCGCGAGCTTTCGCGCTCGCCCGAATGGGCGGCGACCTTGCAGGAATACGAGGTGACGCCGCGCTTCATGGACCACGCGCAGGCGCGGGCCTTCGTGGCGAGCGAACTCGAGGAATCGTCGCGCCTGCTGCACGCACTGGGGATGGTCAGTTGAACGCGGCGGCAGCTTCCTCCCCCAACGCCCTCGATGGCGTGCGCGTGCTCGAGATCTGCACCACCATCGCCGGCCCGGCCTGCGGCCGGCTGCTCGCCGACTTCGGCGCCGACGTCATCAAGATCGAGCCGCCCGATGGCGATCCGGTGCGCCAGCTCGGCAACCACGTCGGCGACGTGGCGCTCTATGCGGCCTCGATCCTGCGCGGCAAGCGCTCGATGGTGATCGATCTCAAGAACAGCGAAGGCGTGGCGCTGGCGCTGGCCCTGATCGCGCAGGTCGACGTGGTGCTCGAGAACAACCGCCCCGGCGTGCTCGAGCGCATGGGGCTCGGCTACGAGGCTGCGAAGAAGATCAAACCGGACATCGTCTATGCCCGCATCAGCGGCTACGGCCAGGACGGCCCCAGTTCGCAACTGCCCGGTTACGGCGCCATCTGCGAAGCCTTCGGCGGCGTGCGCCATCTCACCGGCGACCCGGACCGCCCGCCGTCGCGGGTCGCCCTGGCCACCACCGACTACCTGAGCTCGGTCTATGCCGCCTTCGGCATCCTGGCCGCGCTGCGGCACCGGGATCGCACGGGCTTCGGGCAGGTGGTGGACGTCGCACTCTACGAGGCCGCGTTCTCGCAGATGGAGTCGGTCGTGCCGGCCTACGACAAGCTGGGCAATATCCCGATCCGCCAGGGTCCGAACCTGCCGTCGATGGCGCCGAACAGCCTCTATCCGACCCGCGAGGGCGGCTACGTGCTGATCGCTGCCAACAGCCGATCGACCTACGAACGCCTCATCCAGGTGATGGACCGTCCCGACCTTCTGACGGATCCGCGCTACGCCACCATCCGCAGCCGCGGCCTGAAGGCGAACATGCAAAGCCTGGACGCGATGGTCGCCGACTGGACCCGCGGCTTCGATGGGCCGGTGATCGAGAAGCTGCTGCAGGACGCCGGCGTTCCGGCATCGCGGGTCTTCACGATCCAGGACATCTTCGACGACCCGCATTACGCGGCGCGCGACATGATCGCGCGTGTGCCGCATCCGGTGCTCGGCGAAGTCCGGCAGACCGGGGTGGTGCCGAAGCTCTCGGCCACGCCGGGCCGCATCCGGCACACCGGGCCCGAACTCGGCGCGGACACGGAATCGGTCCTGCGCGACGACCTGGCGCTCGCGCCGGACGTCATCGCCGCACTCGTCGACGCCGGCGTGGTGAGAACCACGTCGACGGTCGAAAGCCTCTGAGGACACACACCGATGAATGCAAGCAAGGAGTGGGGCCAGGAGCTGGCCGAGCTGGAGGTGCGACGCGGATTCGCAGCGCAGATGGGCGGCCCCGAAGCCATCGCGAAGTGGCAGGCCGTAGGGCGGCTGAACGCGCGCGAACGCGTCGACGCGCTGGTCGACGCCGGCTCGTTCCGCGAAATGGGAGCGCTCGCCGGCAAGGGGCGCTACCACGCCGATGGCACGCTGGACGCGGTCACGCCGTCGACGCAGGTCATGGGCCTGGCCGAGATCGATCGCCGCTCGGTGGTGGTGATCTCCGACGACTTCACGATCCGCGGCGGCTCTTCCGAGGCCGCGGTCGCGGAGAAATGGGTCTATGCCGACCGCTACGCCTACGAGTACCGCAAGCCGATCGTGCGCATGGTCGACACCGCCGGCGGCAGCGTGAAGCTGCTCAAGCAGACGGGCCACACGAAGATTCCGGGCTATGCCTTTCTGCCGGGCGCGCAGCTGCTCGGCCGCTCGCCGGTGGTGGGCATTGCGATGGGCGCGTGCGCGGGCCTGGGTGCGATCCGTTCCGCGCAGGCCCATTTCTCCATCATGCTGAAGGGCAAGAGCCAGGTCTTCGCGGGCGGACCGCCCGTGGTGAAGCAGGCGCTGGGCCACGACATCGACAAGGAATCGCTCGGCGGCTACGAGGTCCATCGCGTGAGCGGCGTCGTGCACAACGCGGCCGACACCGAAGCCGAGGCCTTTGCCCTGGCCCGGCGCTTTCTTTCCTATCTGCCGGCCAACGTCTGGGAGGCACCGCCGCGCACGCCCGGCGACGACCCGGCGGAGCGCGCCGATGCCTGGCTCAACGATGCCATTCCGCGCGACCGGCGCAAGATCTTCGCGCCGCGCAAGATCGTCGCCGCGCTGTTCGACCGCGAATCGGCGTTCGAGATGCAGCCGCACTTCGGCGCCTCGCTGCTGACCTTCTTCGCGCGTCTGAACGGCATCCCGGTCGGCGTGATGATCAACAACCCGGTGGTGATGGGTGGCGCGTTGACGCGCGCGGCTTCACTGAAGATGGAACGCTTCGTCGATCTCTGCGACACCTTCCACTTGCCGATCGTCAACCTCGTGGACCAGCCGGGCACCATGACCGGACTGGAGGCCGAACGCGACGGCACCATGTATGCCACGCTGCGCGCGGGTGCTGCCATCGAGCAGTCGTCGGTGCCCTGGTGCGCGATCGTGCTGCGCCGCTGCTTCGGGTTGGCCGGCGCGATGCTGAGCCCGAAGTTCGGCCCGGGCGGCACCGCATTGCCGCACCGCTTCGCCTGGCCCTCGGCGCGCTGGGGTTCGATACCGATCGAGGGCGGTGTCGCGGCGGCCTACCGCAGGGAGATCGAAGCCTCGCCGGACCCGATCGCCACCCGCTCGGGCCTTGAGGACGAGTACCACCAGCTGAGTTCGCCGTTCCGCACCGCGGAGCGATTCGGCATCGTCGACGTGATCGAGCCGGCGAGCACGCGGCCGCTCCTGTGCCGCTGGGCCGAAGACGCGCGCGCGCTCACGCTGCACGCGCTGGGGCCCCGGCCGCGAACGATGCGCTGAGGTGCAGGACAGCGCCGGATGCGTCGCCGACACCCAGGATTCGGTACGGCGGCGCGATGCTATATTGCCGCGCATGTTCACCCGCGCCCAGATCACCGCCCTCCAGAAATCGCGGCGCCATGGCATCGGACGGCTGCTGCTGCTGGCGCGCCAGGACTTCATCGCCCGCCTGTCCGAGAAGATGAACGGCCCGGACAATGCGGCGCTCCAGGCGCGCGGGCGCCTCTTGCCTTATATCGACGTCCACGGCACGCGCAGCATCGATCTGGCCCGCCGGCTCGGCGTGACCAAGCAGGCGGTCGCGCGCATGGTGAAGGATCTCGAGGACGAAGGCCTGCTCTGCCGCGACGCGGACGGCGCCGACGGACGCGCATCGCTCGTGCGCTTCACCGAGGCCGGGTTGGAATACATGACGCACATGCACAAATGCATTGCCCAGATCGAAAGGGAGTACGCGCGGCTGATCGGCAACGAGCAGATGACCGTCGTGCGCGATGCGCTGTCCATGATTGCCTACCGCGGCGAGCCTGCGGACTCGAAGGGCGCCGACCGGGCCTGAGGCGATCGACCGCGCATCTCTAGGCGCCGGGCAGCTTCGGCAGCAGGGATTCCACGAAGCCCCCGCGGGCCCGCGAAAACTGGCTTTGCAGGAACTCCCGCATCGCCTCCACCGCCGGCACGCCCGTGCGCGCGCGGCTGGTGTAGATGCTCATGGAGCGCACCACCACCGGATGGGTCATCGGCAGCATGCGCAGGTTGTGGATGTTCGTCATCGGGCGCACGTAGCCCGCACAGATGGCGCTGCCGAATCCGCTGGCCACCAGCGCCAGGGCGGTGCCGGTGTGGGCGACCTGCCAGGCGGCCTCGAGGACCGGCGTGCCGCCGAGTTCGGCGTTGATGCGCGCCGGGGTGTCGATGCCGGTGAAGACGAGCGGCTCGCCCGCCAGTTCCGACCATCGCAGGCTCTTGCGCCTGCCCCAGCGGCCGTCGCTGCGGCACACCACGTGAACGCGCGAATCGAAGGCCGGCGTGGCACGCAGGGCCGGGCCGACCGACGTGCTCAGCGTGATGCCGATGTCCGCGCGTCCCTGCTCCAGGGCCGGGAAGATCTCGTCGACGCCCAGGTCCATCGGCTCGAGCCGCACATCCGGCCGCGACTGCCGAAAGGCGGCGAACAGGGGCGGCATGAGGGCCCAGGTGACGACCTGGCTCGTGGCCATGCGGACCACCCCGGTCTTCTGGTCGCGCAGGTCGCTCGCCCATCGGCGCGCGCCTTCGACGTCCGCGAGGATCCGCTCGGCAAAGGGCAGGTACTGCTCGCCGGGACCGGACAGGCGCACGCGCCGCGTCGTTCTGTCGAAGACGCGAAAACCGAGCGAGGCCTCGAGTTCGGCCACCACGATGCTCAATGCCGCAGGCGTGACGTGCAATGCGCGCGAGGCCTCCACGAAGCTGCCGAGCTGAGCCACGGTGGCGAAAGCGCGAAGCTGCCGAAGACTCACGTCGATGGATCTCGGGCGGGCAAGGGGTTCGCTGGAATTCATAAGCGTTTCCTTGTGAATCGCTAAGAAATTTTAGCTTGTGGGCTGCGGCACTGCTGCCTAGAGTGGCCGGATGCGCGAAGGGCGAGAACTTGCAGGCGCGGCGCAGGGCAGGGCAGGGCAGTACAAGCAGGAGACATCAGATGATCAAGTTGGCAGGGCTTGCCGCGCTCGGCATCGCGTGGGGCTGCGTATCGGCACACGCGCAGGAGTGGAAGCCGACGGCGCCCATCGAATTCGTCGTGCCTTCCGGTCCCGGTGGCGCGGCAGACCAGTACGTCCGGGCCATGGGCCATCTGCTGGCGAAACACGACATGCTCAACGGCCAGTCCTGGGTGGTCGTGAACCGGCCGTCCGGCACGGGCGTCATCGCGCTGCAAAGCCTGCAGCAGCGGCCGGGCAATCCGCACGTGCTCACCCTGTCCTATACCGGCATCACGATCTCCCATCTCACCGGCGAGTTGAAGCTGGGCTTTTCGGATTTCACGCCGGTGGCCCTGTTCCTGCGCGAGACGATGGCGGTCACGGTGCGATCGGATTCCAGCCTCCAGAGCGCCGGCGATCTGGTCGCCAGCCTGAAGCGGGATCCCGCGAGCGTGCGTTTCGGCTATCTCGGGCATCACGTGCTGATCTCGCTGGCCAAGCCGCTGAAGGCGGCGGGCGTCGACCTCGGCAGGCTGACGCTCGCGCCGTACCGCTCCTCGGCGGAGGCGCTCACGGCCTTGCTGGGCGGCTACGTGGACGCCGTTCCGGCCAGCACGCCCAATCTGGTGGGCATGGTGTCGGCCGGCAGCGTGCGGCCCCTGGCGGTGTCGTCCGCGGAGCGCCTCGATGGCGTCTTCGCGCATGTCCCGACGTGGCGCGAGCAGGGCGTGGATTCGAGCTTCAGTTCGGTGTACGGCCTGATGCTGCCCAAGGACGTGCCGCCGCAGGCGGTGCGTTTCTGGGAAGGCGCGATCGAGAAACTTTCCAACGACCCCGAATGGCAGGCGCTGCTCGCGCGCAACGGCGCCAAGCCTCTCTACATGAACCAGGCCAAGACCATCGACTATTTCGACCGCGAGCGCACGGAACTGGCGCCGCTGGTCAAGGAGCTCAAGTTGGGTCAGAACTGACATGAGCGACACCATGAAGGAGACGCGCGGGCCCCTGGCCGGCGTGCGCGTGATCGAGCTGTGCAACACCTTCGCCGGCCCGGCATGCGGCAGGCTGCTCGCGGACTTCGGCGCCGACGTGATCAAGGTCGAGCCGCCGGAGGGCGATCCGGTGCGCCAGATGGGCATGTTCTCGGAGGGCGTGTCCTTGCAGGCCATTTCGATCCAGCGCGGCAAGCGCAGCATCGCGGTGGACCTCAAGACGCCCGACGGCAAGCGCATCCTGCACGAGCTGCTGGCCAAGGCCGACGTCATGCTGGAGAACAACCGCCCCGGCGTGATGGAGCGCCTCGGCTTCGACTACGAC
Organism: Variovorax sp. PBL-E5; assembly: GCF_901827185.1. Classification (NCBI taxonomy): domain Bacteria; kingdom Pseudomonadati; phylum Pseudomonadota; class Betaproteobacteria; order Burkholderiales; family Comamonadaceae; genus Variovorax; species Variovorax sp. PBL-E5. The sequence continues at coordinate 216,664 of NZ_LR594673.1, read as the reverse complement.
AGCTTGCATGCGGCCAATCCCCGGCTGGTGATGGTGCGCATCAGCGGCTACGGCCAGACCGGGCCTTATGCATCGCGCCCGGGCTATGGGGCCATCTGCGACGCCTTCGCGGGCGTGCGCGACCTGACCGGCGACCCCGATCGCCCGCCGAGCCGCGTCGCGCTCGCGACGACCGATTACCTCACTGCGATCTACAGCGCCTTCGGCGCCATGATGGCCTTGTTCCATCGCCAGTCGACGGGCCGCGGCCAACTGGTGGACGCGGCGCTGTACGAGACCGCCTTCTCGATGATGGAAGGTTTCGTGCCGGCCTTCGACAAGCTCGGGCACGTGCCTGCGCGCCAGGGGCCCAGCCTGCCGAACGTCGCACCCAATAGCCTCTATCCGACGACCGACGGCTATGTGCTCATCGCGGCGAACAACGACGCGACCTTCGCCCGCTTGCTGCGGGCCATGGCGCGCGAGCCGCTGGCGGTCGACCCGCGCTTCGCCAGCGTTCGCCTGCGCGGCCAGCACGCGGCCGAGCTCGACGAGGCGGTGGCCGAGTGGACGCGGCCGCACACCGGCGCGGAGGTGGAGCGCAGGCTGATCGAAGCCGAAGTGCCTTGCTCGCGCGTCTTCACCTTGCCCGACGTGTTCGACGATCCGCATTTCAAGGCGCGCCAGATGCTGATCGACGTGCCCCATCCGGTGCTGGGGTCGGCACGCCAGCAAGGGATCGTGCCGAAGCTGTCGGACACGCCGGGCAGCGTTCGATGGGCCGGCCACGAAGCCGGCGCCGACAGCACCGACATACTGGCCGGCGAACTCGGCTACAGCGCGGAAGCCATCGGCGAGCTGATCGCGCGCCGGGTCGTCTTCCGGCCCGCGTGCGCCTGATCGATCGCGCCATGCCTCAGTTTCCTTCACAACAGTGGAATGCCGAGCTCGAGGACATCGATGCCAGGCGCGCGACCGCAGCCCGGATGGGCGGGGCCGGGAATCTCGCGCGCACGCGCGAGCTCGGCATGATGAATGCGCGCGAGCGCATCGACCGCCTCGTGGATGCAGGCAGCTTCCGGGAGTTCGGCGCGTTGGCCGGCAAGGGGCGCTACGGCCCGTCCGGAGACCTCGAATCGTTCACACCCTCGGCGCACGTCATCGGGCTGGCGCAGGTGGGCGCGCGCAAGACCGTCGTGGCCTCCGACGACTTCACCCTGCGCGGCGGCTCCTCGGAAGCGACCGTGGCCGAGAAATGGATCTACGCCGATCGCTACGCCCATGAATACCGGCTGCCGCTGGTGCGGCTGGTGCACAGTGCGGGCGGCAGCGTGAACCTGACGCAGCAGCTGGGCTTCACGAAGATCCCGGGCTATGCGCTGCTGCCTTCCACGCAACTGCTGATGCTGGCGCCCGTGGTGGGCATCGTGCTGGGCCCGGCAGCGGGGCTGGGTGCGATCCGGGCCTGCAGTTCGCATTTCTCCGTGATGGTGCGCGGCCAGGCACAGGTCTTCGCTGGCGGCCCGCCCGTCGTGAAACAGGCGCTCGGCCTGACCGTCGGCAAGGAAGAACTCGGCGGCTGGGGTGTTCACAAGACCAGTGGCGTGATCAACAACAGCGCGGCGACCGAAGCGGAGGCCCTCGACCAGGCGCGCCGCTTCCTGTCCTTCCTGCCGCAGCACGTTTTCGCGCAGCCGCCGGTCGTGGCATGCACCGATCCTGCGGCGCGGTCCGAGCCGTCCCTGAACGACGCCATTCCCGCCGAGCGGCGCAAGGTCTTCGAGCCGCGCAAGATCCTTGCTGCGGTCTTCGATCGCGAATCGGTGTTCGAGATTTCCCCGCAGTTCGGCGGATCGCTCGTCACCTGCCTGGCTCGGCTGGACGGGCATGCCGTCGGCGTGATGATCAACAACCCGGTCGTGATGGGCGGCGCGCTGACGCGCGCGGCGGCGCAGAAGATGGAGCGCTTCATCGATCTCTGCGACACCTTCCATCTGCCGATGGTCAACCTGGTGGACCAACCCGGCTCGATGACCGGCCCGGACGCCGAGCGCGAAGGAACCCTGGCCGCGGTGCTGCGCGCCCAGGCCGCGATGGAGCAATCGTCCATCCCCTGGATCGCGATCGTCATCCGCCGCTGCTTCGGCCTCGCCGGCGGCATGCTCAGTCCCTGGGTCGGGCCGGGCGGCATGGCCTTGCCGCACCGTTTCGCGTGGCCATCGGCGCGCTGGGGATCGGTGCCGGTGGAAGGCGGCGTCGCGGCGGCCTACCGGCGCGAGCTCGAAGCCGCCGCCGACCCCGAGGCGCGCCGGCTCGAACTCGAGACGCTGTTCCACAAGATCGGATCGCCGCTGCGGACGGCGGAGCGCTTCGGCGTCGTCGACGTGATCGAGCCCGCGACCACGCGACCCTTGCTGTGCGATTGGGTGCGCGATGCCTACGCGGTCTGCGCGACCCGGCTGGGCGTGAAGCTGCGCGGCATGCGATGAGCCGGGTCCGCGCCATGACGAGAGACAAGGAACAAGGTTGATGGACCGGAAAGAAATCTCGGACGATTACGAACGCCGCCATGCGCAGGCGCTGGCGATGGGTGGCGCGGCCAAGCTCCAGCGCCGGCGCGACGCCGGCCTGCTCGATGCACGCGCCAGGCTGGCCGCGCTCTTCGACGAAGGCAGCTTCGCCGAAGTGGGCCTGTTCGCGTTCTCCGGCCCGGATGCGGGCAAGGCGCCGGCCGACGGCAAGATCGCCGGCTTCGGCCGCATCGCCGGGCGCGAGGCGGCGGCGATGTCGAACGATTTCACCGTCATGGGTGCATCGAGCACGATGGTCAACGGCCGCAAGATCGCCCACATGAAGCGCGTGGCGGCGCAGCGCGGCCTTCCGCTGGTCTTCCTCGGCGAGTCCTCGGGCGCGCGCATTCCGGAAACGATGGGTGCCGCCGGCATGGGTGCCAGCGGCAGCGATCCGGCGCAGTACCTGCGCTTGCGCGAAACGCCCTGGGCGGCGGCCATCCTCGGCCCCTGCTACGGGTCGTCGAGCTGGTACTCGTGCCTGAGCGACTTCAAGGTGATGCGCAAGGGCGCCTTGCTGTCGGTCTCGAGCGCACCCCTGGTGAAGCAGGCGACCGGCGCCACCCTCGAGCCCGAGGCGCTCGGCGGCTGGCTGCTGCATGCTGAGACCACCGGGCTGGTGGATCAGGTGGTCGACAGCGACGAAGAAGCGATCGACGCGATCCGCCGCTTCCTGTCGTACCTGCCCTCGCACAACGCCGAGACGCCGCCGCTGCAGCCGGTGCCGCCCGGCTCGGGCGACCTGATGCCCGGCATCCTGGAACTGCTGCCCGAGCGCGAGACGCAGGTCTACGACATGAAGAAGATCATCCGCGCGATCGTCGATCGCGACAGCTTCTTCGAACTCAAGGCGCGCTTCGGCAAGACCGGCATCACCGGACTCGCCCGCCTGGGCGGACGCGCGGTCGGCATCATCGCCAGCAATCCGCTGCACAAGGGCGGCGCGCTCGAGATCGCCGCCTGCAGGAAGATCGCATCCTTCATCGTCCTGTGCGATTCCTTCAATATCCCGTTGGTCAACCTGGTCGACGTGCCGGGCTTCGCGATCGGCCTCGAGGCCGAGCAGGCCGGGGCACCCGCGCGCATCATGAACTACATGACGGCGCTGCAACTCGCCACGGTGCCGAAGCTGACGGTGATCCTGCGCAAGCTCTACGGACAGGCCTATCTGAACATGGGCGGCGGCCGCAACTCCGACGAGATCGCGGTCTGGCCCACGGCGGAAATCGGATTCATGGCGCCGGCCGCGGGCGTGACCGTGGTCGATGGCCTGTCGCCCGGCGATCCGGGCTTCGACGACCGGCTGGCCGAACTGGCGCGCGAGACCAGCCCGTGGGTGATGGCAGCCAACTTTCACGTGCAGCAGGTCATCCGGCCGCATGAAACACGCGACTGGCTGGTGCGCATGCTCGAGGTCCATCAGGCGCGCGGCACGGCGGGCGTGGGACGGCACCTGATGCAGAGCTGGCCCTGCTACTTGTGATACCGCTTGGAGACGACCCATGACACCCGGATCGATACGCCGCTCGTTGATGGCCGCCATCGCATGCATCGGACTCGCCGCGGCCCTGCCGCAGGCCTTCGCGCAGCAGCGCTACCCGGGTCGCCCGATCACGATGATCGTGCCCTTCGCGCCGGGCAACGTGACCGATTCGATCGCTCGCCTGATCGCCGACCGGCTGCCGCAGGAACTCGGCCAGGCGGTGGTGGTGGAGAACAAGGCCGGTGCGAGCGGCGGCATCGGCATGGCGGCCCTCGGGCGGGCGGCGCCCGACGGCTACACCATCGGCCTGAGTGCCATCGGGCCCTTGGCACTCAATCCGGCGCTCTATCCCAAGCTGGCCTACGACGCGGAGAACGGCTTCTCGATGATCTCCGTCGTCTATCGCGGCCCGATCGTCGTGCTGGTCGACCCCAAGTCGCCGTACCGGACGCTCAAGGATCTGATCGAGCAATCGAAGCGTGCATCGATCGAGTATGCGACGCCCGGCGCGGGATCCTCGCAGCATCTCACGGCGGAACTGCTCCAGCATGTGAGCGGCGCCCGGCTCGTGCATGTGCCGAATCGCGGCAGTGGCCAGGCCGCTGCGCTGCTGCTGGGCAACCATGTGCCCGTGCTGTTCGAAGTGACGAGCGTCGCGGTGCCCTACGTGCGCAACGGCCAGATGCGCGCGCTCGCGATCAGCTCGGCCCAGCGCCTGCCGGCGCTGCCCGACGTGCCCACCGTCGCCGAGAGCGGCTACCCGGGATTCTCGGCCGAGGGCTGGCTCTGCGTGGTCACGCCCGCGGGCGTGCCGGCCGGGATCCAGCAACGGCTCGCCGATGCAGTGCGGAAGGTCATGCACCTGCCCGAGGTGCAGGCGCAGATCGCGAACTTCGGTGGTTTCGCCGAGAGCATGAGCCCGGCGCAGTCCACGGCGTTCGTGCATGCGGACACGGCGCGCTGGGGCGAGCTGATTCGATCCGCAGGGATCAAGCTGGAATAGGCGGACCGTGTTCCACAAGGTTCCGATCACGAAATCCGAAATGGAGAAGAAATGGCACGCATCGAAGTGAAGGCCGAAGTCACCGGCAAGATCTGGAAGGTTCTGCTGCCCGTCGGGTCGCGGGCGGATGCCGATGACACCCTCCTGGTGGTGGAGTCGATGAAGATGGAGATCCCGGTGCAATGCGAGGCCGCTGGCGTCGTCGTGGAGCTGCGCGCCGGCGAGGGCGATGCGGTGGAGGAGGGGCAGGTCGTGGCGATCGTCGAGACCTGAAGAGAAGGCTTGCCGGTGAGGCCCATTCGGTTTGGCGGAGGCCACGTGCGGCGTGTGTGACGGTTCTGACGTGCTGTACAGGCTGTTGTGGCCTCGATAGTTCGTCGACGGCCGGTCATGGCTGGATCGCGCGAATCTCTGCCGCTGGAAGTCTCAGTCCCCCGGCCCTCGATGAAGCCGCTGGCCGGGCACCTCGAGCGTCGCTCTCAACACATGGCCGTACGTCGAATCGGTGACGTACAGCATGCACCGATCGGCGCCGCCGAATGCGAGATTGGTGGTCGACGCACCGGCCGGACCGCGCAGCACGAGCACCGGCTCGGCGCGCCGGTTGAGAACCCACACATAGCCCAGCCCGGGGTTGGCGATGAGGAGACCACCTTCCTCGTTCATGGCCAGGCCATCGGGGCCGCTCGGGCCGTAGGAGGTGAAGAACTGGCCGACCTTGGCCACGCTGCCGTCGTCCATCAACGGCGCGCGCCATACGCAGTTGCCGCGCGTGGCGGCGACGAACAACACCTTCTCGTCCGGCGAGAGCACCACGCCGTTCGGACTCGGCACGTTGGCCAGCAAAAGATCGAGCCGGCCCTCGGGCGAGAGCCGATAGACGCGGCCGGTGGGTTCGTGCAGGCCACTCTGGCCCTGGTCGGTGAAGTAGAGATTGCCATGGGCGTCGAACACCAGGTCGTTGACGCCCTTGAAGCGTTCGCTGTTGCGGCGCTCCAGGAAGGACGTGACCTGGCCCGACGCGATGTCGAGCCGCATCAGGCCGTTCTTGTAGTCGGTGATGAGCAGTTCCCGCGCGTTGAGGAACTTCATGCCGTTGGGCTCGCCGTCGTATTCGGTGACCAGTTCCCACTCGCCCGCCGCGTCGATGCGAAAGATGCGACCGAAGGGAATGTCCGTCAGGTACAGGTTGCCGGTGGCGTCGAACACCGGGCCTTCGAGGAAGGAGTCGACCGGTTGGCCACCGCGGTTCGCATCGGCCCAGGCGCTGCGTTCCTTGCGCCGGAAGCGCTCGGGCATGCGGCTGAAGATCTCGAGTTCACGGACTTCGGGCGGCTGGACGAAGAACATGGCATGCGCTTTCTCTTTGTGTTGCGTTACTGCTTGTCGACCTGCGCGGTCGCCGCCACTTTGCCCCACAAGCGCGCGTTCTCGCGCAGCAGGGTCGCGAAGGCCGCGCCACTCACCACCGTCGGCACGCAGCCGAGGTCGTCGGCAAAGGCCTGGATGTCGGGACTCGCCATCGCGATCGCGATCTCCTTCTCCAGCCGTGCGACCACCGGTGCCGGCGTGCCCCTGGGTGCCCACAGACCGGTGAAGTTGATCACGCTGTAGTCCTTGACGCCCGCCTCGGCGAAGGTCGGCGTGTCGGGCACGGCCTTCAGGCGCTTGCTGCCGCTGATCGCCAGCAGGCGCACCTTGCCGCCCCTGACCTGGCCCATGACGCCGGGCGTCGAGGCGATCTGGAAGTCGATGCTGCCACCGAGCAGCGCCAGCGTGGCCTCGCCCGCGCCTTTGAAGGGCACATGCGTCGCATCGAGGCGGGTGGCGCTCTTGAGCGCTTCGGTCGCGAAGTGTGGCATGGTGCCGGCACCGCCGGTGCCGTAGTTGAGCTTGCCGGGGTTGGCCTTCGAGTACGCCACGAGTTCGCCGAAGGTCTTGAACTTCGAATCGGCCGCAACGACGAGCGCGACCGGCGCGAAGTTGAAGGCCGCCACCGGCACCAGGTCCTTCTCATGGTCCCAAGGCAACTTGCTGAAGACGTAGGGCAGGATCGAGTAGGTGGTGTCGTTGGCGAGCAGCGTGTAGCCGTCCGGCGCCGCGCGCACCACCTGCTGCGCGCCGATGGTGCCGGTGGCCCCGGCCTTGTTGTCGATGAAAAAGCTGTGGCCGGTCTGCTCGGTCAGCTTCTGCGCAATGCGCCGCGTGACCTGATCGACGGCGCCGCCAGGCGGGTACGGCACCACGATGCGCACGCCCTTGTCGGGGTAGGGGGTCTGCGCGAGCGCGCAGGGCGCGGTGAAAGTGAAAGCGGTCACTGCGCACAAGGCCAGCGCGGCGCGTCGATCGAGGATGAAACGGGGGTTCATGGGGTCCATTCTGTTGAATTCGTTGTCGGCTTCAATCGGCCTTGAGATCGAGTTCGCGCGCGATGCGCGTGTAGGTCGTCACTTCGCGCTGCATCCGGGCGCCGAAGGCCGAGCCGCAGACCGATTCGGCATCGAGGCCGAGCTTGTGCAGCTTCTCGGCGGTCGACGCGCTCTTCGCGAACTCGGTCGATACGCGCTCCAGTGCCTTCACGATCGGCTCGGGTGTACCGGCCGGCGCGAGAACGCCGTACCAGGCGTCGGCCGAATACTCGCCACCGCCGGCCTCCTTGAAGGTGGGCAAGTCGGGCAGCAGTGTCGAGCGATTCTTCGAGGCCACGGCGAGTGCTGTCAGCTGGCCGCTCTGGATCTGCGGCAGCACCGAGCCGAGCGTGGCGAACGAGCTGTCGAGCTGGCCGCCCATCAGATCCGTCACCACCGGCGCGGCTCCCTTGTACGGCACGTGATTCAGCGACAGGCCATTGGCACGCGCGAACATCTCGGTCGCGAAGTGTCCCGAGCTGCCGATGCCGGCCGTGCCCGCGGTCACGTGGCCGGGCTCGGCACGGGCCTTCGTCATGTATTCGGCCAGCGTCTTCACCGGCAGGCCGTGGCCGACCACGAGCACCGTCGGGCTCGACGCCACCGTGCAGATCGGCTGGAACGAGCGCACGGCGTCGAACTTGACGCGGTTGCTGTAGAGCGCGGGGATCATCGTGTGGTTGGTCGCACCGAAGAGCAGCGTGTAGCCGTCGGCGGGCGCGCCGGCCACCGCCTGGGCCGCGATGATGGTGTTGGCGCCGGGCTTGTTGTCGACAACGAAGGGTTGGCCGAGCGCACGGCTGGCGTGATCCGCGAAGGCACGCGCGACCACATCGGTTGGGCCGCCGGCGGCGAAACCGACGACCACGCGAACTGGCTTGGCCGGCCACACGTCCTGTGCCTCGGCCGGGCCGGCCGCGAAGCCCAGACAGTGCGCGGCCAGCGCGATCGAGGCGGCGAGCGCCGCGCGGCGATGGGAAAGATGGCATGAGGGCATGTCTTGTCTCGTGGTGAGAGGGTTGCGGACTCAATCGATCCGGATGCCGCTGGCCTTGATGACGCCGGCCCATCTGGACGACTCGCTCTCGACGAAGCGAGCGAACGCCTGCGAACTCGAGCCGACCGGCTGCACGCCGAGCTCGCTCAGCCGCCGCTGCAGTTCGGCGGTCCTGAGGGCGGCGCGGGTTTCGGTTTCGAGCAGGTCCAGCACGGCCTTCGGTGTTCCGGCCGGCGCGAACAGCCCGTTCCATTCGTTCACCTCGAAACCCGGAACGCCGGACTCGGCCACGGTGGGCAGATGCGGCCACTCCGGCACGCGCGCGGCCGAGGTGATGGCCAGCGCCCGCAGCTTGCCGCTCTTGACGAAAGGTCCCGACGCCGAGGTGGCGCTGAACATCAGATCGACCTGCCCGCCGACCAGATCGGTGAGCGCGGGTGCACCGCCGCGGTAGGGAATGTGCGTCATCGACAACTTCGCGCCCTGCTTGAACAACTCGCCGGCCAGATGCTGGGCTCCTCCGTTGCCGGCCGATGCGTAGCTGAGCTTGCCTGGGGCGGCGCGCGCGGACCGGATCAGGTCGGCCACCGATCGCAATGGTGACGCGGTCGGCACCACCAGCAGCATGGGCACCCGCGTCACTTGCGAGATCGGGGCGAAATCTTTCGCCGGTTCGTAAGCCAGCTTGGGAAACAGACTCGGATTGACGGTGAAGGCAGTCGCGTCGAGCAAGAGCGTGTAGCCGTCGGCCGGGGCCTTGGCCACCAGGCCTGCGCCGATGGTGCCGCCGCCGCCGGGACGGTTGTCGACGATCACCTGCTGCTGCAGTCGTTCCGACAACTGCGCGGCCAGCAGGCGCGCCGTGCTGTCCGCATTGCCGCCGGCCGGATAGGGAACGACGAGCCGGATGGACCGGTGCGGCCACGCGTTCTGTGCCCAGGCCGTGCCTGCGCCGAGCGCGAGCCAGCCCATTGCGGCGGCGGATGCCGCGAGCGTTGCGCGGCGATTGCGCTGGAACAGAGGGTTCATGTTTGTCTCCTTGCAGGAATGGAATTTGGATCGCGAACCGCGCCGGTGCTCAGACCGTGGCGATGGGCGTCGCCGGCGAGCCCGCGGCCCCCGGCAGGCGCAGCGGCGGCGCGGTCAACAGGAACCGGCTGCGCCCGTTGGCACGCAGCCAGTGCGCGAGCTCGCTCAGGTACCAGAGCTCGCCCAGGTGAATGCCGTTCTTGAACAGGCAGTGCTCGTGCAGTGCGAGGCGCGGCTGGCGCATCGGCGCGCCGCCCTCGCCGAGCCGCTTGGGCTGCACCAGTTCGACGGCCGGGTTGTCCGCGATCAGGCAGGCCAGCCGCACGTCGACGATCCAGTTCAGCAGCCTGGCGTCATGGCCATCGAGGCCGCTGCCGGTTTCGTGCAGGTGCTTCACGTCGGGCTGGCGGTTCATCGCCAGCAGCGTGTCGGCGAAGCCGGTGTGCATGCAGACCATGTCGCCGGGCTCGACCTCCACGCCGTCGGCTTCCAGCACGCGCATCAGCGTGTCGTAGCCGACGGCCTGGCGCCGGCGGCCGAGGTGATGCGCAAGATCGATCAGCACGCCGCGCCCCTGCACGCCGTGCGCGGCCAGTTGCTCGATCCCGAGCGCACCGGCCCGCGGGCCGGGGTAGCGCGCCCAGGGCTCGACCGCGTGCACATCCTCGGCAGCCGGTTGCAGTTGCTCGCCGGCGCGAAAGCCGTTGTAGAACACGGCTTCGGCCACGCCGTCGCCATCGGCATCGAAGCGGCTGCCCATGTGGGCGAGGCTGTCCCACTGCGTCGAGTACTGCAGGCTCATCAGCACCACGTCGTCGCAGACCACGTCGCTGAGGTCCGGATCCTCCGACTGGTACGACCAGCAGAAACCCTGCTGCCCGTCGCTCGCGCCATCGCGCAGCGTGGAGAAGGTGCGTGGCGGCATGCGGCGCGGATTCAGCGCGCGGCCGCCGGGCACGTCGAGCGGCAGCGACAGGCAGAAGGTGCGGCCTTCGCGCACCTCGGCGATGCCCTGCAGGACCTTCGCGGCATCCACCAGGTTCATGCGCCCGCGCTGGTCGTCAGGGCCGAATTCGCCCCAGTGGCTGCCGGCGGGTGCGTGCTTCCAACGTTGTGGCATGCGGCCTCCGGCACTCAGGCGCCCGCAGCGGCCGGCTGGCGCGCCAGCGAATCCAGCAGATTCTTCGCCGCGCCGACGCCCATGTTCACATAGGCGTCGCGGGTCACGCCGCCGATGTGCGGGCTCAGCACGATGTTCTTCTCGCCCTGGAACGGATGGCCGGGCGTCATCGGCTCGATGGCGAAGCTGTCGAGGCCCGCACCCGCGACCTGTCCCGAGCGCACGGCGTCGAGCAGCGCCACCTCGTCGATCAGGCCACCGCGCGCGGTGTTCACCAGGATCACGCCGCGCTTGCATTGCGCGAGCGTCTTCGCGTTGACGAGGCCGCGGTTCTCTTCGCTCAACGGACAGTGCAGCGAAACCGCATCGGATTCGCGCCAGATCGTTTCCAGGTCCACGCGCTGCACATAGGGCGGCAGGCTGCCGGCGAACGGATCGAAGCCGATCACGCGCATGCCGATCGCATCCGCCATCTTCGCAAAGCGCAGGCCGATGGCGCCGAGGCCGACCACACCGACCGAGCGCCCGCCCAGCTCCAGGCTCTTGTGCGTGGCCTTGTCCCAGTGGCCGGCGTGCATGCGCGCGTCAAGCGGCACCACCGACTTGGCGCAGGCCAGCAGCAGCGCGAGCGCCTGCTCGGCCACCGCAGCCGCGTTGGCACCGACGGCGGCAGCCACCTCGATGCCACGTGCCTTGGCCGCGGCCTTGTCGATGGTGTCGGTGCCGCTGCCGTGCTTGGAGATCACCTTGAGCGCGGGTGCAGCGTCCATCACCGCGGCGCCGATCCTGCCGTAGCGCACGATGATCGCCACCGGGTCGTGCGCGCCGCACAGGGCCACGAGATCGGCCTCGGTCGGCGCCTTGCCGGCAAAGACGATCTCATGCGCCTTCAGCAGCGCGAGCGCCTCGGGCGCCAGGTCGGCGCCCGTCACGAGGATGGTGCTCACAGGGTCTGCCCTTCCTTCAGCACGCCGGCGGTGCGCAGTGCGGATGACAGCCACTTCGCGGCGGTGTCCCCGGCTTTGATGGCGGCGATGCGCGCGGCCTCGTCCTTGACTTTCTTCGCGGCGAGCGGCAACAGGGCCTCGATCTTCTCGCGCTCGACGACGACCACGCCGTCGCCGTCGCCGATCACGAAGTCGCCGGGCCGCACCGTCACGCCGCCGACCGTGACCGGATGGCCGATGCGGCCGCCGATGTTCTTGGTCGGGCCGTTCGGATTGGTGCCGACAGAGAACACCGGGTAGTCCATCTCGTCGAGCTCGAGACTGTCGCGCACCGCGCCGTCGATCACCACGCCGGCAAGACCCAGTTGCCGGCAGGCGGTCATCATGATGGTGCCCATCAGCGCCGAGCTCTGGTCGCCCTTGCCGTCGATCACCAGCACGTCGCCCGGTCGGGCCATCGCGATGGCGGCGTGGATCATGAGGTTGTCGCCCGGGCGCACCTCGACCGTGAAGGCGGTGCCGGCCAGCTTCATGCGCGGACGCAAGGCCTTGATGCGGCCGTGCAACGCGCCGCGCCGGCCGGCCACGTCGGCGAGGATCGCGGGCTGGAACGCGGCGGCCTGCGTGACGATGTCGGCAGGCACGCGTTCGAAGTCGCGGATGATGTCGGGAAGGATGGAGGACATGAGGTTTCTTTCGTTGGAGAGAAGGCGGGGGTTGATCAGTCGGCTTTGATGCCGGCGCTCTTGATGACCTTGCGCCACTTGGCAAGGTCGGCTCTCTGGGTGTCGGCGAGTCGCTGCGGGGTGCTGCCGACGAGCGAGACGCCGAGCTTGTCGGCCATGGCGACCAGGTCGGGCTCCTTCAGGATGCGAACGATCTCCGCGTTGAGCCGCTGCACCACGGGTTGCGGCGTGCCGGCCGGCGCATAGACCGCCTGCCATTGCTCGACCACGAAATCGGGAATGCCGGCCTCGGCCATGGTCGGCACATCGGGCAAGGACTTGAGGCGTTTGGCCGAAGTGACGGCCAATGCCTTGAGCTTGCCGCCCTCGACGTGCGGCAGCGCGGCGGCGGCCGGCGCGAACATGAAGCTGGCATGGCCTCCCAGCACGTCCTGGATGGCGGGCGTGTCGCCCTTGTAGGGGACATGGGTCATGCGGGTGTGCGACTGCATGCACAGCAGTTCGCCTTGCATCTGCAGGATGGTGCCGTTGCCGCCCGAAGCGAATGACAGGGTGTCCGGCCTGGCCTTCGCCTCCGCCAGCAGATCGGCCACCGTGCGAAACGGCAAGCCGGCACCGACGACCAGCACGTGCGGGATGTTGCCGATCAGCGTGACGGGCTCGAAGGCCTTGACCGGGTCGTACTGCATGTGCTGCAGCAGGCTCGGCACGATCGCCTGCGGACCGATCGAGGTGCCGAGCAGCGTGTAGCCATCGGGCGCTGCCTTGGCGACGAAGGCCGAGCCGATGGTGCCGGTGGCGCCCGCCTTGTTCTCGACGATGACCGCCGTGCCCAGGGCGCTGCCCAGCCGTGCGGCGATGGCGCGACCCAGGATGTCGGTGGTGCCGCCGGGCGGATAGGGCACGACCCAGGTGATGGGCTTGCCACCCGGCCAGCCGCCTTGCGCGCCGGCAGGCATGCAGGCCAGCGCGAGCAGCGAAAACGCGAGGGCGCCCAACGTGCGCCGGCGGATTGAATTCATGATGTCGCCTCGTGAGGAGTTGCGTTGGAAAAGCCGTAGAGCGCAGCGGGGTTGTGGACCAGCACGCGCCGCAGCGTGCCTGCATCGCCCGTCCATTCGGCGAGCAGCGCCATCTGCCGCGCGTCGTCGGGCATCGGCTGGTGACCGGCCGAGGCGGAGGCATGCGGCCAGTCGCTGCCCCAGAGCACGCGCTCGGGCGCGGCGTGCAGGTAGCTGCGGGCGAGCGGCGCTACGTCGGCGTAGTGCGGCGGGCCCTGCTCGGTGACGATGTAGCCGCCCGACAACTTGATCCAGGCCCGGCCTGCGCCGAGCAGGCGCAGCACCAGCGCATGCGCCGGGTGATGCCCGGCCATCGAAGGCGCTATGCGGCCGAAGTGATCGAACACGACGGGCACCGGCAACCGGCCGAGCACGTCGGCCAGACCGGCGAGCAGGTCGGGCGGCGCTAGCAGTTGCAGATGCCAGCCCAGTGCTGCGATGCGTTGCGCCAGCAACTCGAGCCCGGCGATCGCGCCGATGAAACCGAGCGACAGATTGAAACGGATGCCGCGCACGCCGGCTGCATGGAGCCGTTCCAGCACCGCGTCGTCGACGCCTTCGTCGATCACGGCCACGCCACGCGCATCGGAGCCGAACGCGAGCAGCGCGTCGAGCATCGGCCGGTTGTCGGTGCCGTAGGTCGAGGGCGTGACCACCACCACGCGCCGGGTACCGGTGCGCCGCTGCAGCAGGCGGTAATCGTCGACGCCGGCATCGGGCGGCGTGAGCCGCGCGCCCACCGCCGCGGGGTAGCGCGCGTCGTACACGTGCATGTGGCAATCGCAGGCGCCTGCCGGCACCGCGACCGCAGCGCGGCCCCGCCCGGCGGAGAACGGCGTCGCGAGCACTTCGTCGTCCATCGTGTTCATCGCGCCATGCGTTCGGCGTCGAGCCGTTCAGTCGATCGTGGCGCCCGATGCCTTGACAACCTTGCCCCAGCGACCGATGTCGTCACGGATCAAGGCGCTGAACTTTTCCGGCGTGCCGGTTTCCACATCCGCCCCCTGGGCCGCAAGCTTCTTGCGCAGGTCGGGCGCGGCCAGCGCGTTGTTCAACGCCGCGTTCCACTTCACGACGACGTCCCTGGGCATCGCGGCCGGGCCCACCAGGCCGAACCAAGTCACCGCTTCGAAACCCTTGTAGCCGGACTCGGCCACGGTCGGGACATCGGGCAGATCCTCGGCGCGCTTGGCCGAGGTGACAGCCAGCGCGCGCATCTTGCCGCCCTTGACGAAACTGATCAGCGTCGGCACCGACGACACGTAGAGTTGAACCTGCCCGCCGATCACGTCGGTCACGCCCTGCGACGCGCCCTTGTACGGCACGTGCGTGAGCTTGACGTCGGCAGTGCGCTGCAGCATCTCCGTGGCCAGGTGCGCGACCGTGCCGTTGCCCGAGGTAGCGAAGTTGAGCACGCCAGGTTTGGCCTTGGCTGCGGCCACGACATCAGCCAATGTCTTGTACGGCGAGTCGGCAGCCACCACGATGGCCAGCGGCGAGGATGCCACCAGGCCGATGGCGGCGAGGTCTTTGACGGGGTTGTAGGGCAGCTTGGGATACAGCGTCGGGTTGATCGCGAGGTTGCTGGTCTGGCCCATCACCAGCGTGTAGCCATCGGGCGCGGCCTTGGCAGCGGCATCCACGCCGAGGTTGCCGCCGGACCCGGGTCGGTTGTCGATCACGACGGTCCACCCCTGTTCGGTGACGATCTTGTTGACCAGTTCGCGCGCAATGATGTCGGTGCCGCCACCCGGGGGGAACGGCACGATCAATCGGATCGGCCGAGAGGGATAGGCCTGCGCCAGCACGGCGCCGGACGCCAGTGCGAGCGCCATTGCGATGCTCGCGCGGCGGGTCATGCGGTTGATCTGCATCTCGTGTCTCTGTCTTGTTGAAGGTCCTCGACGCGGGCTGCGTTCGGGGCTGGCCGAGACTTTAGAGGGGCGTTCCACCAGCTACAATGGGGTTGCATGCAGTGAACCATCAACCACGGTATGAAACAAGATGCGGAAAATCGCCGAAGCCCCCTCGAACGAAGCTGAAGCCGGCTCGGGCGGTGTCGTCGCGGTCACGCGAGCGCTCCAGTTGCTCGAAGCCTTCGGCATGGCCGAGACGCGCCTGTCCCTCGCGGAACTGAGCCGCCGCAGCGGGATGCACAAGACCACGGCACTGCGCCTTGCGCGCACGCTGGCCCAGTCCGGCTATATGGTTCAGCGCGACGACGGCGAGTGGCGGCTCGGGCCCGCGGCCGGTTGGCTGGGTGCGCGTTACCAATCGAGCTTCGACGTCAACAACGTTGTCGAGCCGATGCTCAGGGCGCTATCGCACAAGACCGGTGAGAGCTCCGCGTTCTATGTGCGCGAGGGCAACTTTCGCACCTGCCTCGTCCGGGTCGAAGGACCGCAGCCGATCCGTCATCATGCGCGGATGGGGGAAATGCTTCCGCTGGACAAGGGCTCGCCAGGCCGGGTCATCCTTGCGTTCTCGGGGGAGCCGGGCAAGCTCTACGAAGAGATCCGCCGGCGTGGCTATCACCTGTCGATCGGCGAGCGGGAGAAGGGCGTTGCGACGGTGTCGGCTCCGGTGTTCGGCCTTCACTGGACGCTGCTGGGGTCGGTATGCATTTCCGGCCCTGCCGACCGGCTGTCCAAGAGCAAGCTGGTCGGGCACGCCAAGACCGTGATTCAAGCGGCCAACCATCTCTCGTACGCACTGGCCGGCGGGGCGACCGACAAGACGCCGCCGGTCGTGTCGACCTGGCATCCGAACTAGGTCGATTTGGGACGGCGCGCATCCTCGTCCGGCCCCGCGGCATCGGGCGCCGTGGGCGCATGCTCGTCGAGCATCCAGTTCGGCACCGACGACAGGCGCTGGGCCACGACCTCGCTGAACTCCTGGTCGCCGGCGATGAAGTGCAGTTCGCACTCGCCCATGCGGATCACGTCACCATCGGCCAGCGACTGGGTCTGCACGCGCACGCCGTTGACGAAGGTGCCGTTCTGGCTGGCGAGGTCGCGGATGGTGGTGAACGCGGCTTCGACCACGATGACCGCATGCCGGCGGCTCGCGAAGCGCGAATTGAGCACGATGTCGTTGTGGATGTTTCTGCCCAGCGTGTTCTCGTGGGGCTTGAGGTCGACGTGCCGGGTTTCTCCTGCCGACGTCATCTGCAGCTTTGGCATTGCCTGATCATACTTACCACGCCGGGCGGTGAAGTCCGCTCTTTCAAGCGTCGGGAATCCGCCGGACGACAAGTTCCGCCCATCCGGTGCTCGGGTCGGGTTCGCGCGAGAAGTGCCATTGCGGCAGCAGAACCAGCAGCACCTCGGCCGTCGTGCGAACGATGCAGCCATAGCAGGCATGGCCGCCCAGCACGCGACCCTGGCCATCGCTCACGCTCATGTGCAGGTGCGAGCCGCCGGCCGCGATGCTGCCCGAGAGGGTGAGAAGTTCTGTATCCGAATCGATCCTCAGCGCGCCGTGCGCGCCGGCCATGCGGATCTCGGCGGGGCGAAGACTTCCGACGGCCGACAGCACGAAGGCGGCCGTCCCACCTTCTGCTGCCACCACGGATTCGAGGGCCCGCCTCAGGTCGTCGCCGGGGCGAAGGCGGACCGGAAGGGTTCGCGCGGAGGGTTCAGGCACAGCCATGGTTCATGCGCCGATGCTCAGCGCGGCGAGCAGATGCTGACGACCACCTTGCAAGGCTGCGTGGGCAGATGGCTGTCGCACTGCACGGCCGCCGCCTTGCCGGCAGCGGCGGCCGTCGAGGCGATGGCGGTGCCCCATTCCCCGTAGTTGCCGGTCGCGAGCGCACCGCAGGAGCGATCGAAGTACGCGCGGATGGCACAGGTGCCCGAGCGGCCCGCCGCGCGGTCGCATTGGGCGCGCGCCGCAAGCTCCGCCGCGGCGCGCGACGGGTGGTTGAACGAGTAGCCGTAGCCGCCGGCGTCCCTGGACGCGATCGCTCCCCAGCTGGGGCCAGGGCCAGGGTCGGCATGGGCCGGATCCGCGGCGATGCCGGCAAGGGCGCAGCACAGCAGCAGGGCCACGAACAGGGATCGATCGATGAGAGGCATGGCAAAAGCGCCATGCTACGCGAGCAGGAAACGACTCGCCGGGGTGGTGATGCGCGCGGCCCGAGCGGAAGGGGAGCGGCTGCCCCGACGCTCGTCAGGGCCTGCGGACCTCGAGCCGCTGGCGCGACCAGTAGATCCCGTCGAGGCGGTCGAGCCGCACTTCACCGCCGGTCGACGGCGCGTGCACGAAACGGCCGTCGCCCACATAGATGCCCGCATGCGAAGGCGGATTGCCGCCGAAGAGCACCAGGTCGCCGACACGCAGATCGCTCGCGCTCACCGGCTGGCCGAAGCGCGACAACGCGGCCACGGTGCGCGGCGGCGCTGTCCCCACGCTCCCGCGGTACACGTAGCCGATGAGCCCGCTGCAGTCGAAGCCGCCTTCGGGGGTGTTGCCGCCGTAGCGGTACGGTGTGCCGACGAGGCCCATCGCATGGATCGCGATATCGTCCGATTGCCCGGCCGATAGCGGCGTGTAGGGGGTCGAGGGCAGCGGTGGCGGCCGGGTCGCGCAGCCCGCGGCCAGCAGGCAGGCGCACAGCAGCACGGATTCGAGCAGCGGGCGACGGGCGCGCTTCGAACCTGTCGCATTGAACGAGGGCGAGGCGTCGCGTCGAGAGTCGGATGCAGGGGTCATGGCGGATGTCCGCATTCTGCCGGGCTGGCGCTCGGAATGTCCGCAATGCACGGATTTGCATGACATGCAACAGCGCGAGCGCCAGGCCTCAATGGGAAATTCGCCGCCGGCACGAGGCGATTTGCACGAGGTGCAAGACTTGCGACGCTTCTGAAACACCCGAATCATCGAGGCCTTCATGCACTTCAGCCGAGGTACCCGATGATCTTCCCGAAGCCCGTTCCCGAGATCGGCCGGCGCTCGCTCTGCGCCTTCCTGATGGCTGCCGGTCTTGCCTGCGTCGCCCACGCGCAGCCCGGCACCTACCGCATCGCCACCGAGGGAACCTATCCGCCGTGGAGCTTCAAGGATGCGCAGGGCCAGCTGCAGGGATGGGATGTCGACATCGCCCATGCCCTGTGCGAGAAGATGCAAGCGCGGTGCGAGATCGTGGCCCAGGATTGGGACGGCATCATCCCGGGCCTCGTCGCCCGGAAGTTCGACCTGATCGTCGCCAGCATGGCGATCACCGAACAGCGGCGCCAGCGCGTGGACTTCTCCGACAAGTACAAGGAAACCATCTCGCGCTTCGTCGCGAAGAAGGGCACGCCGGCCGACGTCTCGCCGGCCGCGTCGACTACATCCTCGGCAACATGAGGACCTACTTCGTGGGCTTCATGAAGACGCCGGACGCCGCCCACTTCGCGTTCGTCGGCCCGGACCTCAAGGGCGGCCTGCTCGGCGACGGCAACGGCATTGCCGTGCGCAAGGGCGACACGGCGACGCTGGCCAAGGTGAACGCAGCGCTGGCGGCCATCCGCGCCGACGGGACGTACGACCGCATCACGGCGAAGTACTTTCCGTTCAAGCTGATGTGAGTGCCAAAGGCCGGGATGCTCGACAAGATCGCGACCGTGCTCGATGTGCCGATGTCGCGCTTCTTCGTCGATCAGGTCCGGCGGCTGGACATGTCGCACGTGCCGGCCGGCAAGGGGCTGAAGGTCGAGCGCGTCGATGCCGTGAAGGGCTACCACTACGAGCTGCTGGGGCATCTGCTGTCCGGCAACCTGTTCGTCGAGCCCTACCTGATCACGCTGTCCGACGAAGCCCGGCCCTATCCCGCGTTCCAGCACCCGGGCGTGAAGTTCATCTACATGGTGTCGGGCCGCGTGAAATACCGCTACGGCAGCCGCACCTTCGAGGTCAGGCCGGGCGATTCGCTGCTGTTCGATGCGCGCGCGCTGCACGGCGCGGAGGTCTTGCGCGAAGGGCCGGTTTCCTATCTGTCGATCGTGTTCACGCTGCGCGAATGAAGATGGCGCACGAGCGCCCGGCCGTGTAAGGTCGGACCTCCGGCGACCCATCTTCGGTTATTCGACAGGACACAGGAGACGCACATGATCACCAATCCGCAATCCGGCACCAACGTCCAGGAAATCGCGGCGGGCATCTTCCGCATCAACACGCCGGTGCCGCTGCCCGGCGGCCAGTGGTTCAGCTTCAACCAGTACCTGGTGGTCGACGATCAGCCGCTGCTGTTCCACACCGGGCCGCGCCAGCTTTTTCCGATGGTGAGCGAAGCCATCGCGAGCCTGATGCCGATCGAACGCCTGCGCTACATCGGGCTGTCGCATGTCGAAGCCGACGAATGCGGCGCGATGAACCTGTTGCTGGCGGCGGCGCCGCAGGCCGTGCCGCTGTGCGGCGGCATCGCCGCGATGACCTCGATGGGCGACCTGGCCGACCGGCCGCCGCGCGCGCTGGCCGACGGCGAGGAACTGGCACTCGGCCGTCACACGATGCGCTGGTTCGACACGCCCCATCTGCCGCACGGCTGGGAATGCGGGCTGATGATGGACACGCAGACGCGCACCTTCTTCTGCGGCGACCTTTTCACGCAGCCGGGCGACAGCCAGAAGGCGCTGACCGATGCCGACATCCTCGGCCCCAGCGAGGCGTTCCGCCACCAGATGGACTACTACGCGCATTCGCCGCAGACGGCCGCGCTGCTGGCCGGGCTCGCGACGCACGAGCCGCACACGCTCGCGTGCATGCACGGCAGTGCCTGGCAAGGCGACGGCGCGTCGCTGCTGCGCCAGCTTTCGCAGGCGCTCTCGATCGCGCATTGAGCGGCTCGCGAGGGGCGGTCCTGTCGTCGTTCAGGCCGCGACCTGCAGCGCTTCGGCCGGGACGACACGAACGCGCGGCCCGAAGGTGCGGATGTTCGAGAGCGTCAGGTTGTGATGGCGGATCACCTGCGGCGCGGACAGATGCGCGTTGCCCTCGCTCGTATGCGCGTCCTCCACCAGGACGACGGGAAAGCCCAGCGCCAGCGCCCGCCGGACCGTCGTGTCGACGCAGAACTCGGTATGCATGCCGCAGACCACGAGCTCGGTGACGCCATGCGCCTTCAGCGTGGCTTCGAGCTCGGTGCGATGGAAGGCATCCGGCGTGGTCTTGCGGATGCGCAGATCGGACGCTTGCACATCCAGGCCCGTCGCCAATTGCCAGGCCGGCGTGCCGTGCTGGAGCTCGAAGGACGACTCGTGCTGGATGAAGACGACCGGCGCACCCGCCGCCCGGGCCTTGGCCGCGACCTGGTTGATTCGTCCGATGACGGCCTGCGATTCGAAGGCCTCGTGTTCGCCTTCGCACAGGCCCTGCTGGACATCGATGACGAGGAGGGCGGTGGTCAAGCTCTGGCTCCGCGGGGTTGGAAAAGAACAATGCGGCATCATCCCGGAATCGGCCGACGTTGTGAATGCCGGCCTTGTTCTTGCCTCTCTCCCATGCACCGCAGATGAATGCCGACGATCAACCCAGAAGAAGCCGCAGCCGGTCCAGCCGGAGCGCGTCGCGCTCCCCGCACTCGCCTCGCAGGTCGCGGTCGCGCTCGGCGCGGCGCAAGAGGACGCGGTCCTACCTCGCCGCGCTGCTCGCCGTGGCCATCGTGGCCGTCGTCGCGGGATTGCTGTACGCGGGGATGTCCGCGCCGGACCGGCCGGCCCTCGCATCGGCCGCATCGCTCGACCCGGTGCGCAAGCCGGCCGAACGCACCGCGGCACTCGCGCCCGTGAACCTGCCGGCCGACGATGCGCCGCACGGTTCCGGCATGGAATGGTGGTACTACAACGGCATCCTCGATGCGGCGACGGGCCAGCGCTACGCATTCCACGTCGCCGTCTTCGTCGCCAACGGACTGGTCAAGCAGACGGTCATGCACGTGGCCTTGACCGATCTTCAGACCGGCCAGCGCTATGCCGACCAGGGCCGCACCGGCGGTCTTCCGGCACAGCATGTCGCCAACGGATTCGACTTCCGGCAGGACGATTGGCAGGTCGCCGGATCCGGCCCTTCGCAGAAGCTTCGCGCCGCCTTCGAAGGCGTCTCCATCGCGCTCGACCTGACCGATTCACATGCGCCGATCCTGCATCGCGCTGCGAACTCGGCCACGCCAGGACTGCTCGACTTCGGCCAGAGCGGCATCAGCTACTACTATTCGCGCCCCCGCATGGCGGCGAAAGGCGAGATCACGGTCGGCGGCAAGCCGGCCCAGGTCAGCGGCGACGTGTGGTTCGATCACCAGTGGGGGGACTTCGATGTGCTGAGCCTCGGCTGGAACTGGTTCGCGCTGCATCTGGCGGACGGTTCCGACGTGATGCTCTACCAGCTCTTCGATGCGCAGGGGCACAAGGTCATGACGGCCGGCACGGTCTCGAATGCGAAGGGCTCCGTGCCGCTGAAGCCGGAAGACGTCGAACTGACGCCGGTCACGACATGGACCAGCCCGCATACCCGGATCCCCTATGTCGTCGAATGGCGCGTGCGGCTTCCGTCGGGCGTGCTGAACATCAAGCCCTTCGTTGCCGACAGCGAATTCGATGCGGGCCGGACCACCGCCAATGTCTATTGGGAAGGGCCGGTCAAGGTGACGGGCAGCATCGACGGCCAGGGATTCCTGGAGCTGAGCGGTTACGACCGGCTGAACGCGGCGCAGTCGAATCGCAGGTGAGGGGCTCGTCCTGCAGGCATTGAAGATTCACCGCTTGCAGATCCCCAGCACCAGCTCCTGCTCCGTGCAAGTCCTCGATGATTGCGCGGCGGTCGGGGCGCCGAAGGGCGCCCGCTGGGCGATGCAGGCGCGCAGGCGCTTTTCCATCGGCGGGTAGTAGCGCCATCCCTGGTTCAGGGGAGGGAGCTCGAGTCGCACCTGCTTCCATTTGGGATGGCCGTTGGCCTGCAGCTTGTCGAAGTTCGCGCACAGGGAGTCGGCGAAGCGCATCAGGTTTCCGACTGTCGACTGCAGCCCGTAGTCGTAGGTGACGAGGTAGGCCTTCACGGTCAGGGTGGGCACGTCGTCCTTGAGCCAGGTCGAATAACTGGCGGAACGGATCACCGCGGGAAAGTAGGCTTTCTTCGCGCGCGCCGTCTCGGGCGCCGCCTCGTCGAGCTTCAGGATCTTGATGTAGTTGCGTGCCTCGGCCTTCATGTCCGTGAACAGCTTGGCCGGCTGGCCGGCGACGATGATGGCGACGTCGATCGACTTGTCGACCGTGAGCCGGGCCAGCGACTCCTCGTTGCTGAGGTACTGCGTGTTGGCGGGCGGCAGCGGCTCGCCGAACATCAGCTGGTAGAGCGTCCTGGAGGTGAGGGCCGTGCCGCTGCCCAGCGGTCCGACGGCGATCTTCTTGTTCTTGATGTCGTGGATGCTGTTGAGCGGCGAGTCGGCGCGGACGATGAAGTAGATCTCTTCGTCGTAGAGCGGCATGATGAGGCGCAGAGGACGGATGATGTCGCCGGCATCGGCGTTGCCGGCCTTCGCCTCGTCCAGGAAGGCCTGGTAGACGTCGGACTGCACCAGCGCCAGCTTGACGCCGGGCTCGTAGCGCAGGCGCTGGACGTTCTCCGCCGAGCCCTTCGAATCGAGCGCTTCCAGCCCGATGTCGGCGGGCTCGGCGACCCACTTGGCCAGGTCCTGGCCGATCTGGATGTAGGTGCCCGTTTTCGTCGCGGTGACGATCTTGTATTCCGCCCGGGGCGCTGCTGCCGCGCACGCGAGGCAGGCCGTCCACAAGAGTCCTGTCAGCAGGGATCTGATTGGCATGCTGGCTCCATCCAGGGTTGGTGATACCGCCAGTGATGCTGGCTCATTCTTGCAGCTCGGGCTTGCTGTTTCTCTCTGTTCGCACCTCTATTTCTGCGTGCACAGGGCCAGCGCCGCGAGCGCGTCGCTGCATGCCTTGCCGTCGGTCACCGTCGCCGCGACGGCAGGTGCCGAAACGACGGGTGGTGGCGCTGCCGGTGGCGGCGATGGGCGTGCAGCGGTCTCGTCCAGTCCCAGTGCGCTGAAGGTCTCCCGCGCGTCGTGCGCAGGCAGAGGTTGCGGCTGAGGCACAGGCAGCGGCTGCTGAGGCTGAACACGCGGGATGGATGGTGCCTGCACGCGCTCGGCGGCGAGCTCGGGCGCTTGCGGCCTGGCAGCCGGTTTCCGATCATCGGCATCGATCCGGCCGAGTTCCGGAAAAGCAAGCCCGATCAGGACCAGCACCGGCACGGCGCCGATCGCCAGATGTCGGGAGGTCGCGAAACGCGCCGTCCAATGCGTCTTTGCGCCGCCTGCCTGCGGCGGGCTTGCCCGGGACGGATCGAATCCGACAAGGTCCGTTTCGAAATCCGACCCTGCTGCTGCGGCGCTTGCACCTTCCTGCGCGCCAGGCTGCACGGTGTCCATGAAGTCGAAGCCCTCGGGAGCGGGCGCTTCATCGCTGGCCGGGATGCCGTCTCGCGGCTCGATCGCCGGTCGTGCATTGTCGACAGCGACCGGAGCCAACTGGTCCGCGAAACAGAACAGGCAAAACCGGTTCCCCTCCTGCAGCAGCCTAGCGCATCGCCTGCAGGGTACTGAGAACGATGGGTCCGGCTCGTCCGGGGTCGCAATGGCTCGCAAACGTTCCATGCTCGCAACGGGGTCCAGTGATGTGTAGATTTTGGACCTACTTTTGTGCCGTACCAAGTGCGTTTTCACATCGGCCGCTGCAGCCGTTGCGCCGGCCGCGAAGGCTATGTCGTTGCCACCAGCAGCTCCTCCGCATGGTTCGGCGGGCGCAGACCATCGGTCCTGCCCATGAAGTAGCGCCGGGTCAGGTCGGCCGCCGAGACATGACGCGATTCGGCAAAGCCGGCTTCGCGGGCCAGCGTCATGATCTGGGGCGGGGTGAAGAAGCTGAGGAAGGGGGTTCCGCTGGCGCGCGCGCCTTTCTCTGCCATCTCGAGCCCGGGACGCACCTCGGGGTCCGCCAGTTCCAGCGGGAGCAGGAAGGTCATGGCGAGCGTCGATCCCGGCGCGAGGGCCGCGACCTCGCGCAACGCCGCCGCATTCGCCTCCTTGCTGAGGTACATGCTGACACCCGTGGAGACCACGATGGCCGGCTTGCGCTCATCGAAGCCGGCCGCCACCAGCCTGTTCCGCCAGGCCTCTCCGGCTTCGAAGTCGACCGGCACGAAGCGCAGCCAGTCCGGGATGCCGAAGCCGAGCTCCACCAGGCGCCGGCGCTTCCAGGCCTGCGGGCCCGGCGGGTCGATCTCGAACACCCTGAGATGCGACGCGATCTCAGGCCTGCGCTGGGCGAAGCTGTCGAGACCGGCACCGAGGATCACATACTGCGCCAGCCCGCGGCCGGCCTGTTCGACGACCAGGTCCTCGATGAAGCGCGCACGCGCCACGATGGAGGCGCGAAAGGGCCGCGTGAACTGCAGATCCATGTCGCCGCGGCGGCGCCAGTCCGGGTCGGGCGCGAGCAACTGGAGGCCGATGTCATCGGCCAGCACATGCGGCGGCGGATCGGCCTCCACATGCAGCGCGCGCCACAGGGCGACCCGCGCTGCGGTGCTGTCCGGTGCTGCATCCTGCTTGTCGCTCATCGCTTTCCATTCTGCCTGTTTCGTGCTCGCGGCCGACTCGCTTTCACGCCGTGAGCGGGACCCAATCGACGCTGCGCATCCTGCGCATCCCTGGCATCAGCAGCACGCTGAATTCGACATAGCAGATCGGCGCAAGGTTGCTGCCCGTCGAGTGCAATTCCACCGGAAAGACCTCGGTCAGGACGATCGGCATCGGGCCTCAGAAGACGCTCATGGCGGCAGGAAGCACGACCGCCCGGCGTCCCCGCCGGTCGGACAGATGGCTGGATGCCGTTGTACCGGACTGCCGCGCTTGTCTCGCCGCGCGTTTCAGGCCGGAGCCTGAATCGACATCTGGCGTGCGCGCCAGGCGCCATACGACGCCGCGCCGCCCGAGGCGAGATTGGCGATCATCTGCCACCAGGAGTTGTAGGCCCAGGCGTTGTACATCCAGAGCGACGCAACCAGCACCATCGCCAGCCGCAGGTGCATGCCGCGCAGGTAGAACATGGCCCATGTCCCGACCAGGGAGCCCGCCCCGGTACAGAGGGTGGCCCATCCATTCCAAGTGAGGATGCTCGCGGTGAGCGTGATGGCGATCACGGCCGCGAATGCCAGCAGGCGCGTGCGCGACGTTCGGTCCTGCACGGCTTCGGCCGACGCTTGCCGTCCGACGGAGACCATGCTCAGCGCTGCGGCGGTGTGGGCGCCCAGCAGAAAATTATTGACTGCCCAGATCGCGGAAGCAATGCCGGTGGAGCGCCGCAGTGACTTGTCGCTGGCGCCGACAAGTCCTCGAACATTCAGGGAAAGAGCAACGATGCCGGTGGCATCAATGAGGTGAGACGCGTCCATGGGGCCTGAGCCGGAAATAACCGAAGCGCGCAGAAGGTGCGCGAGGGGCTATTGTACGGCCTTGACTAAGGGTTAACCCGATGACTTGATGGAACTGATGCCCAGTCGCGCGTGATTTTCAGGGGCGGTGGCTTCTCAGGTTTTCGGCACGCAGCGTGCGACTGGCAAAAATTATTAACATAAGATAGATTGTATTTTCAATGAAACGAACCCCGGGCATCACTTCAACTCGATGCCCGCCTGCTGGATCAGATCGCCCCATTTGCGCAACTCGCTCTGGCGAAGCCCGCGAGCTCGGCGGCCATTCCACCGCCCGATCCGGCGCGCGTCGCGTCGGAGCCACGCAGCATGACTACTTAGTTATTCATTGCCATCGACTGCTTCTGCTTGAAGTCCTGCGAACTCCCAACAAATTCACGCTGGCCGCGTGCAGCTTTTTTGACATTTGAAAATGGAGCGCATGCTCCGGCTGCGCAATGTGGTCGATGCTACCCGCAGGGAGGAACGGCCGAGCGGCACCTCATTCCCCAGTCTCTTTCCTCTTCCTCATGCACCCACGCAAACTCCTGGGCCTCGCGGCCGGTACCTTGTTGACGCTGACGCTGGCCGCCTGCGGAGGAGGAGGAGGAGGCGGCGGCGCGTCGTTCCCGCTGATCGCGCCCGCGGCACCGAGCACACCCGCGCCGACCTACAAGATCAGCGGCACCGCAGCCTATGGCCATCCCGTGGCCGGACAAACGGTCCAGGTGCAGGACGCGACCGGCAAGGTCTGCGCGTCGACCACCACGGCCAGCGACGGCAGCTATTCCATGGACACCACAGCCTGTGCGGCCGGGTCCGCCGCGGTCTTTCTGGCGGGCTACACCACGCCCGCCGGCGCGCCGCTGGAAGCCGTGGCCATTCCGCCGCAGGGCACGCCGGTCATCGATGGCGTGGTCAACGTCGACCCGCTGACCACCATGCTCGCCTATGCGGCCGCAGGCCTCGTGCTCGACACTTCGGCGCCGGCCGACAACGCCCACGTGCTCGCGCTGCTGTCGAAGGTCAGCGCCGCGCAATACCAGCAGGCCAGGACCTCGCTGCTGATCGCGCCGCTGCTGCAGGTGCTGCAGTCCACCTATGGTGTCAGCACGAATGGCTTCGATCCGACCACCTCGACCTTCGCCGCGGACGGCCAGGGCCTGGACGCCTTCTTCGATGCCTACCTGTTCACGGCGACCCCGACCAGCGTGCAGCTTCAGGCGCCGGGATCGATCGGCCCGCTGGTGCTGGTCACGTTGCCGACGACGGCAGGCGGCGGCTCTGCCGTGACCTCGACCACGGCCTACAACATCGGCGGCACGGTGTCGGGACTCTCGCCGGGCGATTCGGTCACGCTGCTGCTCAACGGCGGCCATGCCTTCACCACCAACGCCAACGGCAACTTCACCTTCCCGACGCCGGTCGCCGGCAACTACAGCGTCACCGTGGGCACGCAGCCTGCGGGCAAGATCTGCACGGTGTCCAACGGCACGGGCGCCGGCATCACGGCCAGCGTCTCGAACATCGGCGTCACCTGTTCCGCCATCACCTACACGGTCGGCGGCACGGTCGCCGGGCTGACCGGCACGCTCATGCTGCAGAACAACGGCGCTGACACGAAGACCGTCAGCGCCAATGGTGCCTTCACCTTCGCCACGCCGGTGGCCTGGCACGGCAGCAGCAACGTCACTGTCAACACGCAGCCCGCGGGCCAGACCTGCACGGTCACGAACGGCACGCAGTCCAATCTGGCGGCCAACGTCACCAACGTCAATGTCACCTGCTCGACCAACACCTACACCATCGGCGGGACGGTCAGCGGCCTGACCGGCACGCTTGCGCTGCAGAACAACGGCGCCGATACGCTCGTCGTCAACGCCAACGGGAGCTTTACCTTCTCCACACCGGTCGCCTGGTCCAGCACCTACAACGTCACCGTGAACACGCAGCCTGTCGGGCAGACCTGCACGGTGACCAACGGCGCGGGCGCCAATGTGGCGGTCAATGTCACCAACGTCAGCGTCGCGTGCGCCCTCACGCCGCAGCCGGTCTTCGTCTATGTGCCGGACTATGGCAACAACAGGGTCCTGGGCTATCGCGTCGATACGGCCACTGGCGTGCACACGACCATTCCCGGAAGCCCGTTCGCCGCCGGCACCGACGACCGCTGGGTCGCGAGCGCGACCACGCCAGGCGGCACTTTCCTCTATGCGACGAATCAGGCCACCAACAACATCTCGGCTTACAGCGTCAATCAGTCCACCGGCACCCTCACTGCGTTGACGGGAAGTCCGTTCGCGGGCGGCGCGCAGCCGGGTTCCATCACGGTCAATCCAGCGGGAACCTTCGCTTACGTGGCGAACAGGCAGGGTGCCAACGTCTCGGCCTACCGCATCGACCAGACCACCGGCGCGCTCACCGAGATCACGGGCAGCCCGTTCGCCGCAGGCGTCATTCCGATCCGCATCGCCATCAATTCCGCAGGCACCTTCGCCTATGTCGCGAACCAGAACGGCGGCAACGTTTCGGGCTACAGCATCAATCAGTCCACCGGCGCGCTCACCGAAATCACAGGCAGTCCGTTCGCCACCGCCGGCAGTCCCTACTCCGTCGCAGTCAATCCGGCCGGCACCTTCGCCTATGTGGCGAACTTCGAAGGCAGCATCTCGGGCTTCAGCATCAACCCCAGCACCGGCGCGCTCACGCCCCTGACCGGCAGCCCGTTCACCGGGTCGTACACCGCTGCGGGATGGCAGGCGATCACGGTCAACCCGGCCGGTACATTCGTGTATGCCAGCACCGGCAACGCCAACGGCCACAACGGCCCGGTGGTGGTCTTCAGCATTGATGCCGACACGGGCGCGCTCACCAATGTGCCGGCCGATTCGTACCTGGACGGCTCGGGCGTCTTCTACACCACCTTCGATTCGACGGGTGGCCTGGCCTATGTGGGGAGCTTCATCAACATCACCGTTGCGCTGGCCCACGTCGATCCGCTGACGGGCGCACTCACCAGTTTCGCCGGAAGCCCGTTCAACGTCGGCGCACGGCCCTACAACCTGGCCGTGGTGAAGCCCTCGCCCTGATGCGCAAGCGCCGCATGGCTTCTGATCCAATACCGATCGCGAAGAAGGCTTCGCCCTATCGAAGGAGTCCGTGGCCGAGCGCATCCATACCATCGTCGTCGGAGCCGGCATCGTCGGCCTCGCGATTGCACGCCAGCTCGCGCCGCAGGCCGGCGAGCTGCTGATCCTGGAGCGCGCCGATGCCATCGGCACTGGCACCTCGTCGCGCAACAGCGAGGTGATCCATGCGGGCATGTACTACGCGCCGGGCACGCTCAAGGCACGCAGCTGCGTCGCGGGCCGGCGCATGCTCTACGACTACTGCCGCACGCACGGCGTCGAGCATCGCCGCGTCGGCAAGCTGATCGTGGCGACCGAGCCGGCGCACGTCGATGCGCTCGGAGTGATCGCCGAGCGCGCCGTCGCCAACGGACTCACCGCGCCCGACGAAGCGCTGCAATGGCTGGCCGCCGACGCAGCGCACGCGCTCGAGCCCGAACTGCGCTGCCTCGCCGCGCTGTGGTCGCCAGCCACCGGCATCATCGACACGCATGCGCTCATGCTCGCCTGTCTGGGAGATGCGGAGCGCGACGGCGCGGTGCTGTCGACCGGCACCGCCTTCGTCGGCGCCAACCGCGATGGCGATGGCTGGCGGGTGCGCACACGCGGCGCCGACGGCGAGTTCGAACTGGCTTGCACGCATCTCGTCAATGCCGCCGGACTGCAGGCGCAGCACGTGGCGGCCGGCATCGAGGAACTGGACGCGCGCCACGTGCCGCCCGCGCTCTGGCTCAAGGGCAATTACTTCACCGTCGCCGGGCGACGGCCGCCCTTTCGCCATCTGATCTATCCGGTGCCCTCGGGCGGCGGCCTCGGCGTCCATCTGACGCTCGACATGGGCGGCCAGGCACGCTTCGGTCCCGACACCGAATCCGTCGATCCGGCCGCAGCGATCCATGACGCGCCCGACTACCGCGTCGATCCGCGGCGCGCCGATGTCTTCTACGAAGCCATCCGGAGCTACTGGCCTGCCCTGCCCGACGGTGCACTGCAGCCGGCCTACTCGGGCATGCGTCCCAAGCTTGCGCGCGGCGGTGCGGGGCTCGATGCCAACGACTTCGAGATCAGCGGTCCCGAGCGGCATGGCCTGCCGGGGCTGGTCCAGCTCTTCGGCATCGAGAGCCCGGGCATCACCGCCTCGCTCGCGCTTGCCGAAGAGGTCGCGCGGATGCTGCGGCCCCATTGAGGCTGCTTTTTTTCAGAGCTTGCCAGCGGGCCGCTTGCGCTGCTGACTCGCGGACACCAGGTGGTCCAGAAAGCCCTGGACTGCGCGAGCCGGTTGCGGACTGTGGCGCCGGATGGCCTTGAACTCGAGATGCGTGCGAAGGCGATGCGGATTGATGCGCTTGAGCAGGCCGCTCTGTTCCCACGGATGCGCATAGTGCGCCGGCAGGAAGCCAAGGTAGTTGCCTGACAGGATCAGCAATGCGCGGCCCTCGACGTTGTCGACCGAGGCAGCCGCTTCGGCGATCTGCAGCAGCGTCAGCTCCTGGCCGCCGAGATAGGTGCGCGCCGCCAGCTTGGAGCGGCTGATCTCCTCGAGCTGGCGCGGGCCCGGCGGGCAGGAGTAGACCGGGTGCGGCGAGGCGCAGTACAGCAACTGCTCCTCGCGGTAGAGGGTCCTGTAGTCGAGGCCTGCGACGCGATCGGGAAAGGGTCCGAGCGCGAGATGCAGGCTGCCGTCGAGCACGCGCTGCTCCATGCCCGCGGGCGTGTCCATCACGATCTGCAGATGGACGTCGGGCGCCACGCGCACGAAGCTGCGGATCGCAGGCAACAGCGGCGACTGGTCGTCCGTCAGCGTGGCCTCGATCACGCCGAAGCGCAAGGCGCCGCGCAGTTGCTTGCTGAGCGCACCCGATTCGAGCGAGAAGGTGTCGACCGCGCCCAGCAGCCGTTGCGCGGCCTCGTGCAGATGGGCGCCGTCCTCGGTCAGCCGGAAGCCGGCGCGGCCGCGCTCGCACAGCCGCACGCCCATGCGCGTCTCGAGCTGCGACATGTACTCGCTGATGCGCGATCCGCCGAGATTCAGGGCCGACTGGGCGGCCGCGTAGCCGCCGCAGCGCACGACGGTGTCGAACACGCGCAGCAGCTTGAGGTCGGCGTCCTGGACTTGCATGGGGCGTTTCGAATACTTCCGGATTTCCGGAAATGAAGATCTCGAACTTGGGATTTTACCGGAGAAAGCTTGTGCCCAGAATTCGGCCATTCAACGTCCCGAAGGAAGCCCGTGAGCCACGTCCCCGACAAGAACCGCTATGACCAGGGCCGCCTGGACCTGCCCTTCGTGGGCATCTGCACCTTCGGCAAATCGCCGCTGTGCCTGGACTGGGACGCCATCGACGCCGACGTCGCCGTGATGGGCGCGCCCTTCGACTGCGGCACCCAGTGGCGTGCCGGTGCGCGCTTCGGCCCGCGTTCCATCCGCGAGGCCTCGACGCTGTTCGCCTTCGGCCACGGCGGGGCCTACGACTTCGAGGACGACGTGGTCTACATGCCCGCCGACGAAGTGCGCATGGTCGACATCGGCGATGCCGACATGGTCCACACCGACACCGAGAAGTGCCACGCGAACATCGAGTACGGCGTGCGCAAGATGCTGGCCGCGGGCGCGCTGCCGGTGGTGATGGGCGGCGATCACTCCATCAACATTCCCTGCATCGCGGCCTTCGAGGGGCAGGCGCCCTTCCACGTGGTCCACATCGACGCACACCTGGACTTCGTCGACGAGCGCCACGGCGTTCGCCACGGGCACGGCAATCCGCTGCGGCGCGCGGCCGAAAAGGCGGTGGTCTCGGGCATGACGCAGATCGGCATCCGCAACGTCTCGTCGACCGCGCGCGAGGGCTACGAGGAGGCGCGGCGCATGGGCTCCGACATCATCTCGGTGCGCCAGCTGCGCCGGCTCGGCGTGCAGGGCGTGCTCGACCGCATTCCGAAGGGCGTGCGCTACTACCTCACCATCGACATCGACGGCTTCGATCCCTCGATCGCGCCCGGCACCGGCACGCCGAGCCACGGCGGCCTGACCTATTACGAAGGGCTGGAGATCTTCGCCGGCCTGGCGCAACAGGGCGAGGTGGTCGGCATCGACCTGGTCGAGGTCGCGCCCGACTACGACCACTCGGGCTCGACGGCGATCCTGGCGGCGCAGCTGCTGCTCAACACCATCGGCCGCGTGATGCACCAGCGCAAGATCAAGCGGACCTGACGACCCACCGCAGACAAGGAGACAAAATCCATGGACAAAGATCCTCGCGCCGCGCAAGCCCTGCCCTCCCTGGCCGGCATTCCGCGCGTGCCCCTGCGGCATCCCGGCCGCTGGATTTCCGGCGTGCTGTCGGCGGCGGTGCTGGTGTTCCTCGTGCACGCGTTCGCGACCAGCAAGATCGAATGGGACTACGTGCGGCGCTTCCTCACGGCGCCGGCCATCCTGCACGGCGTGCTCAACACGCTGATCCTCACGGTCTGCGCGATGGCGCTGGGCATCGTCCTCGGGCTGCTGGTCGCGCTGATGCGGCTGTCGTCCAGCCCGGTGTCGCGCTTCGTCGCCTCGGGCTACATCTGGTTCTTCCGCGGCACGCCGATCTACCTGCAGCTTTTGCTGTGGTTCAACCTGGCGCTGGTGTTCCAGACCATCGGTCTGCCCGGCGTCTGGCAGATCGGCACCGTGACGCTGATGACGCCCTTTCTCGCGGCCTTGCTCGGGCTCGGCGTCTGCCAGGGCGCCTACACCGCGGAGGTGATCCGCGCCGGCATCCTGTCGATCGACGCCGGCCAGTACGAAGCCGCGCAGGCGCTGGGCATGCGCCGCACGCAGGCGATGCGCAAGATCGTGCTGCCGCAGACGCTGCGGGTCATCATGCCGACCCTCGGCAACGAAGTGATCAGCATGCTCAAGACCACCTCGCTGGCGGCCGCGATCGACTACCAGGAAGTGATCCACTCGGCCTCGCTCATCTACTACGTCAACAACCGCGTGATCGAGCTGCTGTGCATCTGCGCGATCTACTACCTGGTGACGGTCACTGTGCTGAGCTATCTGCAGCGCAAGCTGGAGCAGCGCCTGGCGCGCTCGCTGAACCGCGTCAACCCGGCACGCGCCGGCACCGCCGCACCCGCCATCGTGGAGGTGACCGCATGAACCCGATCGCCGTGGCGCGCGACGTCTGGAAATCCTTCGGCGATGTCCAGGTGCTGCGCGGCATCTCCCTCGAAATGCAGGCCGGCGAGGTGTTCGGCATCGTCGGTCCCTCGGGCAGCGGCAAGAGCACCTTCCTGCGCTGCTTCAACCAGCTCGAGACCATCGACCGCGGCGAGCTCTTCGTCAACGGCGAAGTGGTGGGCTATGCATTGCGCGACGGCAAGCTGTACCAGCACGGCGACCGCAAGATCGCCGCGCAGCGCAGCCAGGTCGGCATGGTGTTCCAGAAGTTCAACCTGTTCCCGCACATGACCGTGCTCGAGAACGTGGCCAGCGGCCCGGTGATCGTCAAGGGCACCGAGCGCTCGAAAGCCGAGGCGCAGGCGCGCCGGCTGCTCGATCGCGTCGGCCTCGCGAGCTTCTGCGACCGCTACCCGTCGCAGCTTTCCGGCGGCCAGCAGCAGCGCGTGGCCATTGCACGCGCGATCGCGATGGAACCCACGATGCTGCTGCTCGACGAACCCACCTCGGCGCTCGACTCCGAACTGGTCGGCGAAGTGCTGGCCGTGATGAAGGACCTGGCCGCCGAGGGGCGCACCATGATCCTGGTCACCCACGAACTGGCCTTCGCGCGCGAGGTCTGCGACCGCGTGGCCTTCATGGAAGACGGCTGCGTCGTCGAGTGCGGGCCGCCGGAACAGCTGTTCGGCAATCCACGGCAAAGCCGCACCCGCGAGTTCCTGCAGCGGCTGCATCGGCCTGCGGCCGCGACGTCACCTGTCATCCCCACCGCATCCCTTTCCCACTGAGGTCATCATGAAGAAAATCATCGCGCTCCCATGCCGCCAGCTGCTGGCCCTCGCACTCGGGCTGTCGACGGCCATCGCTGTCTACGCTGGCGATCCGGCGCCAGCGGCCGCGAACAGCGCCGGCGCGCTCGCCACGCTGGCCTCGCGCGTGCCGGAGAAGTTCCGCCAAGCCGGCAAGATCGTGGTCGGCACCAGCCCGACCTACATCCCGCTCGAGTTCAAGGACCCGGAAACGCAAAAGCTCATGGGCCTGGACATCGACCTCGTCGAAGAGATCGGCAAGCGCCTCGGCCTGAAGGTCGAATGGCAATCGCAGTCGCTGGACCAGATCATCAATTCGATCGACACCGGCCGCATCGACATCGGCGCCTCGGTCATCGCCGACATCGCGGCGCGCCGCGACAAGACCGACTTCGTCGACTACTTCGCGACCGGCACGCAGCTGTTCGCGTTTGCCGACCGCGCGAAGGAATTGAAGACGGTCGAGGACGTCTGCGGCAAGACCGTGGCCGTCAACCGCAACGGCATCTTCTTCATCCGCCTGAAGGAAGTGAACCAGAGCGTGTGCGTCGGCAAGGGCCGGCCCGAGATGCAGTTCTCGCTCACCGACAAGACGGCCGATGCGCGCATGAACCTGATGCAGGGCCGTGCCGTGGCCGCCGCGGCGAGCGTGGATTCGGTGCGCTTCCTCAACGAGGATCCGAAGTCGCCGGACAAGGGCAAGTTCGTTTTGATCGGCAAGCCGGCCACCGTCGATCTCGCGGGTCTGGCCTTCGCCAAGTCGAACGCGGCACTGCGCGACGTGGTCGCCGAGGCGCTGGCTTCGATGATCAAGGACGGCAGCTACGCGAAGATCTTCAGTGCCTGGAATCTCGGCTACGCCAAGGTCGACCAGGTGACCATCAACACCCAGGCGCGCCAGCCCTGAGTGCGGCGCGAGGACCCACCCGATGAAGCAACCCGACACCGGCTACCGCGGCTTTCGTTCCGCCGGCACCCGCCTGACCGAGGAGCCGCTCGCGCACCTCGACTTCCACCGTTCGAGCCTGCTGGGCGAATCGGTGCATGCAATCCACGCCTTCGACAAGGCGCATGCCGTGATGCTCACCGAGACTGGCATCATCCCGCGCGACATCGGTGC
Organism: Variovorax sp. PBL-E5; assembly: GCF_901827185.1. Taxonomy (NCBI): domain Bacteria; kingdom Pseudomonadati; phylum Pseudomonadota; class Betaproteobacteria; order Burkholderiales; family Comamonadaceae; genus Variovorax; species Variovorax sp. PBL-E5. Next base: position 181,691 of record NZ_LR594673.1, on the reverse strand, counting down.
CGCGCTGCTCGGCGGCCTGCTGGCGATGGAAGAAGAAGGCGTGGCAGAAGCCCGCAACCGCGTCGACGGCGGGATGCACTCGGGCGAGCACTACCTGATCGGCACGCTCGGCGACGACGTCGGCGGCTACCTGCACATCGGCCGCAGCTCGGGCGACCTGGCCGAGGTCGCGCGGCGCCTCACTGTCCGCAACCACGTGCACCGGCTGATGGCCGCGCTGTGCGAGGTGCGGCAGGCGTTGATCGAACTCGCCGGGCGCCATCGCGACACCGTGATGCCCGGCTACACCCACGGCCAGCATGCGCAGCCGACCACCTTCGCGCACTGGCTCACGATGTTCGAGGCGGTGTTCGCGCGCGACACGGCGCGGCTGATGTCCTTCCACCTGCGGCTCAACAGCTCGCCGGCGGGCGCGGCGATCCTCACCGGCAGCGACTTCCCGATCGACCGCCATCGCGTCAGCCAGCTGCTGGGCTTCGACCAGCCGCTGCCGCACACGATGGATGCGATCCTGAGCCAGGACATCCTGATGGAGTACGTGGGCGTGCTCGCGACGCTGGCGCAGGGGCTGGCGCGGATGGCCGAGGACCTGTTCCTGTGGTCGACCACCGAGTTCGCGATGGTCGAGCTGCCCGACCGCTACTGCGGCACCAGCAGCATCATGCCGCAGAAGAAAAATCCCGATGGCCTCGAAGACATGAAATCGATCTCGGCACGCGCGATGGGTGCGGTGACCACAGTCATGGTGGCCGAGCGCGGACCGACGGGCTTTCCGATCATGGAGCGCCGCAGCAGCCAGGCCATCCTCTGGGAACTGGGGCGCGACCTTGCCGTGCGGCTGGAGACACTGGGGCCGCTCCTGCGCGACCTCAAGGTGCACGACGACCGCATGCTCGAACTCGCCGGCGCCAACTGGGCGCAGGTGACGGACCTGGCCGGCGCGCTGGTGCGCGACACCCACATCCCTTGGCGCACCGCGCACCAGATCGTCGCCGTGTTCGTGCGCCAGGCCAAGGAGGCCGGCATCGCGCCCGCCAAGGCGACCAGCCGCCAGCTCGACGCGGCCGCGAAGACGCTCGGCCATGCGGCGCCCGGCCTTTCGGCCGCCGCGTTCGCTGCCGCGATGAACCCGGCGACCTTCGTCAAGCGCCGCGTGCTCTACGGCGGCCCGGCGCCGAGCGCGGTGGCGAGCGAACTGGTGCAGCTCGCCAAGAGCCTCGAAGCCGATCAAGGGCGCGTGGACGCGATGGCCGGCCAGGCCGAGGATGCGCGGCAGATGCTGGAACAGACCGTGCGATCCTTTGCCGTGGCGGCCTGAGACGCCGCGGCCAGCGCTTTTCTTTCAGCGGGCGGACGAAGCGGGCGGCTGTGCCGCCGGCGCGACCGGCCCGCCCGAGAAATCGCCCTCCTTGCGGTCGAGTACCCCCAGCACTTGCCGATGGTGCGCCAGCATGGCCTCGGTCGGCTTCGCATAGAGCAGCGCGCGGCTCGTGTCCAGGCAGCGGCTCGCGCGGGCGCGCGCCAGGAAGGCCGCATGCTGGAACAGCACGCCGAGCGAATCCAGCACCACCGCGCCCTGCACTTCCAGCATGCGGTGCCGCACCAGGAATTCGTTGAGCACGCCGTCGCCGGGGATGATGACTTCGGCGCCCAGCCGAAGCGCTTCGCGGCATGAAGCAGCGAAGCTCTGCCGGATGGTCTCGGTGGCCGCACCGCCCTCCTCCAGATCGAACAGGCGCACCGCGGGCTCCATGGCGACCACGCCGGCCAGGCGGCTCGTGAGGCCGTAGGCCTGCGCCAGATCCTCGGTCAGCATCTTCTGGAAAGCGGTCAGCGAAATGACGGCGAACTTGCGGCCCAGCGAACAGGCCGTGAGCATGCAGCTCTCGGTGAGGCTGACGACCGGGATGTCCACCAGCGAACGCGCCGCATGCAGCGCCGGGTCGAAGAAGCAGCCGAGCGCGAAGGCGTCGTAGCCCGCCTGCTCGGCCGCCAGCGCGGCCTCGCACACCTGCGGGTCGTTGAACAGGCGAAGCCCGGCGCGGCTGTTGACTTCCATCGGCGCGATGCCGGGCGGGTAGGTGCCGGGGCGCAGGCCATGCATGACGACCGTCGCGTCCTCGCCCATCACGGCGCGCCCATGCGCCTGAAGGGTTTCGCGGTAGAGCGGAAAGGCGTCGAGGTCGGTGAAGCTTTGATGCCAGATTTTCAGGATGTCCTCCGGTGGCGCGGCGAAGCGAAGCAGCGCCTGCGATCGTAGGCCGCGTGCGAGGGCGCGCAGATTCATGAAATACGAAAAGTGCCTTCGCCGCCGGAGCGTCCGGTGCCGCGATGCGCTCTTTAGACTGCCGGATGCTGCAAGGCGCGCTGTCGCGTGCCACGACATTCTTCGGAGACAAAGTTCATGCCCAGGTCCTCGCGCGCGGTCCATCTTCTCACCCGCCGGCTGGCGTTCGCGGCGCTGGCCGGCTGTTCGCTGCTCGCAGCCGGCCTCAGTGCGGCGCAGGACTATCCGGCCAACCGGCCGATCCGGCTCATCGTCGGCTATCCGCCGGGCGGCTCGAACGACATCGTCGCGCGCATCATCGCGCCGGCGCTCGGCGAGGCGCTCGGCACGGCGGTGGTGGTCGAGAACAAGGCCGGCGTGAGCGGCGTGATCGGTGCCGACTACGTTGCCAAGGCGACGCCCGACGGCTACGTGCTGCTCGCGGCCAGCGCCAGTCCGCTGGTGATCACGCCGCACACGCTGGCGAAGGTGCCCTTCAACACGCTCACCGACCTCATCGCCATCAACACCGTGGGCCTGACGCCCGAGGCGATCGCCGTCGGGCCGCAGGTCGGCGTCAGCGACCTCAAGGGCCTGCTGGCGCTGGCGCGCACGCGCCAGGTCAACCTCGCGTCGTCGGGCACCGGCGGCCTGCCGCACCTGACCATCGAGCTGCTGATCAAGGCCGCCAACGGCAACATCGTGCACGTGCCCTACAAGGGCGCCGGGCCGGCCGCGGCGGACGCGGTGGCCGGCCACGTCGACGGCATCGTGATGGACGTGCCACCGCTCTATCCGCTGTTCCAGGGCGGCCGGCTGAAGCCGCTCGCGGTCACCAGCAGCAAGCGCGTCGAGTTCCTGCCGGACGTGCCGACGGCACAGGAAGTGCTGCCGGGCTTCGACGTCAGCAACTGGGTCGGCGTGTTCGCGCCGGCGAAGACGCCGAAGGCCGTCATCGACAAGCTCAATGCCGCGCTCGAGAAGGCCGTGGCCCAGCCCAATGTGCGGCAGCAACTGCTGAAGGTTGCCGTCGTGCCCTCGTCCATGGCCTCGCCGGCCGCCTTCCAGACATTCGTCGGCCAGGAGTACGAGCGCTGGGGCAAATTGGTGAAGGAAAAAGGCATCACCACCGCCGACTGATCGAACGACAAGCCATGACCTTCTTCTCTCCCCGCCGTGCATTCCTTCTCGCCGCCCTGACGATGGCCTCGGCCACTGCCTGGTCGCAGGCCTATCCCACGCGTCCGATCCGCCTGGTGGTCGGCTACCCGGCCGGCGGCGCCTCCGACGTCGCGGCCCGCATCGTCGCCCAGAAGATCGGCGAGCGCATGGGCCAGGCCGTGGTGGTCGAGAACCGCCCGGGCAGCGCCGGCAACATCGGCGCCGATGTCGTCGCCAAGGCCGCGCCGGACGGCTACACGCTGCTGCTCGGCACCATCTCGCTGTCGGTCAATCCGAGCCTCTATCCGAAGATGAGCTACGACCCGGTGAAGGACCTGACGGCGATCTCGATGATCTCGTCGACGGCCTTCCTGCTGGTCACGAATCCGAATGCGCCCTACCCCACGACGAAGGCGCTGCTCGATGCCGCGCGCGCCAGGCCCGGCAGCATCAACTACGCCACGGCCGGCAATGGCTCGGGCTCGCACCTGTTCACCGAGCTCTTGGCCAGCACCGCGGGCATCAAGCTGACGCACGTGCCGTACAAGGGCGCGGCGCCGGCGATGAACGACGTGCTCGGCAACCAGGTATCGCTGACCTTCGACAACATCATCACCACGCTGCCGCTGGTGAAGTCGGGCAAGCTCAGGGCGCTGGCGGTCAGCACGAAGAAGCGCTCGCGCGTCGCACCCGACATTCCGACGCTCGACGAAAGCGGCGTGCCCGGCTTCGATGCCACCGCATGGTTCGGCCTGTTCGCGCCGGCCGGCACGCCCAAGGACATCATCGCCCGCCTCAACCACGAGGTGGTCGAGGCGGTGAAGGATCCGGTGGTCAGCGCGCGGCTGCTCGAACTGGGTGCCGAGCCGAGCACCGGCACGCCCGAGGCCTTCGAAAGCTTCTACAAGGGCGAGGTCGCCAAGTGGCGCAAGGTCGTGCAGTCGGCCGGGATCCACGTCGATTGAGCACGCCGTCCCTCGGCCGTGAGCTGGTGCGGCTGCTGCTGCGGCGGCAACGCGAAGGCTTGCCGGCCTCCGTCCTCGCCAAGGCGCGGCTGCACATCGCCGACGCGGTCGGCATGGCCCTGGCCGCGCACCGCACGCCGCTGGCCGCGCAAGTGCTGGAGGCGATGGCGGCCGGCGTCGACGGCGGCGCCTGCCGCGTGCTCGGTACTGCGCGCCGCATGCCGCCCGCGCAGGCCGCGTTCGCCAATGCGGCGCTGATGCACATCCTCGACTTCGACGACATCCACGATCGCGCGCGCCTGCATCCGACCACGGTCACGCTGGCCGCCTCGCTCGCGACCGCCTCGTGGTGCGATGCATCGGGCCAGCGCGTGGTCGAAGCGGTCGCGCTCGGCGACGAGCTGATGTGCCGGCTCGGCGTCATGGTGTCGCCCTCGGGCGAGGGACCGGGCTCCGACTGGTTCCTGACGCAGCTCTTCGGCTATCTCGGTGCGGCGCTCGCAGCCGGCATCGTGCGCGGCGACGGCGAGGACGCCATCGTCGCGTCGCTCGGCCTCGCCTACATGCAGGCGGCGGGCGGCAAGCAGGCGGGTTTCGGCACCGGCTCTACCGCGCGGGCGATCTATCCCGCGTTCGCCGCGATGGGCGGCGTGCAGGCCGGTCTGATCTGCGCGGCCGGCATCGACGGACCGGAGTTGTCTCTCGACGGCGCGGCCGGTCTGTTCCGGATCTATCTCGGCAGCGCGCCGACCGCGGCGCAGCGTGCGTTGCTGCTCGATCCCGATGCATGGCATTTCGAGCAGGTCGAGATCAAGCCCTGGCCTAGCTGCCGACTCTCGCATCCCTACGTGGCCGCGGCGCTGGCTTTGCGCGAACGGATGGCGGACGCGGGCCTGGCGCTCGACAGGGCGAGCCGCATCGAGGTCGGCGTCAACGCATCGGCGGCCAAGCTGTGCCGGCCGATCGACGACCGGCGACGGCCGGCCACGCTGCAGGACGCCAAGTACAGCATTCCGTGGATGGTCGCCTTCACGCTCTCGCGCGGCACGGTCGACCTGGCGACGCTGAACGATCGCGCGCTTGCAGCCCAGGACATCCACGCGCTCGCCGACCGCGTCGAGATCGTCGAGAACCTGCCCGACAACCCGGGCCATCCGCCGGCCGAGATCCGCATGCGCGTCGACGACCGCGTGCTGCAGAGTCCACCAGCGCATTCCTTCGGCGCATCGCCCGAACAGGCGCGCCGCAAGTTCGACGGCTGCCTTGCCGAAGCGGGGCGCGCGGCAGCGGCACCCGTGCTCTGGCAACGCCTGCTCGCGCTCGACGCCGAGGCTGGCGTCGATTTCGTCTACACCTGAGCGACACGAGCGCTGCGCGCGTGCAGTGCCGCGGCCCGGCCCGCGATGCGGCCGAACACCGAGCCCGAGGTCAGTCCCGCGCCGCCCGGGTACTTCGTGTAGTACAGGCCGCCCACCAGTTCGCCGGCGGCATACAGCCCGGGCATCGCCTCGCCTTCGACCGACTGCACCTGCGCCTCGGTGTCGATCGCGAGGCCGGCGTAGGTGCAGGTGATGCCGGTCGTCACCTCGTAGGCCACGAAGGGCCCTTGCGACAGCGCCACCGACCAGTTGCTCTTGTCGATCGCCAGGCCGCGCGTGCAGCGGCCGTCCTTGATCGCGGGATTGAAAGCCTTGCTGTCGTCGATCGCCGCGTTGTAGTCGGCGATGGTGCGCAAAAGGCGTGCGCGGTCCACGCCTTCGAGCCTGGCCACCAGTGCCTCGAGGGTGTCGCCGTGGATGCGGCTCGCATGCTTCACGCGGTATTCCTGCGGCAGCATGCCCACGGTCTGTGCATCGAAGATCTGCCAGCCGCGGCCGCCCGGCTGGCGCAGCAGCTCGGCGCCCATGCGCGAGTAGGTGTAGTTGCGGAAGTCCTCGCCCTCGTCGATGAAGCGCTCGCCGCGCGTGTTGACCACGATGCCGAGCGTGAAGTAGTTCTTCTGCTGGTCGAGCAGCGCGATGTCGCCGAACTGCGGCGCATTGGCGTCGTAGAACACGCCGTGGCAACCCGACCAGTGGCCATGCGCACGCGCGCCGTGGGCCATCGCGATGCGGATGGCGTCGCCGGTGTTGTAGCGCGAGCCGCGCACTTTCGCCAAGTCCCAGCCGTTGCCGAGATAGCTCGCGCGCCACGCCGCGTTGGCATGGAAGCCGCCCGCACCCAGCACCACCGCGCCGGCGCGCAGCGGCCGCGGCAGGCCGCGGTGCATGGCGAGCACGCCGGTGACGACGCCGTCCTCCACCCGCAGATCCTCGATGCGGTGCTCGTAGTCGATGCGCACGCCCAGGCGCTCGGCGCGTGCGAACAGCGATTCGACCAGTCCGAAGCCGCCGCCCGCGGCCTCGATGGTCAGGCCACCCCAGAAGATCTGCCGGCCGTCGACCTTGTAGGTCTGACGGCCATAGCTCGGCAGGAAGCGCACGCCGTGCGAGCGCATCCACTGCAGCGTCTCCAAACTGCGCTCGACCATCCGCTCGACGAGCGGCAGGTCGGCGCGAAAGCTGCTCATCTCCATCAGCTCGTCGAGGAAGCGCTCGCGCGCGTAGCTGCCGAAATCGGTGTTCGCCAGATCGCTGGCCGAGAGGTCGGGCACCAGCGCGTGAATGTCGGCGGCGCCGTCGTAGGCGACGCGGAAGGCGCCGCCCGAGAAGGCAGAGTTGCCGCCGCGCCTGTCCGCCGGTGCGCGCTCGAGCACGCGCACGCGGGCGCCGTTCTCGGCTGCCGAGATCGCGGCGCACAGCGCGGCATTGCCGGCGCCGACGACGATGACGTCGACGGCTTCGTCGTTCTCCGCGGCGCTCATTGCAGCCCGCCGATCTTCGGAATCAGCGTCTTCCAGCGCTCGAGGTCGTCGCGGATGTAGGTGGTGAATTGCGCGGGGTTCTCCAGCATCACTTCGCCGCCCTGGTCGATGAACTGCTTGCGGAACTCGGGGCTCTGCCCGGCCTTGGTCAGTGCCGCATAGATCTTCGCCACCACGGCCGGCGGCGTGTGGGCCGGCGCGAGCAGGCCGTTCATGGTGCCGATCTCCATGCCCTTGATCCCGGCCTCCTCGAAGGTCGGCACGTCGGGCATCACGGCCAGCCGGGTGCGGTTGGCGACCGCCACCACATCCACCTTCTTCGCGGCCATCAATGCCTGGGCCGAGGTGTAGGTGGTGAAGGTCAGCTGCACTGTGCCGGCCGCCACGTCGTTGAGCGCCGGGCCGGCGCCGTTGTATGGCACGTGCACCATGTCGAGCTTGGAGCTCATGCGGAACAGCTCGCCCGCCAGGTGCGGCGCGCCGCCCTTGCCGCTCGACGAGAAGTTGAAGGTACCGGGATGGGCCTTGATCAGCGTCACCAGTTCGGCCACCGATTGGGTGTGCACCGTCGGCGACTTGAACAGCGCCAGCGGCAGGAAGGCGACGCGGCTGATCGGCGTGAAATCGCGCACCACGTCGTAGGGCACCGGCATCAGCGCGGGATTGGCCGTGAGGTTGGTCGAGGTGTAGAGCAGCGTGTAGCCGTCGGGCGCGGCCTTGGCGACGATGTCGGCGCCGATGTTGCCGCTGGCGCCGGGCCGGTTGTCGATCAGGAAGTTCTGGCCGAGCTCGGTGGACAGCGCACGCGCCAGCACGCGTGCCAGCAGATCGGTGCTGCCCGCTGCCGCGAAGGGCACGACGATGCGCACGGGTTTGGACGGGTAGTCGGCGGCTTGCGCGCCGGCCGCGCCGGCGATCAGCGCCAGCAGGCCCGCGGCCAGCATGTGCCGGCGGATCGAAATCATGGGTGTCTCCTCGGGGTCGATATGAAGCTCGACGATTCTGGATGCCATGCGCCGCGCGCCCATTCGCCGAAGCCAAAATATCAATTCAGTTTCTTCGACGCCGGGATCGCCAAAGTTGGGAAATGATCGTCGGACCTGATGGAGACGATGCGCGTGAACGACAAGGAATTCGATGTGGTGGTGGCCGGCTGCGGTGCGGCAGGTCTTTCGGCGGCAGTGGCGGCGGCGCAGGCTGGTGCGCGGGTCGCGGTGATCGAGCGCGCGACGCGCGAGGAGCGCGGCGGCCAGAGCCGCTACACCGAGGCCTACCTGCGCATGAAGAGCCACACCGAGGTCAGCGACGACTTCGAGACGCACCTGGCGGAAAACGGCTCGGGCAGCGTCGACCCCGAGCTCGTCGCCGAAGCCGCGACCGAGGTCGCGCACCGCCCTGCCCTCGTGCGCGCGCTCAGCATCGCCGACCCCAACGTCATCGAACGGCTGGCCGGCAGCGCCGGCGACACGATCGCGTGGCTCGAACAGATGGGCGTGCGCTTCGACTTCCTGCCGACCCAGTTCCTCACCAAGGCGCAGCCGCGGCTCTTGCCGGTGGGCGGCGGCCGGGCGCTGGTCGAGGCGCTGGCGGCGCGCGCCGAATCGCTGGGTGTCGACTTCTTCTACGAGACCACGGCCTCGGCGCTGGTGCAGGCCGACGACGGCAGCGTCACCGGCCTGAAGGTCACGGGCCGCGGCAACGCGCGCTTCGTGCTGCGCGGCGAGGTGGTGCTGGCCTGCGGCGGCTTCGAAGGCAATGCCGAGATGATGACCCGCTACATCGGACCGCGCTCGGTCCATCTGCGGCCGGTCTGCAAGGGCGGCTACTACAACCGCGGCGAAGGCATCCGCATGGCGCTGGACATCGGCGCTGCGGCCTGCGGCGATTTCGGCAGCTACCACGCGGAGCCGGTGGATCCGCGCTCCGGCGTCGCCGAGCCGTCGATCTTCATCTTTCCCTATGGCGTGCTCGTCAACCTGGATGGCGAACGCTTCACCGACGAAGCGCCAGGCACGGTCGACGCGCACTACGAGCGCGTGACGCGCCGCATTTACGAACAGCGCGAAGGCACGGCCTGGGTGGTGCTCGATGCGAAGCACCAGCGCATTCCGAATTACCGGCTCGGCATCCGCACCGACCAGCCGCCGGTGGTGGCCGACAGCCTGGATGCGCTGGCCGCGAAGATCGGCGTGCCGGCCGAGCGGCTGGCGGCCACCATCGAGCGCTACAACCAGGCCTGCGTGCCCGGCACGTCGCGTCCGCTCGAACTCGACGGCCTCGCCACGCGCGGTCTGTCGCCGCCCAAGTCCAACTGGGCCGTGGCGCTGGACGAGGCGCCCTTCCATGCCTATCCGATCATCTCGGCCAATGTGTTTACCTTCGGCGGATTGAAGGTCGATGAATCGGCCCGCGTGGTCAATGGCGACGGCGATGCGATTCCCGGGCTCTATGCGGCAGGCGAAACCGCGGGGCTCTACTACGGCAACTACACCGGCGCGACCTCGGTGCTCAAGGGTCTGGTCTTCGGCCGCATCGCGGGCACGCTGTCGGCCGGTCGTCGCGCGGGGGCCCGATGAGCGGCGCGCAGGATTTCGTCGGCCGCGTCGCGCTGATCACCGGCGGCAATGGCGTCATCGGCAGCGCCGTGGCGGCCGCGTTGCGCGCCGAGGGCGCCACGGTGGTCACGGCCGACGGTGCGGCCGCGGGGTCGTGGCAAGAGGCCGATGCCGCATCGCTCGCCGTGCAGGCCGTGCGGCTCGACGTCACGGACCGGCAGGCCATCGACGGCCTGGTGCAGCGCATCGCGCAGCGGCTGGCGCCGGTCGACCTGCTGGTCAACGTCGCCGGCGTGGTCTCCTTCGGCGATGCGGAAACCCTGGCCGAGGCCGAGTGGGACCGCGTCATCGACATCAACCTGAAAGGCAGCTTCCTCGCCTGCCAGGCGGTGATCCCCGGCATGAAGCGGCTGAAGTTCGGCCGCATCCTCAACATCGGTTCGGTGGTCGGCAAGAACGCCGGCAACGCGCGCCCCTGGATCGACGTGGCCGAACAGCAGCGCGCGGGCAACGTGGCCTATGGCGTCTCGAAGGCCGGCGTGCACGTGATGACCGGCTTTCTCGCCAAGGAACTCGCGGCGCACGGCATCACGGTCAATGCGATCGCGCCGGGGCCGATCGCGACGCCGATGACCACCGATTTTCCGGCGCAGCTCCGATCGCTGATCCCGGTCGGCCGCATGGGCACGGCGCGGGACATCGTTCGCGCCGCGCTGTTTCTCGGCGCGCGCGATGCGGGCTTCATCACCGGCGAGGTGCTCGACGTCAACGGCGGCATGTTCTGCGATTGAGCGCAGTCTCTCTTTTTCTTCCAACGGCAAATCAGTTCTCATGAAATCAATCTACCTCGTGCTCGACATGCAAAACGACCTCGTCCACGCGGACGGTCCGAACGGGAAATCGCCCATGGGCGAGCAGGTGCGTGCGCGCCAGGTGGTGGCGAACACCGCCGCCGCGCTCAGGAAGGCGCGCGATGCCGGTATCGCGGTCGGCTTCGTGCGCGTCGGCTTCTCCGCCGACTACCACGAGTGCCCGAAGAGTTCGCCGGTGTTCGGTGCAGCGGCCAAGGCCGGCATCTACAAGCTCGGCACCTGGGGCACCGAGATCCATCCGGACCTGGCGGAGCAGCCGGGCGACGTGCAGGTGGTCAAGCATCGCGTGAGCCCTTTCTACTCGACCACGTTGATGGCACAGCTGCGCGCGGCCGGCATCGAGCGCATCTACTGCTCCGGCGTGTCGACGCAGGCGGTGGTGCAGGCCACGGTGCGCGACGCCCACGACCGCGACTTCGATGTCGTCGTGATCGAGGACGGCTGCTGCGCGCACTCCGAGGAGGAGCACCGCAACTCGATGGGCAGCATCGCGCGCTTCTGCCGCGTCGTGAATTCCGGCACCGTGGACTTCAAGTCCTGAATCTTCGAGCGAGCGCACCATGAGTATTCGCATCTGGCATCAGAGCTTCACGGTCCTGTCGGACCTCGGCGCCTACGACGCGGCGCTGAAGACCCACTTCCAGCGGGTCGCGCGCCCCGATACCGAGATCGTCATGCACGGCATGCGTGCCGGCACCTACCCGACCAACTACCCGGGCACCGACATCCGCTATGCCGCGGTCCAGCACCTGCATGCGACGCAGTTCATGCAGGCCGGCATCGCGGCCGAGCAGGAAGGCTTCGACGCCTATGCGATCAGCACGCTGCCCGATCCCGCGTTGCGCGAGATTCGCTCGCTGCTCGGCATCCCCGTCGTCGGCTACGGCGAGTCGGCGATGCTGACCTCCTGCCTGCTGGGCGCGCGCTTCGCCGTGGTGATGTTCATCAGCCAGATGACGCCGCTGATCGCGGAGAACGCCAAGCGCTACGGCCTGTCGGAACGGCTGGCCGGCGTCTCCGATGTCGGCTTCGTCTTCAACGATGTGCTGCGCGGCTTCTCGGAGCCGGCGCCGCTGATCGAGCGCTTCCGCACCGCGGCGCGGGCGCAGATCGCGCGCGGCGCCGAGGTGATCATTCCGGGCGAGGCGCCGCTGTGCGTGCTGCTGGCGAGCCAGGGCGTTTCCAGCGTGGACGGCGTGCCGGTGCTCGATTCGCTGTCGTGCTGGATCAAGCATGCGGAGATGCTGGTCGACCTCCAGCGCCAGAGCGGCGTCGAGCGCTGCCAGAACGGCTACTACAACGAGCCGCCGCCGCGCGAACGCGTGCTCGAGCTGCTGGATTTCTACGGCCGCTCGCAGACCGCGGCCGCGGCGTCATGACGAAGACGGTGCAGACACAGCTGCTGGTGATCGGCGGCGGCCTCGCCGGCTTCGCCTGCGCGCTGCAGGCGGCCGAGGATGGCGCCGAGGTGCTGCTCATCGAGAAGACGGCCACGACCGGCGGCTCCTCGGCCATGAGCGGCGGCTGCCTCGCCTTTGCCGGCACGGACCTGCAGCAGCGCAACGACATCGAGGACTCCGACGAACTGCTGAGGCGCGACCTGATCGAGGTCGGGCAGTCGCAGAACGACGCCTCGCTGGTCGAGGTGTATGTCGCCCACCAGCTGGACACCTACCACTGGCTGCGGGGCCACGGCGTCGAATTCAGTCCGGTGATCGAGGCTTCGTCGGGGCAGTCGGTGCCGCGCGTGCACACGGTCGATCCGGCGGACATGGTGCGCACACTGGCCGAGAAGTGCAAGGCCACGGGCCGCGTCAGCGTGATGATGTCGACCGCCGCGAAGCGATTGCTGCGCAGCGACGAGCGCGCGCCGGTGCGCGGCGCGACGGCGGTGGATGCGAGCGGCCAGGCATTCGAGATCCTCGCGCGCGACGGCGTGGTGCTGGCCAGCGGCGGCTTCTGCCGCAATGCCGAGCTGGTGAACCGCTTCGCGCCGCACTACGCGGAGGCGGTGTTCGTTGGTGGCGAAGGCAACGTCGGCGACGGCCTGCTGATGGGATGGAAGCTCGGCGCCGACGTGCGCGACATGGCCTACATCAAGGGAACCTTCGGCAAGCATCCGGTCGACACGCTCAACAACCACAGCTGCCTGGCGGTCTACAAGGGCGCGATCGCGGTCAACCAGGAAGGCCGGCGCTTCGTCGACGAGTCGCTCTCGTACAAGCTGCTGGGCGATGCGGTGATGGGCCAGTCGTACCACAGCGCGTTCCAGGTCTTCGACCAGCCGATCTTCGACAGCGGCGACGACCGGGTGCGCATCCTCGACTTCGGCCGGCGCATGGAAGAGGGCCTGATGGTGAAGGCCGACAGCCTGCAGGCGCTGGCGCAGCAGATCGAGGTGCCCTACGAGACGCTGCGCGCGACCGTCGATGCCTACAACCTGGCGGCCGATGCCGGCGAAGACGCGGTGTTCGGGCGCAAGGCGCTGGTGCACAACCACGGCCGCCTGCTGCGCATCGAGACCGCGCCCTTCTATGCCTATCCGTCGACGGCGGCCGTCTTCGGCACCTACTGCGGATTGCGCATCGATGCGGGCATGCGGGTGATCGACGTCTTCGGCGACCCCATCGCCGGCTTGCTGGCCGCGGGCGAAGTCGTCGGCGGCTTTCACGGCGGCGCCTACATGACCGGCTCGGCGCTCGGCAAGGCGGCGGTCTTCGGACGTCTTGCCGCCCGCGAGGCCTTGAAGGCCGAGACGCAAGCCGCCGCCTGAGCAGCGACGGGTCGGATCAGCGCTTGCCCAGCGCCCGCACCGCGACCGCGCGCGTGGCGCTGGGCCGGCGTTCCGAATCGAGCACCTCGACCAGGAATTCGGTGAAGGCGCGCACCTTTGCCGAACTGCTGCGGGCCTTGGCCGTCACCGCGTAGAAGGTCTTCACGGCGGTGGTCCATTCGGGATAGAGCCGCACCAGCTCGCCGCCGTCGAGCAACCGGTGGGCGAAGATGTCGAGCACGTGCACCGCGCCCACACCTGCGCGCGCGGCCATCAGCAGCGCGTCGCTGCTGTTGAAGTGCAAGGGACCCTGCGGCTTGATCTCGACCTTCTCTTCGCCGCGTTCGAGCTTCCAGCCATTGGCGTGGCTGCGTTCCTCGGCGAGGATGCCGAGACAGCGGTGCGGATCCAGTGCCGCCGGGTCGGCAGGCAGCGAGGCCGCCAGCCGCGGCGCGCAGCAGACGACGTAGCGCGCTTCATAGATCGGACGCGCGATCAGGTCGGCGTCTTCTACCGAGTCCATGCGGATCGCGATGTCGATTGCGCGCTCGATCATGTGGTGCGGCTGGTTCGTCAGCGTGATCGCGGTCGAGATGGCGGGATGGCGCTGCGCGAAGGTCGGCAGCGCCGGGCACACCAGCGCGTGGCCGATCGAGATCGGCATCTCGATGTGCAGCGCACCGCGCAGCTCGCCCATCGAGGTGCGGACTTCTTCCTCGGTCTGCGCCACGGAGTGCAGCAGCTCGCGCGCACGCGGCAGGTAGAGCTGGCCTTCTTCGGTGAGCCGCAGGCGCCGCGTGTCGCGATGAATCAGCGTGACGCCGAGATGGCGTTCGAGATTGCGCACGCAGGTCGTGACCGTGGCATTCGCCAGGTTGAGCGAGTCCGCCGCGCGCGAGAAGCTGCCGCATTCGGCGACGCGGACGAAAACTTCCATGGCCCAGAGCCTGTCGATGTCGAACCCCTGCACGCTGTTGAAGGAATCAGCGGTGCCGATCCCGGGGCGCGATTGTAGCGACGGGCTCGCCGCGCCTTCGCGCCCGTCGCGGCATCGAAGGCGCGGCCGGATGCCAAATTGTGTTTTCGGACGGCGCTGCTTGCCCGGGCCGGGCCGCTCCGGAGAATCGGCCGCCGAAGGAATCCATGCAATGAATACGCTCGTGCTGCTGGCGGGAATCGCCGATCCCAAATGGCCGCTGCCGCGTCCGCTGACGGCGGATGCGCTGCGCGCGCATCAGGCGCAGCATCAGGTGCTGGGGCCTTTCGACGAGGCCGCGCTGGAAGTGGCGCTCAAGCTGCGCGATGCCGCGCCAGACATGCAGTTGCGCGCGATCGTGGTGGGCGGCGAGGCGCTGGCGCGCCAGGTCGCCGGCTTTCGCATCGACACGCTGGTGCGGCTCGATCCGGCGGCCCTTGCGCCGTGGAGCACGGCCGAGCTGGCGGCGGCGCTGCGCGCATCGATCGATGCGTTGCCCGATCTGCTGCTCATCGGGCGCGAGTTCGGCGATCACGACGACGGCAGCGTGCCGGCGCATCTCGCGCAGTGGCTCGCGTTGCCCCATGTGAGCCTGGCGCTGTCGATGCAGCGCGTTGACGCCGGCCTTCGCATCGTGCGCCAGGGTGGCGAGACCTTGCAGCGCGTGGACGCCACCCTGCCCTTGCTGGCCAGCGTGACGAACGATTCGCACAACCGTCTGCGGCAGCCGCTGCTCAAGAACGTGATGGCGACGCGGAAGATGCGCTTCGAGGCCGCGCTGTCCGATGCGCCGTCCGGGGTCGTCGCGCTGGCGTCGATCGAGGCCGCCACCGTTGGCGCGCGCGAGAAGGCGTGCCGTTTTCTTGGCGGCACGGTCGACCAGCAGGCGGACGAACTGGCCGGCATCCTGTCGCGCCTGGGAGAGGCCGCATGAGTGACATGGAAGCAGGGTCGCTGCGCATCGTCGTGCTGCTCGCGGGTGGGGACGCGGGCGACGGAGATGGGCAACGCGAAGCCCTGATCGCAGCAGCGCGGTCAATGCTGAGCGAGCCATGGCAGGGGCGCGTGGAGTTGATGCGATTGCGTGGCGTCGGCCCTGCGTCGACGCCCGCGCTCGCGGGCCTGTCGACCTGGTGGGATGTCACGCATCCAGGACTCGGCGCCGATCCATCCGCTGCGGTGTGGGCCGAGGCTGCGATGCAGGCGCTGGATCGGATCGGCATTGCGGCGCCGAGCCGCGCGCTGGTGTTGCTGCCGTCTGGTCCGTTGGGCGTGGAGCTGGCCACCTGCCTCGCGGTGCGTTGCGGCGGCGTGTCCTTGGGCCGCTGCCAGGCTCTGAGCGTCGAGGCCAACGTCGTGCTCGCACGCAAGGCGGTATTCGGCGGACGCGTGGTCGCGGCGCTGCGATCGGCGACATGGCCCTGCTTTGCTGCACTTCGGCCCGAACGCATGAAAGCCTTGCCGACGATGCAAGTCTCGGGCGAGCTCCGTTCGATCACGCTGGACGGCGCGCTGCCCGCGGACTTCGCGACGCAGCCCGTCGACAGCGGCGATGCGCAGCGCGCGCTCGTCGGCGCCCGGGTGGTGGTCAGCGGAGGACGCGGCATGCGCGGCCCCGAAGGCTTCGATCTGCTTGGCCGGCTGGCAGCGCAGCTCGACGCCGCCGTGGGCGGCAGCTTGCCGGCCGTCGATGCCGGGTGGTTGCCGGTCGCGCGCCAGGTCGGCCAGTCGGGCAAGTTCGTGGCGCCGCGCACCTACGTTGCGGTCGGTATCTCGGGCACGCCGCAGCATCTGGCGGGCGTCTCCAGTGAGTCGTCGATCATTGCGCTGAACAGCGACCCCGATGCACCGATCTTCGAGATGGCCGACGTGGGGCTGGTGGGCGACTGGCAGGAGATCCTGCCGCGGGTGCTTATGCACCTGGCGGCGCGGGAGCGCGACGCCGGTTGATGCCGGCCTGCTGCTCGATGGCCGCCTGGACGATCGGCCGCGCCCAGGCGGGCGTCGCTTGCAAGGCCGCTGCGTCGTTTGCTGCGGGGAGGCTCATCCGGCCATGGACCATCTCGAGCACCAGCACGGGGTCGGGAATGTCTTCGCCAACGGCAGCTTCGGCGCTGTTGTCGAACACCTGCAGGCGAGTCAATTGCGGCAGCAGTCGGATCAGATTCAGGCGCGAGGCGACCCAGCGCTCCCGGATCTTGTTCTCGGGGATGTCGTGGCCGCCGCTGGCGACGCGCGATTTGACGCGCTGCAGATGCAGCTTCGGCGAGGCCAATCCGCAATACAACATCAGGACGTCGTGGGTGCGTGAGGCCGCAGCCAGCAACGCCGGGATGGTCGTGGCGCCCAGCGTGGTTTCGAAAGCGTGGTTGGTGCCATTGGAAATGGCGGTGTCGAGCTGTGAACGGCCATGCTCCCAGGCGTGGCCGTTGGCCTCCTCCAGGCTCAGCCCCAGCCGTGCCGTCAGTTCGCGCGCATAGGTGTCGGGGTTGAACCAGTCGAGTCCATGTTCGACCAGCATGGCACCGCCCACCGAACTCTTGCCGGCGCCGTTGACGCCAGCCAGCACGAAGATGAACGGGCGTGCGGCCCGCGACTTCATCAGAACGACGCGCCCGCCTTGGGCCGCTTGCCGAGCCTGCCCTTGGCATCGAACAGCGCCGTCACGTTGCGAACGGTGCCGGGCTGTTGCAGCACGGCCAGCCGCGCGGCGAACCGATCGGCCAGCTCGTCCAGGACCGATTGCTCTCGTGCCTTGAGCGCAAGCAGATCCTGCGTCAGTTGGCGGTAGGTGGCGGCGTCGAGCAGCACCATCTCGACCGCGGCGTGGTTGGTGATGGCCACGCTGCCTGTCCGATGGACCTGGCGTACAACATCGCCCCACTTGTTCTTGACCTGTGAGGCGTTCTGGCGAGGCAGGTCATCGAGGTTGATCAGTTCGGTCATCATGACGGTACGATTGCGTTCGGGTCATTATGCCAATAATGTCCAGATCGCACGGGAGACTCTCCGATACTCTATGGGCGATGTGGGCTGAACGCAAATACACTAACGGTATACCAGTTTCTAATCCAGGAACACCTGCTATCCAGCTCCTTTCATTATGTTCCACTGCCGCGACCATCACCCACACGTTTGCCGTTAGCGTATTTTTAGATGCAACCCCTTTCCCTGTTCGATGAGGCCTCGAGCGGCACCCACCAGGCCGCGTTCGAGCGCTGGCTCACGGACCAGCGCGACGCCGGTGCCCTGCGCCAGCCCTCCTCCATCCAGGTCTATCGCGACATGTGGAGCAGCTTCACCGCATGGTGCCTGGGGCAGTCGCCTACCGTGACGCTCGCGTCGCTGGATACTGGCGATCTGCGCGCGTTCCAGCAGGCGCGCTTCGGCATGAAGAGCGCAGACCTGTCGCTCTCCCCGCGCCATGCGCTGCGGCTGCTGCGGCTGATCGACCGGGTGTTGCGCCACCATGCGGCAGCGACCGGCGCGCGCGCCAACACGGCCGCGGCCGACTGGATCGCGGCGCAGCCGCACGTTCGCTATGCGGAGGCCGCACATGCCGATCCATTGCCCGAGTTTCTGTCGGTCTCCGAGGCCAGGCACCTGATCACCTTCCTTTCGGACGCGCGCCCTCGTCCGACCGCAACGGGCACGCGCCGCGACGGCCAAACCGCCCTGAGCTGGCAGCAACTCAGGAACCGCGTCGCGGTGGCCTTGCAACTCGGCGCCGGGCTGACGCCGGGCGATGTCCGGGTCCTGACCCTGCAGGCGCCGACCTCGCAAGGTGGTCGCGCGCGGCATCGGCCCTGGAAGATCGCCGTGCCGGGCAACGGCAATTCACCGGCGCGCGAGACGCCGATCGCACCGTGGGCGGGCGAGCTGCTGCAGCATTGGCTGCAGGTGCGTGCCGAGTCGAAGATCGCCGGCGATTTCCTGTTTCCGTCGACACGCACGGGCAAGCCGTGGAGCAAGGAAGCGCAGTACCTGGCAGCCAGGCAGGTGTTCGCGGACGCCGGACTGGACGTCGCCGATGGCGGATCGTTCCGCTTGCGTCATACCTTCGCGTTGCGCCAGCTGCGCCGCGGCACCGACGCGGACCAGGTGGCGCGCTGGCTGGGCATCGAAGTCGAAGCGATGGGCAAGTACCGGCGGGTGGTCGCCGGACCCGAGCAGGTCGTCTAGCCTGCGGCCCCTCGGGATCGGCGACGGTCGGCGGCGACCGCACGTCAAAGCTCGTGAAAGCCCTCCTGGGGCTGGATCCTGGACTTCGAGCGGAAGCTGATCTTCGGCATATGGCGCACGCCCAGCAAGCCGAACAGACCGACCGCGATGGTCAGCCAGAAGCCGGTGTGGATGGCGCTGACCAGCGCTTCGCGCGCCATGCCGATCAGGACCGTCCCGTCCCTGCCAGCCGCGGCCAGGTGGCTCAACAGGGCCATCTGCATGTCGTGGTTGAGCAGCACCTCCGGGTCCGCCAGCTGCTGCCGCCACGCGCCATCGGCGCTGTCTTCCAGCGCACGCCCGATCCCGCTGCGATAGGCCCAGTTGACCACCGCGCCGGTCAGCGCCGTCCCGAGCATGCCGCCCACCATGCGTTGCGACTGGAGCAGCGCGATCGCGATGCCCACATGCTCTCTCGGCGCCGACTGCTGCATGGAGATGGTCAGGTTCGGCATCATCAGCCCCATTCCGAGCCCGCCGCACATCATGACGGCCAGCAGGTAGCCGTGCGAGGACACCGGACGCGCCAGCAGCATGCACAGGCCGCACAGGGTCGTCATGGCAAAGCCCAAGTAGACCATCATGGCCGAATGCGGCAACCGCAGAAGAATGCGGCTGTTGGCGATGTTGGCGACCGCGATGAAGGCCACCAGCGGCGTCACCAGCAGCCCGGCCGTGCGCGCCGACAGGTCGAAGCCGCCCTGGAACATCAGGGGCACGTAGACCAGCAGCGAGAACATCATGAAGCCGCTGGCGGCCGCCAGCAGGAACATGCTCGCGAGCGCCCGGTTGCGCATCAGCTCCAGCGGAATGAGCGGATGCGCGGCGCGGCGTTCCCACCAGTAGAGCGCGACGAAGGCGAAGCCGCACGCGGCCAGAAGACAGATCATCGAGACGGTGAAGCCGCGCTGCGGCACCAGCTCGACCAGCAGCTGCATGCTGCCCAGGCCGGTCGCGATCAGCAGCGCGCCGGGCCAGTCGATGCGGGCCTTGGCGCCGGCGATGCCATGGCGGAAGTGCGGCAGGAAGCGCCAGACCGAATACAGCGAGACGAGGCCCACCGGCAGGTTGATGTAGAACACCCAGCGCCAGCCGAGGTACTGGGTGAGAAGGCCGCCCAGCGACGGCCCCAGCGTGTTGGAGATGCCGAACGCCGACGCCATCATGACCTGCCAGCGCAGGCGAACGACGGCATCGGGAAACAGGTCGACGATGCAGGCGAAGGCGCTGCCCACCAGCATGCCGCCGCCCAGGCCCTGCAGTGCGCGCGCCAGCACCAGCGCGTCCATGCTGTTGGCCAGGCCGCACAGCGCGGACGCCACGCTGAAGATCACGATCGAGGTCAGCACGAAGGGCTTGCGGCCGAACTGATCGCCCAGGCGGCCGACCACCGGCACCGTGATCACCGAGGTCAGCAGGTACGAGGTCGCGACCCAGGCGTAGAGATCGAAGCCGTGCAGTTCGGCGACGACGGCCGGCAGCGCGGTGCTCACCACGGTCTGGTCCAGCGCCACCAGGGTGGCCACGAAGCACAGGCCCAGCATCGCCATCAGCGAATCCCGGTTCGAGAGTCTCTGCCGCGCCGAGTACGCGGATTCAAGCTTGGATATCGAAGTCACATGCGGGCCGTTGTGGCGGCCGGAAGCCGCCCGTTCATGATGGGGACGCGCGACCATCCATCGTCATCGGGAGAGAGCACGCGAACGGCGCGACAGCCGGGCACGCCGGCTGGCGATCGCATGCTGATTGCCAGTTGGAATTGTGCCGCGTTTGGAAAGAACCACGGGCGCAGTCAACCATGTGAACCATGTGCGAAGCGGCCGGCCGCCTTTTGCAAGCGCCATCCGGGGCACTCGTGATGCATCTGCCATCGGTTGATGTTTAACATGTCAAAACGCGGATTGCGGCATATGCGACGCGCCATGAAACTCGGGGCACTCAGCTTCCAACGGATCGATGTGCCATGACCTCCTCCACGCCGCCCCCTGGCACTCCTGCCGCGAACGCCGGGCCGCTGGCCGGCATCCGCATTCTCGACATGGCAACCGTGATCGCCGCGCCCTTCTCGGCCACCCTGTGCGCCGACCTGGGCGCTGAAGTCGTCAAGCTCGAGCTACCCGATGGCAGCGACTCCCTGCGAACGCTCGCCCCGGTCAAGGATGGGAACGCGCTCTACTGGAAGGTGACCAATCGCGGCAAACGCGGCATCACCCTGGATGTGCGCAAGCCCGAAGGGCGGGAACTGTTCCTGCGGCTGCTGCCGCAGTTCGATGTGCTGGTCGAGAACTTCCGCACCGGCACCATGGATCGCTGGGGACTCGATCTCGCCACGCTGCACGCGGTCAACCCGCGCCTGACCGTGCTGCGCCTGACCGGATTCGGCCAGACCGGTCCCTACGCCCAGCGCCCGGGCTTCGCACGCATCTTCGAGGCGATGAGCGGATTCGCCCACCTGACGGGCGAGGCAGACGGCAGCCCACAGCACATGAACTATCCGCTCGGCGACGTGGTTGCCGGACTGTTCGGCGCCTTTTCCATTGCCTCCGCGATGGCCGAGCGCGGCCGGCGCCCGGACCTGCCCGGTCGCGAGATCGACCTGTCGGCCACGGAAGCCATGCTGCGTCTGCTGGAGCCGCTGGCGGTGGAGTTCGAGCAGCTGGGCGAGGTGCGGCAGCGTGCAGGCACCCGCGCCACCTACACGGCGCCCTCGAACATGTACAAGACATCGGACAAGGTCTGGGTCACGGTCGTGGGCTCTTCCGAGTCCATTTTTCGCCGGATCTGCGAGGCCATGGGGCGGCCCGAACTGCTCGACGATCCGCGCTTCACCACCAACCCCGATCGGCTGCGCCACCTCGACGCGCTGGACGGCATCATCGCATCCTGGTGCGCGGCGCAATCCTTCGAATCGCTTGCCGCGGCGCTGAGCCGCCACGAGGTTCCCTTCAGCAAGGTCTATGGCATCGACGACGTTCTTGCCGACCCGCATTTCCAGGCGCGGGAAGCGATCATCCGCCTGCCCGATCCGGACCTCGGCAGCGTGCCGGCGCCCTGCGTCGTGCCGCGCTTTTCCGGCAGTCCCAGTCCCGTGCCGCGTTCGGGTCCGGGTGTCGGAGAGCACAACGGCGAAGTCTTCGCGGCCCTGGGGCTGGACGGCGCCGAATTGCAGCGGCTCAAGGACGCGCGCGTCATCTGATTCTTCACTCCCTGTCGATATTGGACCTGCCCTGCCCCAGGAATGACGAACCCACCCATCACCACCTACCGGCGCCACGCCGATGTCGCCGAGATCCAGCTGCTGAATCCGCCCGTCAACGGCCTGGGGCACGAAGTGCGGCAATCGCTGCACACCCATCTGCGAGAAGCCCTGGCGGACCCGCAAGTGCGCGCCATCGTGCTGACCGGCGCCGGCAGGATGTTCTGCGGCGGCGCGGACATCCGCCAGTTCGGCACACCGAAAGCAACCACGCAGCCGATGCTGCGAGACATCAACCGCCTGATCGAAGCCGCCGGCAAGCCGGTGATAGCGGCCATCCACGGCAACGCGCTCGGCGGCGGCCTGGAATTGGCGATGAGCTGCCACTACCGCATCGCGGCGACAGGCACGCGACTGGCGCTGCCGGAAGTCAAGCTGGGCATCCTTCCCGGCGGCGGCGGAACGCAGCGTCTGCCGCGCCTCGTCGGCATCGAGACGGCCTTGGACCTGATCGTGTCGGGCGATGCGATCGACGCTGACAAGGCGCGCGCATGCGGCTTGCTCGACGCGGTGGCGTCCGGCGATCTGCTGGACGCAGCGCTGTCACTGGCGCGCACCGCGGCCGATGAAGGCCCCGGGTCGCTCCCCGTGACTTCGGCGCGTCAAGTGCGCTTCGACGGCGATGCCCCGGCGTACTTCGAGGCGCAGCGGGCGCGCATCGCGCAAACCTGTCCCAGCCTCCCTGCGCCTCTGGCATGCCTCGAATGTCTCGAGGCCTCGCTGACGATGCCCTTCGAGGATGCGCTGATGCTGGAGAGGGCCAAGATCCAGGTGTTGGTGGACAGCCCGGAATCCAGGGAATTGCGCCGCCGGTTCTTCGCCGCGCGCGCAGCTGCCAAGCCGGGCGCCTAGCGCAGACCCAGCGCCACTTCCACGCTGCGCACCAGCGTGACGAGCCGCAAGCCCACGCGCTGCCTGACTTCCCGTGCCGGCGCCTGAGAAGCAGGCACCGTGCAATTGAACACCACGATCTCGGAGTTCACCGCCGTGGCCACCGGCACCGCGACCGCGAGCCGATCGCGGCGATAGTAGCCCGGGTTCGTGCTGTAGCCACGCGATGCGAAATCACGCAGCGCCTGCGGCAGGCGCTGCGCATGGTCGGCGAACTGCTGCGGATAGCGCACCTTGATCTGGTTGAGCGCTGCCTCCCGTTCCTTCGGTTCGGCGCGGGCCAGCCACGCGTGGCCGATGGCGGTCGCGAGCAAAGGCATCGACGCCCCGATATCGATCAGCGGCGCATCGCCGTCCTCCGACCGGCAGGTGTCCATCAAGACCATCTCGGCGCGATCGCGAATGCCGACGCTCACGGTGCCTCGCACTTCGTCGGCCAGCTCGTTCATCAACGGCCGCGCGATCTGGCGCAGGTTCATGCTGGCCAGCAACGGATAGGCCATCGACAGGACCGGCGCACCGAGGCGGTATTTGCCCAGTCGCGTGTCGTGGCGCAGATAGCCCAACTGGACCAGCGTGTAGGTCAGACGTGAAACGGTGGCTTTGTCGAGCCCCGTTCGGGCGACGAATTCCTTGTTGCCCAGCAACGGCTCGTCGGGCTTGAAGCACAGCAGAAGTTCGAGGCCCTTGGCAAGGGTGCCGGCGAACTGCTTGTCTTGCGGAATCCCGCGGGGACGCATGGCCATGGAAGTCGGTTTCAGTACGCGGTGCGCTGCTGCGCCAGGTAGGCGCGCTCCACGTCGCGAACCATGCGCACGAGCCTCGGACCGACATCGGTCTCGAGCGTGCGGCGGCCCAGCAGCACCGCGGGCACGCCGCAATTGAAGACCAGTGTCTCGCCGTCGACGACGCGTTGCATCGGCACCGCGACCGCGTGAACATCCTGCTGCCAGTCGCCGCGCGCGACGCAGGCGCCGGTCGCCTCGAGACTGCGCAGCGACGCCTGGACGGCACCGCGGTGCTTCTTCCATGCGCCCGGGTCTTCGGCCTGAATCTGCTGGAGTGCCTGACGGCGCAGTTCATCGCTGGTGCCGCCCAGCCAGGCCCGCCCCATGGCCGTGGTCAGCAGCGGCAGCGAACCGCCGATGTCGGGGCGAAAGGCAATCGCCTCATGGCCGCGGCATGTCTCGATGTACACCATATGGGAGCGGTCGCGCATGCCCAGCGACACCGAGCCGCGCGCGTGGTCGGCCAGCGCCTTCATGAAGGGGCGCGCCACCTGCCGGATGGTCAGGCTCGCCAGCAGCGGATAGCCCGCCGCCAGCGTCGCCGAGCCGAGGCGGTAGCGCCGCTGCTCGGCGTCGTACCTCAGAAACCCCAGTTCGCCCAGCGTATAGGTCAGACGCGAGACCGTGGCCTTGGACAGCCCGGTGCGCTCGACGAATTCGCGATTGGCCAGCGCAGGTTCCCCCACCTTGAAGCTCTTGAGAATCAACAGCCCGTTGGCCAGACTGGTGGCGAACATCTGGTGGCGTGGGGGTTGGGGTGGCGATGTGTTCATGCGCAGTTGATCGGGACACGGAACAGCAGCAAGTTGCCGCCTGGATTATCGGATCAACGGGTTCGCTTGGAGTTTAATATAGCGAAACACAAGCCTCGATATCGACGGTTCCTCCTTATAGTTCTTCCAACCCGTGCGCTCGGCGCGGAAGAGCAAGCAGGAGACAAAGTGATTCGAGATCCTCAGGGCTTCGAGATATTTCTCGGCAAGCTGCGCGACTTCGTTCGCAACCGTCTGGTACCCCGCGAGGCCGAGGTGGCCCGCCTCGACGAAGTGCCGGCCGACGTGGTGGCCGAGATGGCTGCAGGCGGCCTGTTCGGCTACTCGATTCCGGAAGCCTACGGCGGCGCCGGCATGACCACCGAGGAGCTGGTGCTCGCGGCGATCGAATTGTCCCAATGCTCGGTGGCCTTTCGCGCCCGTATCGGCACCAACACCGGCATCGGTTCGGAAGCCTTGGTGATCGAAGGCTCCGATGCGCAGAAGCAGCGCTACCTGCCCGACATGGCGAGCGGCCGCCTCACCGGTTGCTTTGCGCTCACCGAACCCGAAGCGGGCTCGGATGCGGCAGCACTCAAAACGACAGCCGTCCGCAGCGGCGACAGCTATGTGCTCAATGGCAGCAAATGCTTCATCACGAACGCACCCATCGCCGGCCTGTTCACCGTGATGGCCCGCACCGACCCGGCCAATCCGGGCGCGGCCGGCGTCTCCGCATTCCTGGTTGAACGCGATACGCCGGGCCTGAGCACCGGCACGCCTTACGCCAAGATGGGACAGGCCGGCTCGCCGGTGTCGGAGGTGCACTTCGACAACTGCCGCGTACCCTCGGCGAACCTCATCGGCGGCGAAGAAGGCCGGGGATTCAAGATCGCCATGAAGGTGCTCAACAAGCAGCGCATTCATCTCGCGGCGCTGTGCATCGGCCCGGCCATCCGCATGCTGGACGACATCGTGCAGCACACCGCGAACCGCACGCAGTTCGGTCAGCCCGTGGGCGCCTTCCAGCTGGTGCAGGCCATGATCGCGGACTGCCAGACCGAGATTCACGCCGCGCGTGCGCTGGTGCTCGAGACCGCGCGCAAGCGCGACGAAGGCATCGACGTCACGATGGAAGCGTCCATCTGCAAGTACTTCGCGTCCGAGATGTGCGGCCGCGTGGCGGACCGATGCGTGCAAATGCTCGGCGGCTACGGCTTCATCGCGGACAACAGCATCGAGCGCTTCTACCGCGACGTGCGGCTGTTCAGGCTCTACGAAGGCACCAGCCAGATCCATCAGATCAACATCGCCAGGCGCACCTTCGGCCAGGCGGGATACGACATCAAGAGCTGACTCGAAAGAAACGGAGACATCGCCATGCAACCAAGAAATCTGCTGACCCTCCTCGGGACGTTGACGCTGCTGGCCACCCAGGCCGTGGTGGCGCAACCAGCCTATCCGTCGAGGCCGATCAAGGTGATCGTGCCCTACGCCGCCGGCGGCGGTACCGATACGGCGGCGCGCGCCATGAGTCAAAAGCTCGGCGAGCTGCTCGGCCAGCCGGTGATCGTCGAAAACAAACCGGGCGCATCGACGCAGGCAGGCACCGCCTACGTCGCGAAGGCAGCGCCCGACGGCTACACCCTACTGATGGGAACCGCCAATCTGGCGACCAACGTCCCGCTGTTCGCCAGGCTGCCCTACAACGCGCAGCAGGATCTGGCGCCGGTGTCGCTGGTGACCAGGGTGCCCGTCTATGTCTTTGCCAACGCGAAGTCTTCCGTCAAGAGCATCGCCGATCTGATCGCGCAGTCGAAGAGCACGGCGGGCGGCCTGTCCTATGCAACGGCAGGCAACGGCAGCATTCCCCACCTGGCCGGCGAGCTGTTCAAGGCCGAGTCGAAAAGCCATCTGGAACACATCCCGTACAAGGGCAGTGCCGAGGCCGCGACCGCGGTGATCGGCGGGCAGGTGCCGGTGAGCTTCGACAACCTGCCCCCGATGCAGGCGCACGTCAAGTCGGGCGCAGTGGTCCCGCTGGCCATTGCGATGCCGGCACGCTCCAGCCTGCTGCCCAACACGCCGACCCTCAAGGAACTGGGCTACCCCATGGAGGCCTATTCGTGGTGGGGCATCCTCGCGCCGCACGGCACGCCCGCGCCCGTCGTCGAACGGCTCAACAAGGAGATCCAGAAGGTGTTGCAGACCCCGAAGATCCGCGAGGTCCTGCTGCAGCAAGGCATCGAACCGGTCGGCAGCACACCGGCGGAATTCGCTGCACACATCCGGCAAGAAACCGCGAAGTGGACCCAGGTCGTCACGAGCGCGGGCATCAAGCCGGAATGAGTCCATGCACACGTTCAAAGCCTTTCGCCTGCTGGCGGGTGACAGCGCACCGATTCGCCAGTTTGCCGAGCTGTCCGTCGACGATCTCAGCCCCGGCAATGTCGTCATCGACGTCGCCTTCTCCAGCATCAACTACAAGGATGCCCTCGCCTCGAAAGGCCTCAACGCCATCATCCGCGCGTGGCCCCGGATCGGCGGCATCGATCTGGCGGGCACCGTGCGCGAATCGGCCGATCCGCGCTTCAGGGCCGGCGACGAAGTCGTCGTCCATGGCTTCGGCATCGGCGTCGACCATGACGGCGGTCATTCGCAGGTCGCCCGGGTGCCGGGCGACTGGGTGATGCGCATCCCCGACGGACTGAGTCTCTTCGATGCCGCCGCGCTGGGCGCAGCCGGCTACACCGCGGGTCTGTCGCTGCACCTGATGGAGCTCAACGGGCTCGCACCCGGGCAAGGTCCGGTGCTGGTCGACGGCGCGACGGGCGGCGTGGCCAGCGTGGCGATCGACATGCTGGCGCGGCGCGGCTATCAGGTGACCGCGATGAGCGGCAAGATCGCCGAGGCGCCGTATCTCGAGAGCCTGGGCGCCAGCGAAGTCATCGGTCGCGTTGCGCCGGAGGACAAGCCCAAGCCGCTGGAAAAGGCCCGGTGGGCCGGCGCCGTGGATTCCGTGGGAGGCGCCACGCTGGCCTGGCTGACCCGCACGATGCAGCCGGGTGGCGTGATCGCCGCCTTCGGCAACGCCGGCGGCGCCGAACTGGCCACGACGGTGCTTCCTTTCATCCTTCGCGGCATCCGGCTGCTGGGTGTCAATGCCAACTCGCCGATGCCGCTGCGCGAGGAAGTCTGGAACAAGATCGCCAGCGAATACCGCCCTGCCCGTCTGGCCGAGATTGCCGGCGTCATCGGCATGAACGAGTTGCCCGAGCACCTGGACCGCATGCTGGAGGGCCGGCTTCGCGGACGCACCGTCATCGACATGCGCCGCTGAGCTGGCACCGGATGGGGCCCGTTAAAATTCCCGCGTTGAAAGGACTCCCCATGACCTCACGCGACATCTTCGTGGTCGGCACCGCCCGCACCGCCATCGGCACCTTCGGCGGCGCGCTCAAGGACGTGCCCAACACACAGCTGGCCACCACCGCCGTCAAGGCCGCCATCGAACGCAGCGGCGTCGCGCCGGATGCGATCGGCCACGTGGTGATGGGCAACGTGATCCCGACCGACGTCAAGGACGCCTACCTCAGCCGCGTCGCCGCGATCGATGCCGGCTGCCCGATCGAGACGCCGGCCTTCAACGTCAACCGCCTGTGCGGCTCGGGCCTGCAGGCGATCGTGTCGGCCGCGCAGGCGATTGCGCTCGGCGACTGCGACATCGCCATCGGCGGCGGCTCCGAATCGATGAGCCGCGGCCCCTACTTCGATACCTCGGCACGCTATGGCGCGCGCATGGGCGACGCGGTGCTGGTCGACTACATGCTCGGCATCCTGCACGACCCGTGGGAGAAGATGCACATGGGCATCACGGCGGAGAACGTCGCGGCACGCTACGGCATCACGCGCGACCAGCAGGACGCGCTCGCGGCCACGAGCCACCAGCGCGCCGCGGCCGCCATCGCCGCCGGCCGCTTCAAGGCACAGATCGTCCCGGTCGAGGTGAAGACGCGCAAGGGCGTCGTCGTGTTCGACACCGACGAGCACGTGCGCGCCGACACCACGGTCGAGACGCTCGCGAAGATGAAGCCCGCGTTCAAGAAGGACGGCCTGGTCACCGCCGGCAATGCCTCGGGCATCAACGACGGCGCGGCCGCCGTGGTGCTGGCCGAGGGCGCGCGCGTGAAAGCGCTCGGGCTCAAGCCGCTGGCGCGTCTCGTGGGCTACGCGCATGCGGGCGTCGAGCCGGCGTACATGGGCATCGGCCCGGTGCCGGCCACGCGCAAGGTGCTGGAGCGCACCGGCCTGAAGGTCGGCGATCTGGACGTCATCGAGTCGAACGAGGCCTTTGCCGCGCAGGCCTGCGCGGTCATCCAGGAACTGGGCTTCGATCCGGCCAAGGTGAACCCCAACGGCTCGGGCATCTCGCTCGGTCACCCGGTGGGCGCGACCGGCGCGATCATCACGACCAAGGCGATCGCCGAGCTGCACCGCACCGGCGGGCGCTACGCGCTGGTCACGATGTGCATTGGCGGCGGCCAGGGCATCGCCGCGATCTTCGAGCGCGTCTGACTCCGGGCGGCGCGCCGCCCGCAGCTTCTTCAACGGCCCTGGTACAGCGTCACGACGCAGGCGCCGCCCAGCCCAAGGTTGTGCTGCAGCGCGTTGCGCGCGTTCGGCACCTGGCGCTGCTCGGCCGTGCCGCGCAGCTGGTGCGTCAGCTCGTAGCACTGCGCGAGGCCGGTGGCGCCGAGCGGATGGCCCTTCGACAGCAGACCGCCCGACGGGTTGGTGACGACCTTGCCGCCATAAGTGTTGTCGCCCGCGTCGATGAATGCGGCGGCCTCGCCTTCCGCGCACAGGCCGAGGGCCTCGTAGGTGATCAGCTCGTTCTGCGCGAAGCAGTCGTGCAGTTCGACCACGTCGAGATCCTGCGGGCCGATGCCGGCCTGCGCGTAGACGCTGCGCGCCGCGGCCTGGCTCATCCCGTAGCCGACGAGTTGCATCATGTCGCGGCTGTCGAAGGAATCGGGCTTGTCGGTGGTCATCGATTGAGCCGCGATGAAGACACCGGCGCGCAGTCCATGGCGCGCGGCGAACGCTTTCGACACCAGCACAGCAGCCGCGGCGCCGCAAGTCGGTGGGCAGGCCATCAGCCGCGTGAGCACGCCGGGCCAGAGCATCGGCGCGTTCATCACGTCGTCGACCGTGAGTTCCTTTCGCAGCAGCGCGAGTGGATTTCGCGCCGCATGGCGGCTGGCCTTGGCGCGCACCTTGGCAAAGGCTTCGAGCGGCGTGCCGTACTTGCGCATGTGGCTCTGGCCAGCGCCGCCGAAGTAGCGCAGCGCGAGCGGCAGCTCGGGCATGTCGACCAGTTCAGCGGCCTCGCGGTCGAAATCCTCGAACGGGCTCGGCCGGTCGTTGAACACCGTGCCGAGTGCGCCGGGGTTCATCTGCTCGAAGCCGAGCGCGAGCACGCAGTCCGCGGCGCCGCTCTCGATGGCCTGGCGCGCGAGGAACAGCGCAGTGGAGCCGGTCGAGCAGTTGTTGTTGACGTTGAAGATCGGAATGCCGGTCATGCCCAATGCGTAGACCGCCTTCTGGCCGCTGGTCGAATCGCCGTAGACATAGCCGACGTAGGCCTGCTCGATCGCGTCGAAGCCGATGCCCGCGTCGGCCAGCGCGAGTTGGCCGGCCTTCGCGGCCATGGCGGGGTACGGTTCGTTGGCGCCGGGCTTCACGAAGGGAATCATCCCGACGCCTGCAATGAATGCCTTGTCCTTGTTTGCCATGGGTTCCTCAATGCGCCCGGCCGGCCTGCCGGGCCAGCATCTCGGCGCGAATGTCCTTCTTCATCACCTTGCCGACCTTGGAGCGCGGCAGGTCGGGCCAGATCTCCACCCGCTTCGGCGCCTTGACGCTGCCGATGCGCGCCTTCACGAAGGCAACGATCTCATCGGGCTGCACGCTGCGGCCCGCATGCAGTTGCAGCACCGCGACCACCTTCTCGCCCCACTTGTCGTCGGGCAGGCCGATGACCGCGCTGTCCTGCACGTCGGGGTGCTGCATCAGCGCCTGCTCGACCTCCACCGAATAGACGTTGAAGCCGCCCGTGATGATCATGTCCTTGGCGCGATCGACGATGTAGAGGAAGCCGTCGGCATCGAGCCGGCCGATGTCGCCGGTGTGGTGCCAGCCGAAGCGGCCGACTTCCTCGGTCGCTTTCGCGTCCTTGTAGTAGCCGCTCATCACGAGCGAACTGCGGATCACGATCTCGCCGGTCTCGCCGACCGGCAGCAGCCGGCCTTCGCCATCCATCGCGGCGACCTGCACCAGCGGACCCGGACGGCCGGCCGACGAGAGGCGCTCGCGCGCCACCGAACCGTCGGCGTGAAAGTGTTCCTTCGGCGCCATCGTCGAAATCATCATCGGCGCCTCGGTCTGGCCGAAGAGTTGCGCCATCACCGGGCCGATCTTCGAAAGCGCCTCCTCCAGCCGCGCGGCCGAGATCGGCGCCGCGCCATACCAGAAGCATTGCAGCGAATCGAGCCGGGTCGCCGCCAGCTTCTCGTGCTGCAGCAGCATGTAGATCAGCGTCGGCGGCAGGAAGGTGTGGGTGACGCGGTGCCGTTCGACGAGCGCAAGGAACTCGCCCAGATCGGCCTTCGGCATGATCACCACGCGGCCGCCGAGCGCCATCACCGGCAGGCACAGCACGCCGGCCGCATGCGTCAGCGGCGCGAGCGCGAGATAGACCGGGCGGCCGTCGAAGGGATAGCCCATCAGGGTCAGCGCCGACATCGTCTCCAGGTTGCGGCCCGACAGCATCACGCCCTTGGGCTGGCCGGTGGTGCCGCCGGTGCCGGCGATCATCGCCAGATCGTCGACCGTGGCGATCTCCAGCGGCGCGGCGCCCACGCCCTCGACCCATTGCGCCCAGGACGGCGCGAAGGGCTGCACCGCATCGAGGCAGACGAACACCCGCACCTTCGGCAGGTTCGCGCGCATCTGCTCGACCATCGGCGCATAGGCGCTGTGGAAGATCAGGCAGCTGCAGTCGAACGCGTCGAGCACGAAGCGGTTCTCGGAGGCTTCATTGCGCGGATTCACCGGGCACCACACCGCGCCCGCGCGCGAGATGCCGAATACGCAGGCGAAGGCCAACGCATCGTTGCTCGAGAGCACGGCCACCTTGTCGCCCGGCGCGATGCCCGCGCGCTGCAATGCGCGCGCGACACGGTGGCTGATGCGCTGCACCTCGCCGTACGAATGGTCCGTGGCGCCCATCGTCAGGCAGGGTGCGTCCTCGCCGAGCATGGCTCCCTTGTCGAGGTAGTCGATCAGGCGCATGCGCGGGCTCCGGTCAGTGGTGCACGCTCAGCACCGGCGCCTGCACCAGGCCGAAGCCGCGCAGCGCGCCCAGCAACTCGTGATGGCCGAAGGCCTGGCAACCCGAGGCGAAGCCGACGCGTCTTGGCGCCTGCTGCAGCAGCGCCGCAGCGGCGAAGGCCTGCAGCAGTCCGGTCTGCTTGTAATTGCAGTTGCCGAAGATCACGCAGTGCGCGCGCGCCAGCGGGCCCGATGCATGCACCGAATCCACCGACTTGTTGATGCGCGGGTTCTCGCGCGGCGGCATCGTGTTCATCACGCCGGCCGCGGTCTGCGCCAGTGCGGCGTAGCGGTCGTCGGGGTTCATGCCTTCGGTGGCCTTCAGCGCGGCGGCGACGATCTGCGGCACACCCAGCATCAGCGGCTTGTTGAACACACCGCCCAGCACCTTGACGTTGGCCACGCGCGGATCCTTCTTGAACCACACGGGGTGCGAGGTGCCACCCCACGGCAGCGCCAATGCGGCTTCATGCTGGCCCGGGATCGACAGGCTGTAGAGGCCGGCATCGGGCTGCCATTCGACGTAGCGATTCTGTTCGAGGTAGAAGGCCTTCGAGGTCGCCGCGTTGACGAGGATGGTCTGCGTCGAGGCGATGGTCGGGCTGCCGCCCCAGAACACGGCGATGTCCAGCGTGTCCAGGCCCGGCGTCTCCAGGCACAGCTGCGCGGCGATCTCGCCGGTGGTGTACATCTGCGCGAGGCCCGGCGACAGCAAGAGGCCGGCTTCGGCGAACTTGGCACCGAACTGCTCGTCGAGCGTGATGAGCCAGTCCTGCTCGCCGGTGGTGTCGGTGTAGTGGCACTTGGACGCCAGGCAGGCGGCAACGACTTCGGGCCCGAATCGGGCGAACGGGCCGACGGTGTTCAGCACCACCGACGCGCCGCGGAACAGCTCGGTCAGCGCTTCGACGGTGTGCGGCACCTCGATCACTTCGTAGCTCGCGGTCTCGATGCCGGCGACGTTCGATTTCATCGCCGCATTCAGCTTGTCCGCGCTGCGGCCCGCAGCGATGAAGGGAATGTTGTACTCGCGCAGGTACTCGCAGACCAGCCGGCCGGTGTAGCCGGAGGCGCCGTAGACCACGACGGGCTTCTTCGTGTTGCTCATGATCGTCTCGTCCTTGTTCGTTGGTGCGTGCTGCCGCTTGTCACATGCCCATGCCGCCGTCCACCGGCAGGCCCGCGCCGGTGATGAAGCGCGCCGCGTCCGAGCACAGGAACACGACCGCGTCGGCCATGTCGGCGACCTCGCCGAGCCGGCCCGCGGGCGTCTGCTCGACGATCGCGCCGACCGCCGCTTCGGGCGACGGGAACAGGCCGGCGGCGACCACGTCGGCGGCCAGCTTCATGCCCATCTCGGTGGGCACCAGCCCCGGGTAGATGCAGTTCACGCGCACGCCGTAGCCGAGCTTGCCAGCCTCCATCGCGGCCACGCGCGTGAGGCGGTCGACGGCCGACTTGGTGGCCGAGTAGCCGGCGATCGCGGGGAAGGCGATGGTGGCCGCGACCGACGAGATGTTGACCACCGCACCGCCCTTGCCCGCGCTGCCGCCCGGGCGCATGGCGCGGAATGCGTGCTTCAGGCCGAGCGCCGTGCCGACGATGTTCACGTCGAGCATGCTGCGCAGCGTGGCGGGGTCGATGTCGGCCACCAGCGCGGTGACCTCGATGCCGGCGTTGTTGATCAGGATGTCGAATCCGCCGAGCGTCTCGACGGTGGCCTTGACGGCGGCGAGCCAGTCGTCTTCCAGCGTCACGTCGAGCTTCACGAAGCCGGCTTTCGCGCCACCGGCCGAGAGCTTGCCGGCCGTGTCGCGGCCGATCGACGTGAGCACGTCGCCGATCATCACCGATGCACCGGCTGCCGCCAGCGCCTGGGCCATGCCTTCGCCGAGGCCGCGTGCGCCCCCCGTGACCAGGGCCCTGCGGCCGGTCAGATCGAACTTCGTCATGTCTGTCTCCTGTGATTTTTGGACGCCCGTCAAGGAGCGCGAATGGATCGTAGGAGTCGTCTTGACGACTGTCAAGAAAATACTGGGCAACCGTCAAGCGCACGAATCCGGCGCGCTCGGCGCCCTAGGCAAGCCGTGCTCCGGCTCTCTACAATCTCGGCATGGACAAGACCCTACGCAAGCCGGATGACAAGTTCGCCGAGCGCCGCACCGAGCTCGGCGAAGCCGCGCTGCAGACCCTGGGCGAACTGGGCTACGCGCGCACCAGCCTGCGCGAGATCGCGCAGAACTCGGCGTTCTCGCATGGCGTGCTGCACTACTACTTCACCGACAAGATCGACCTGATTCTGTGCAGCGTGCGGCAGTACAAGGCGCGCTGTGTGACGCGCTACGACGAGGTGACGGCCACCGCGACCCGCTTCGACGAACTGCTCGAAGGCTTCGCCGACGCGCTCGGCGACACGCTGCGCACCGAATCCTCGATGCATCGCCTCTGGTACGACCTGCGCTCGCAGTCGCTGTTCGAGGAGGCCTTCCGCGCCGACGTGGCGGCGATCGACAAGAGCCTGGAGAAGATGATCTGGCGCGTGATGCTGCGCCTCGCGGAACTCGCCGGCGCGCCCGTGGGCGCTCCCAGCCACCTCGCCTACGCCATGTTCGACGGCGTGTTCCAGCAGGCCCTGCTGCGGCACCTGTCCGGCGACAGGAAGGCGATCGCCTCGATGAAGGCCAGCGTCCGGTTGATCGTCGCGCAGCTCATCACGCCGCCGGAGGCTGCGCCGGCGCGCAAGCGCAAGGTGGCCATGGCCTGAATGAAGGGCTGAATCCGAGCCCCGGCACGATTCAAGGGCCGGCTTCGTGGCCGAGCGACAGCCCCCAACGCAACAGCCACCAGTGCCACTTGGCGACGGTGTGGAGGGGTTTCCCGCTGGCCGGATCGGGGATCGGCTGGCCGTGGACCATCTGGTGCGTGACCGTCGAGGGCGCATCGGGACGGAGCTGGCACTTCCAGTTGCGGCCGTCCTTGATCTCGCAGTCCGTGAACTTGCCCGAGGTCTCCGAACCGCCGGCGTTCCAGACCAGCACTTCGCGGTGCGCCTTGAGGATGCGAAAGCGCACCCGGTGCGCGGCGACCATGCGCCCATTGCAACGCTGCCCCTGCCAGCTGCCCTGCTGGCAGTCGACGGTGTAGACGGTGCGCTCGCCTTGCAGCGTGATCTTGTCGCCGAGCCAGAGTATGGAGGCGAGCAGCGCCATGCCCACCAGGATGAAAATCAGGAATCGCATCGACACATTGTCGTTCAGCCGGGCCCCGGCGTTGCCGGCCTCGATCGCGCTGGGTCTCAAGGCTTGCGGTCCGGCCTGGCGGTCGGAGCGCGGCGGCCCTCGCGGACCGCCATGACGATCATGACGACCAAGGCACAGAGGGCCAAGGAAACGAGTATCTGGGTACCGGACATGGAAGCGCTTTCTGGGGTGGGCTCACATCCTACGCGTGCGCTCCTGACTGGACGCCCACGTGGGTTTGCAGGTGTTGCGCTATCCGGTGACGATCGGCCTTGATCGAGCCCCCAGCCCGGCCAAGGCGCTGCGCGCCTAGTCCTTGAACGAGGGATCGATTTTTTCCATCAGCCGCAGCATGGCAGCCAGCGTGAGTTCGCCATCATCGCCATCCAGCACCTGGGCATGTTTTGCGGCCACATCGGCAGACACTTTTCGGATGGGGACGTTCATCGCGAGCGCACTGGTCTGCACGCGGCACGCAGTTTCAAACCAATAGAGGCGCTGGAACGCCCGCGCAATCGAAGTACCGCACGTCAGCAGGCCGTGATTACGCAGGAGCAGATAGTTTCGATCGCCAAGACTTTCGACCAGTGCGGCGCAGTCCGATGCATCCGCATGAACCCCGGCGAAGTCGTGGTAGCTCACGCGCCCGTGCGCAGCGGAACCCGCGAAATCCACGGGCAGGATTTCCGTGTCTGACGCCGCCATGGCCATGCCCGCGGTAGTGTGCGTGTGCATCACGCAAACAGCGTCTTCGCGGGCTTGGTGAATCGCGCCGTGGATAAAGAATCCAGCCGGGTTCACCGGGTACTTGCTGGGTTCGACGATGTTCGCGTCCACGTCGATCTTCACGAGGTTCGACGCAGTGACCTCATCGAATCTGAGGCCGAATGGGTTGATCAGGAAGTGCTTATCTGGTCCGGGAACCGCGACCGTGATATGTCCAAAGATGAGGTAGTCCCAGCCCAGATATGCGAAGAGCCGATAGGTCCCCGCCAGCTGTACGCGCAGCTCATGCTCCGAGGCTGCCTGGGGGCCGCGGCTGAGTTCCGCGAGCGAACGCACCGTTCCATAACTTCCCACGACGGCTCCTTACGAAAAGTTGTTGAACGCAATGGCACCGGCATTGCGATATTTTTGTATCGTATAGAGAACCTCTGACTTACGCAAGCGGCGCCGGCCCCTCTGCCGCCGCTATCCTTTGGACAGCGCTTTGCTCGAAGGGTGACCCAGCGCGGCGGAAATCTCGGAGGCGGTTCTCACCGCGATCGGCATGAGTTTGGCTGCCACTTCTTTCACGCTCCACCTCGACGTCGGGACCGCGATGTTCACTGCTGCAAGAATGCGTCCGGCCCAATTGAAGACGGGTGCAGCGACCGAGATATCGCCAACGAAAGCCTCCTGATTGCTGATGAAGTAGCCGTTGCGCCTGATCTGCTTGAAGGTGCCAACGATCTTCTGCTTGTCAGTGATGGTGTAGGGCGTATAGGCCTTGATGTCGGACTTCTCGAGGATCCAATTCGATTCGACCTCCTCCATGTACGCCAGGATCGTACGACCGGGCGCGGTACAGAAGGCCGGCAACTTCGAGCCTATGGACAGGTCCACGCTGATCTGATGGAAGCCTGGATAGCGCATCAGGTACACGACACTCAACCGATCGAGGAGCGTGAGATTGATCGTCTCTTCAGTCTGAAGGTTGGCAGCTCGCAGGAAGTGCGACGCCTTCTCCCGCAAGCCTTCGGCTCCGAGGTACGACTGCGCCAAATCCAGAATCTGTGCGGAGATCGAATAGGCCTTGGTCTCCTTGTCCTGGTTCACATATCCGAGCGCCGTGAGCGTATGCAGGAAGCGCTGAGCCGAGCTCTTCCCCATCGCCGTCACCTTGACCACTTCGGACAGGCCCATGGGAATTGGCGAGGTGCCGAGAATGCGCAAGACCTCGAACGCCTTTTCAACGGATCCGACAAAAAGGCCGCTTTCAGCCTTTCCCGAGGTTCTCTCCTCGTTCGCGGCATCACCTGTGGAATCTTCGGTTTCGAGGGGGGCGGCTGTGCGGTCTTCGCCAGGGCGGGCTGCCATACATCTCCATTCGGCTGAAATTTGGTGTCTAGTATGCGGCTTCAGGCATCGTTGACGCCTTGACGGTATCGCAATAAGATCAAAGTATATCGAGTATTGATGCCCCTGCGTACGGGCGACAGGGAGCACTGCGATGATCGGCTTCTGTGAATCATCTTGCTGCCATTTCCGACTTGAAACCGCTCGGAGTCTTGACCCCGTGGCAACGTGAGACCGTCGAGTCGGTCCCCGTTGCAGACCACCACGTCTTTGCCCAAACAAGGCAGTCCGTGCGGAGATATGCACCCGACGCCGTCGAGGACAACGTCCTGGATCGTCTGTTTCGTGCCGCCGTCGCGGCGCCCTCCGCTCACAACCGGCAACCCTGGCGCTTCGTGGTGGTCACTGAAGCGAGCCCCAAACAGCGAATTGCAGAAGCCATGGGAGCGAAACTGCGCGCGGACAGGCTCGCCGATGGCGACACCCACGGCGATGTCGAGGCCGATGTCGCGCGATCCAGAAGTCGAATTTGCGAGGCACCCGTGCTGGTGTTTTCGTTCGTCACCATGGAGGACATGGACGCGTATCCGGACGCCAAGCGCCAGGCGGCCGAGTATCAGATGAGCGTTCAAAGCACTGCAATGGCCACTCAAAACCTTCTCGTGGCCGCGCACGCGGAAGGTCTTGGTGCCTGCATCATGTGCGCCCCGCTGTTCTGCAGTGACGCAGTCACGCAAGTGATCGGTGCACCGCGGAATTGGACAGCCCAGTCACTGGTGACTCTCGGCTGGCCAGGCATCGTTCGCCCTCCTCGTGAACGACTGCCGTTGTCAGCTGTTGTCTGGCAACTGCGTTCCGAGTAGCCGCCCTCGAGAGAGCGGTCTGCGGATCCAGGATTGCTCCTGGATCTCACTTAGAACCGGTCAGCCCGATAGGCTTGAATATCGATCGCCGGTGTCTTGCCGGCAATAAGATCGGTAATTACCTTTGAAGTCATCGGCGCACACGTCATTCCCAGGTGCCCATGGCCGAACGCAAAGTAGACCGAGGGATAGTTGGATGAGCGCCCAATAACCGGAAGTGAGTCAGGCAGGCATGGGCGATTTCCCATCCACTCGCTGTATTTTGCCGCACGCAGGCTAGGAAACAGGGCTTTGCTATGCCTGAGGAGCGCCTCCACGCGACGCGAGTTGGTCGGGGCCGTCAGGCTTCCGAACTCCACCGTTCCAGCGACGCGAAGGCCTTGCTCCATGGGTGTGGCAAAGCACTTTGTCTCCGAAGCAACCACCGGGCGCTTGATCTCCACGCCTGAATCGGAAAACATGACGTGATAGCCGCGTTGGGACTCCAGTGGCACGATGTCGCCCAACTGTGAGGCGAAGGGAAGAGACCAAGCTCCCGCGGCCACCACGATGTGATCGGCATCGATCGTTTCATTGCCGGCAAGGATTCGTACGTTCTTGCTTGCATCGATTTCAAAGCCGCGCACCGCGACCTCTTTGATGACCCCGCCGTTCTTCTGAATCGAGGCTCCGAGTTCTCTGATGAGTCGCGACGGATTAATGATCATTCCCTCGTTGGGAAGATAGATGCCATGCGTAAAGGCAGGTGCGATCGCTGGCTCGAGATCTCTGATTTCGCCTCGGGACACTTCCTGGACGGTCACGCCGCGTGCGCGGCGCAAGGACCAGCCTGCCGCATCCTTCTGGCGTGCTTCCTCGCTCGAGTAGACCTGGAGCTGACCGGTCACCTGAAGGAGAGATCGCGCGCCGATCTGATCGACGACGTCCTGATAAATCTGAATCGAAGGAGCTGTGAGCGCCTTCAAGGCATGCGATATTCGCTCGACACTGTCAGGCTTGGACGCTGCGAGGAAACGAACGAGCCATGGCAAGACTTGTATGGCATGGTCGCCTCGAATATGCAGAGGCCCATCCGGATCAAGCATCCAACCGGGAACCTGTTTCCACATCCCAGGCATGCCCAGCGGGGCGACGGACCCTGCGCTCACACTGCCGGCGTTTCCGGTGGAGCAACCCAGTCCGAATACTTCCCGCTCGAGGAGCGTGACCTCGAAGCCCGTGCGAATCAGGTTCCAGGCGGTCAGCATGCCGACGATGCCACCGCCAATAACGACCACCCGACGCGATGCGTTGTTGTTTGCTTTGATCATGGCGTCGTTGTCAGTCAATACGCGTCGATTTGCGCGCGATGAACCGGCCATGGCCGGGGCTGCCGACAAGTGCGCCGTCCCGCATGACGGTCGTTCCCCTCACCATCGTCAGGATGGGCCACCCTTTGAGTGACCAGCCGTCGTAGAGGCTGTAGTCAGCGAAGGAGACGAAATCCTGGGCCCGCATGATCTTTTCCATCTGCAGATCGACGATCGTGAGATCCGCGTCATATCCGATCGCAATATCGCCCTTGAAGTCGCCGATGCCAAAGATGGTTGCCGGATCCTTGCAAAGAAGTTGAGCGATACGTTGCAGGCTCAGCCGCCCCTTGTGATAGCCCTCGCTGAGCAAGACCTGGAGAATCGTCGGCGTGGCCGGAAAGCCCTGCGACGATTGCCAGATGTCCTTTTCCTTTGTTGCCTTCTTGCGCGCGACGTGGTCCGCGCCCACCACCTGGATCGTGCCGTCGGCGATCGCTTCCCAGAGTGCTTCGACGTCGTCTGCTGTTTTCAGCGGGGGATTGGCCTTACCCATGCTTCCGATGTCGGAGTCCATGGTGTGGGTGAGATATTGCGGGCAGGTCTCGGCGTGCACGAGATTCGAATGACGACGAAACGCCCGAATTTCGTCGAGGGCCAGTCGGCTGGTGACGTGTACAAAATAGATGGAGCAATGGGTCTGTTTCGCGACGTACAGCGCCTTGACCGTATCCAGCGCTTCGTTGATCGTGGGTTTGGATTCGCTCCAGGCTCGCAATGAATCTTTCCCTTCGCGCTGCAGCTTGGCGCGTGTGCGCCGAACAATCTCGATGTTCTCGGGATGGATCGATAGCTTCGCCTGGGGATATCGGGCAACCGCTTGCATGAGATCGAGCATGAAGCCCTCATCGGCTCCTGTGAGGCCAAGGTAGAGGCCCTCGTCTCCCTTGAAGTTCGTGAAATACTTGAAGGACGTCACGCCGAATTCTTCGACGTAGCGGGGCACTTCTTCCAGATGCTCCTCTTTCGCCATGCCGAAGTGGTAGGCGAAATCGATGTGAGCCTGGCTTTCGCCCAAGGCCTTCTGCTTCGGGAAGGTCTCGGAATAGGGAACGCTATTGAGCAGGTATCCGAGCACGGTCGTGAAGCCGCCCTGGGCCGAGGCGCCGGTCTCGGTGGCGTACTCGTCGGGACTGCCGGCGATCCCGAAGTGCATGTGGGCATCGATGAGCCCCGGGAAGACAAACTTGCCCGCGGCGTCAATCGTCTCGCTGGCGGTGTTCGGCAGACCGGGTTCAAGGATGGCGGCAATCTTTCCGCCCACTATCCCGAGGTCGACCCGGCCCTCGCCGCGGTCGGGGAAGACAACGATGCCATTACGGACAATGCAATCGAACTTCATGCGATGGTCTCCAGAACGTTCGCGAAAAAATACCGATCCCGCTCACCGCGCGATCTCGGCCGCCATGAACAAGGCGGCTGGCCTCTTTCGTGCGAAGGAGGGCTCCGAAAGGCTTGACCTCAATGTCGGATCGGCATACGATAAAAACGTATCTTATTAAGATACTCGGGAGCCGTCAAGGAGATGGCTGGGCCCGGAACCGTTTAACCTTGAAGGAAGCCCATGAGCAAGAAATTAGTCGTAGGTTCGGCACAGACCGGGCCGGTTGCGTCGGATGACATGACCTCGATGGTCCCTGTTGCAATATCAATGATCGAACAGGCTGCGGAGCGGGGCGTGAAGATGCTCACCTTCTGTGAACTGTTCATGTCGCCGTTCTTTCCGAACAAGCTGATCGAACAGTTCGACCACTTCTTCGTGCGCTCGGACTCACCGGTTCTTGCGGAAATCCGGGCGGCGGCCAAGAAGCACGAGATGGCCTTGATCCTGCCTTACGGTGAGAAGGCCGATACCGGCATGTACAACTCCGCCATGGTGTGCGACAGCAAGGGCAAGGTCGTGGGCACTTATCGCAAGACCCACATCCCCGCATACTTCCCGAACGAGAAGGCGGGCGGCACGGGCAGCTTCGAGAAGTTCTACTTCACGCCAGGCAACGACTTGCCGGTGTTCGACGTCGACGGCGTGCGCATCGGCGTCCAGATCTGCAACGATCGTCTCTATCCAGAGCCGTCGCGCGTACTCGCAATGCGCGGCGCAGAAATCATCTTCATGCCAATCTGCTACTCGGTGTACAGCGACCCGGAACATCGCAATGCGATGTGGCCCCTCGCGATGCGCTCACGGGCACTCGAGAACGGCGTGTACGTCGTGGCGTCCAACAAGGTGGGTGCCGAGGGCGTTCGCGAGCACCTCGGTCGCAGCATGATCGTCGACCCGCGCGGCACGATCCTCAATGAGGCGAGCAACTCCACGGCCGAACTGATCGTGCAGGAAATCGATATCGACAATGTCTCCGCGCAACGCAAGAAGTTCCCATGGTGGCGCGACCGTCGCCCTGACCTGTACGGCATCCTCTCGAGCGGCGAGTAATCCCGTACCCCGTGCTCTCGACTCGACTTGGCTGCGCAAGGCGCAGCCAACGTCGGATCATCCGGTGTCGCCGGCCTCTGTCCGCGACGCCGTACATCCAGCCCTGCTTCCAAGGAGTAAAGAGATGAAATTCAGTGTTGGCACCTATCCCAACGTCAGTGCGCAAGAAATGGTCGCGACGGGGGTTCTGGCCGATCGCCTCGGCTTCCACACGATGTGGGTGCCCGATTCGCACCTGCTATGGCGCGAGGCCTATGTACTGCTCGGCGCCATCGCGAGCCAGACAAGCAGAATCCGACTCGCGACCGCAGTGACGAATCCGATGACGCGGCATCTCACCGTGACCTCCAGTGCATTCTCGACGTTGGACGAACTCAGCGGCGGCCGCGCGACGCTGGGCATCAGCGTCGGAGATAGCGCGCTGAAGACGATGGGTCTGCAGATCTCGACGGTGGACAACTTCGAGGCGTCGCTCAAGATGATTCAAAGTCTCTTGCGCGGCGAAACCGTCGATGTGCCTGGCGGCGACACTGCGACCATCAGTCACGCCAAGAATCGCAAGGTCCCGGTCTACGTGGCGTCGACCGGTCCCCGGATGCTCAAGTTGGCGGGTCGAATGGCCGACGGCGTCGTCCTGATGAACGGTGTGGCCCCCGATCTGCTTCAGGCTGCGATCGACAAGGTGCACGAAGGAGCCAAAGAAGTGGGGCGCGACCCGAAAGAGGTCAAGATCGTCGTCTGGGCTGCCTGTCATGCCAATGACCAGAATCCTGCGGAATCGATCAACGCGGTGAAGTACAACATTGCCCGCGCCATTCTTCGAGGCATGCCTGGCGATGTCGATGACCTGACCAAGGCAACGGCGGAAAAGGTCAAGCAGGCCTACAACTATGCG
This sequence comes from Variovorax sp. PBL-E5, assembly GCF_901827185.1. Taxonomy (NCBI): domain Bacteria; kingdom Pseudomonadati; phylum Pseudomonadota; class Betaproteobacteria; order Burkholderiales; family Comamonadaceae; genus Variovorax; species Variovorax sp. PBL-E5. The sequence goes on along the minus strand of NZ_LR594673.1, from coordinate 139,122 downwards.
CAGCACGGAAGTGCGGAGGCAGACTTCGCGGCATTGGTTCCGGATGAGCTCGTCCCGCGATACACGTTTGCCGGTACCGGCGCTGACGTCAAGAGGCAAGCGCAAAAACTCGAGGGGATGGGCATCGACGAGATCGCCTTCGCCATTCCCGATGCCGCAAGCATCAAGCCTCGAGACGAGGTCATCGAGGTTCTCGCAGCAAACGTACTGAAGTAAACGTTTCGAGCCATGGCCGCGCTGTTTCCGGCATCGACATCGATCACGTTCTTGACCGGCTTCCTCGGGAGTGGCAAGACGACGGTCTTGAACGTGCTGTTGCGTGACCGTCGTCTGAAAGATACGGCTGTCATCGTCAACGAGTTCGGCGAGGTCGGTCTGGATCATCTTCTGATTTCGCAGGCGGATGAGAACGTTGTCCTGCTCGACTCCGGATGTATCTGCTGCACCATCGGCAATGGCCTCAGTGAGACCTTGGAGACCCTGTACCGTCAGCGACTCCAAGGCAAAGTGCCGAACTTCAGCCGCGTGGTTGTGGAAACGACGGGCCTGGCCGATCCGTTCCCGATGCTGCGGCTCGCACTGAGCGACTACTTTGTGTCCAAGCACTTCGTGATCAACGGTGTGCTGACAACGGTTGACTCGGCCAACGGCCTGAGCCAACTGGTCAATCACAGAGAGGCACGAAACCAGGTCGCCGTTGCAAGCCGTATCACCGTCACGAAGACGGATCTGTGCACGCCGCACGAGGTCGAGCAACTGAGCGACGCGATCCGAGGCATCAACGCGAATGCGGTCGTGACTGAGTCGGGCCAGTCTCCTGCGGGCGACGTGATGCTTTCGGACGAAATCTACGAATTCATCATCAATCGCCCGGCTGCCGAAGAATGGTTGAAGGAAGCCGTGAGTTCGCACGCATTGTCGAGCGCGGACCACGGCCACGCTTCAACGATGCCCGGTCCGTTCAACCATGACGAGCGCATCGAATCGCATGCTTTCTATTGGGATGAGCCCGTTGCGTGGGATCGCTACACGGGTTGGCTGGATCAGCTGCGCACGCTTCCAGCCGAGGACCTCATGCGGGTCAAAGGGCTCGTGGCGCTGGGCGAAGGCCAGAAGCCGTATGTCATTCAGGGCGTTCAGCACGTCTTCGCAGCGCCATTGAGGCTTGCTGCCTGGCCATCCGAAGACCGTCGAAGTCGGTTGGTCGTGATCGCGAGGGGCGTGCAACGCCCGGCGCTCGACCGCATTTTTTCCAGCTAGAACAAGTCAGGCCCACGGCCTTTGGAACCAACATGAGCACCAACAGCAGCACTCTTTCAGATTCAACGATCGCGATCCTGGGTGGGACGGGCCCCCAGGGGCAAGGACTGGCGCTTCGATTTGCGCGAGCCGGCGTGCCGGTCGCCCTCGGTTCTCGCGATGGGGAGCGCGCGAAAGCCATCGCCGCCGAACTCAATGCCAAGCTGAGCGCTTTCCCCGAATCCTGCTTCATCACCGGTGTCGACAATCACGCTGCAGTGGAGGCGGCACCGCGCGTGGTCATGCTTGCCGTACCGTACGCAGGGCACGATGACACCTTGCAATCGATCAAGGCGGCACTTGCGGGCAAGGTCCTCGTGGATCTCGTGGTGCCTCTCGCCCAAGGCAATCCGAGAGCGGTAGCCATGCCCAAGGAGGGGTCGGCCACGGAAGCTGCGCAGGCCCTGCTTGGCTCGGAGGTCAAGGTTGTCGGTGCGCTGCACAACGTCTCCGCGCATACGCTCAATGCGCTCCATGAGTCGATCAACTGCGACATCCTCGCCTGTGGCGACGACGTCGAGTCAACGGATGAGGTGGTCGATCTCGTCGAGCGCTTGGGTGTCAGCGCCTACAACTGCGGGCCGGCGCTCAATGCCCGTTGCATCGAAGCCATCACGCCGATGCTCATCCGGCTCAACATCAGCAAGAAGGTGCCGTTCAGCCATGCAGGTATTCGCATCTGGGCGCCCGGCACACACGCGGCCTAGACAAGCGCCAAGTCCTGAACACTTCACGAATCGAAACCCATGTCCATCCAGAGAATCAAAGTCGGGCCTCGGCTGTCGAAAGTCGCCGTTCACAGCCAGGTCGCCTACTTCGCCGGCCAGGTGCCGCAGGATCCAGATGCCGGCATCGAAGGTCAGACGCAGCAGGTGCTCGCCCAGATTGACGGCCTTCTGAAGGAGGTCGGCTCCGACAAGGCGATGATTCTGCAATGCCAGATCTTCCTCTCAGACATCAAGAATATGGATGCGATGAATGTCGTCTGGGACAGGTGGGTTGCGCCAGGCAACTCGCCGCCTCGCGCGACGGTCGAGGCCAGGCTGGCAAACCCGAAATGGCTGATCGAGATCGTGCTGTCTGCGGCAGTTGCTTGAGGAATGGGTGTGACTGCTTCTGAATTCCTTCTCTACGAACATGCGGAGGGAACGCTTCTGAGGCGACTTCTCGAGCGCGCTGCGGAGAAGCGCGACGAGGCCTGGGGAAAGACAGCGACGTACTCACGCAAAGTTTTCATCCCCTTGACCAATCTATGCCGTGACAGCTGCGGCTACTGCACCTTCGTCAAGCAACCGGGCGAGCCCGGCGCGGGATACCTCGGCCCGGATCAGGTCATGAGCATCGTGAGGCGAGGCCAGGAACTTGGGTGCAAAGAGGCTCTGTTCTCGCTCGGCGAGAAGCCCGAGCTTCGATATCCCGAGGCTGCCGCCATGCTGCGCGACCTCGGATACGAGACGACGCTGGACTACACAGTCGCGATGTGCAGGATGGTGCTCGAGCACAGCAGCCTCGTGCCACATGTCAATCTAGGGACGATGACTCGTGCCGAGATGGCGCGAGTCAAACAGGTGTCGGGCAGTGCCGGCCTGATGCTGGAGAACATCAGTCGCCGGCTGGTGCGGACAGGCATGGCCCACCACGCCTGTCCCGACAAGGTGCCCGTGCAGAGAATCCGAACATTGGAAGCCGCGGGTCTGGAGTCGGTGCCCACGACGACCGGCATTCTGATCGGTATCGGAGAGACCTGGTCCGAACGCCTCCAGAGCCTCCAGGCGATCGCTCAGATCCACGAGCAGCATGGGCATATCCAGGAGGTGATCGTGCAGAATTTTCGCGCCAAGCCTGGCACCTTGATGGCGCGGCATCGGGAGCCAGATCTGACGGACATGCTGCGCACGCTCGCTGTGGCGCGATTGATTCTTCCAGCGTCGATCTCGCTGCAGGCGCCACCCAATCTGAGCGAAGAGTTCGAGGCCTATCTGGACGCTGGCATCAACGATTGGGGTGGTGTCTCGCCATTGACGGCCGATCACATCAATCCCGAGCGGGCCTGGCCTGCGGTGGACGAGATCGCTTTCCGTTCGGAGGAAAAGGGAATCCGGTTGGTTGAACGCCTCACCACCTATCCTGCTTACCTGAATCAACCCGAGCGGTACACCGCTGAACTGCCCAGAGCTGCGCTGAGGCGCCTGGCGCGCGCGGACGGCTATGCCTTGAATCAGGCGCACCACCCGATGGACCCGGCTGCGTTGGTCAGCTGAAGGAGGATTTGAACATGCCGAGCCCCGAAAACCATCAACCCAAGGCGCTTGACCAATTGGACGTGCCGATCGAACAGCTCCTGGGGCCATGCAGTGCCGCAGTACGCGGTGTGATCGACCGTATCTTGAGCGGCACGGAACTCAGTCGATTGGACGGGGAAATTCTCTTCCGTGCTTCAACCCAAGAGCTGCCGGCGCTGATGCGCGCCGCCGACATCGTGCGGCGGCAGCGGTCCGGCAGCGATGTGAGCTTTGTGATCGTCCGAAACATCAACTTCACCAACGTCTGCTACATGGGCTGCCGCTTTTGCGGCTTTGCCAAGCGCAAGGAAGACGAGGAGGCGCAGTGGATCGGCATGGAGGAGGTGGCGCATCGCGCGCAGGTGGCCTGGGATCGTGGCGCGACGGAGGTCTGCATGCAGGGCGGACTTCACCCCGATCTGCCCCCGACGTACTATCGCGACTTGACGCGCGCCGTGAAGAAGCAGGTTCCCGGGATGCATATCCATGCGTTCTCGCCTTTCGAGATCTGGTTCGGCGCCCACAAACGCAAGATGCCTACGAAGGAGTTCTTGTTGGAGCTCAAGGATGCGGGATTGGGGTCCATGCCTGGCACGGCGGCTGAGATCCTAGATGTCGAGGTCCGTCGAAAGTTGACGCGGAACAAGCTGACGACGCAGGCATGGGTCGAAACAATCCGAGCCGCGCACGAAGTCGGTCTGCGCAGCACGTCGACGATCATGTACGGCCATGTGGATGGACCGGAGCATTGGGCCGCGCACATCGATCTGCTTCGCTCGATTCAGAAGGACACGGGTGGATTCACGGAGTTCGTGCCGCTGGGCTTCGTGCATTCGGAATCGCCGCTGTATGTCGAGAAGGCGATCCCCGGGGTTCGTGCGGGTGCGACCATGGAGGAGCACATCAAGATGCATGCCATCGCCCGCTTGATGTTGACGAAGTGGATCGACAACATCCAGGTCTCCTGGGTGAAGCTCGGCGCCGAGCGTGCTGCAGACTTGCTGCACGCCGGCGTGAACGACATGGGTGGGACACTCATGGACGAGTCCATTTCGCGGTCGGCAGGTGCGGACTTCGGAGAGGAGCTGACGCCGCCGGAGATGGTGAAGCTCATTCGCCACACCGGGCGAAGGCCGGTTCGACGCAATACGCTCTACCACGTGGTGGAGGCCTATGACGACCACGATCCGATCGACCTGGGTACGTTGAAGGCGCGGGCCCATGATCCGATCAAGTTCATCAAGAATGCGGCCACGCAGCGGGAAATCGCATGACCAGCCGGCCGGAATGTCTGAAGGTCGTCGTTCTGGCCGGCGGTGTCGGCGGCGCAAGGATGGCTCGGGGATTTGCGCGCATTCCGAGCGTGAAGCTGAGCGTCGTCGTGAACGTCGGCGACGATGACTGGTTCCATGGGCTGAAGGTATGCCCGGACCTGGACACTGTGTTGTACACGTTGTCGGGTGTCGTCAATCGCAGTCAGGGCTGGGGCGTTGCAGATGACGCGACGCGCGCGCTCGACACCTTGCGAAAACTCGAATCTCCCGACACCTGGATGACGCTCGGCGATGCCGACCTGGGACTTCACATCTACAGGACGCAGGCCTTGCGATCAGGGCAAATGCTGACCCAGACCATGTCCCATGTGGCGCGGCGCTTTGGACTCGGGGCGTCGCTTTTGCCGGTATCCGACCAAGAGTGCCCGACACTCGTCGATACCGAAGAGGGACTGCTGCGCTTCCAGGAATGGTTCGTCAAGTCACGTGGAATGCCGCGGGTTCGGGGACTCAGCTTCCAGGGAGCGGCGCAGGCCAGCGTCACCTTGGAAGTCAGCCAGGCGTTCTCGAACGCGGACCTCATTGTGATTGCGCCTTCGAATCCCTTGCTGTCGATAGATCCGATGCTTGCGATCCAGGGCTTTCGCACGCTTGTTTCGGAATCGAAGGCACCTCGGGTCGCCATCTCCCCGTTGATTCGAGGTCGCGCAGTGAAGGGGCCCCTCGTCAAGCTGCTCGAAGACCTCGAGGCCCCGGCGACTTCCGAGGCCATCGCAAGCCACTATGCAGGCCTCGTGGACGCCTTCGTCGTCGACCAGGAGGAGCCTGCCGAGGTGGTTGCCGGCGTTGCGCATCACATGCGCGCGTTGCAAATGCCGACGCTCATGTCCGATGAGGCGCGCTCGCAAGAACTGGCTGGCAAGCTGCTCGCCTGGCATCAAAGTATTTGAGACGACATGAAGACCGTCATCGCGATTCCAATGAAGGACACGGCGGATGCAAAGACACGATTGGCGCCTGTTCTTTCTCCGGCTCGGCGTGCGCACCTGGCACTCACCCTGTTCGACCGCGCGGTGGACTTCTTCGGTGCGAGCGTGCCCCGCGCGGAGCGCGTGGTCATCACCTCATCGCCTTCGATTGCCACTCGCGCGCGCGCGGCGGGAGCCATGGTGTTGAGCGAAGGACGTGCGCAAGGCCTCAACCGGGCTGCTGCGATCGCGCTGAGTTGGGCGCGTGCGAACGCCTTCGATCGCCTTGTCATCGTGCCAGCCGATATTCCGGTCTGGCTGTTTCAGGAGGTCGAGGTGCTGCTGACGGCCATGGTCGAGCGCGACGTGGTCATCGCAGCTGCGCACGACGAAGGGACCAATGCGCTGGCGCTCAACCCCGCGCGCGTGGGGGAGTTCGAGTTTTCCTATGGCATTCAATCGGCTCTCAAGCACGAGGCGGTGTGCCTGGCGCGTGGGCTCAGCCATGAGACCCGGCGTTTCCCATTCCTCGGCCACGATATCGACACCATCGAAGATTGTCTGGTGTTGAGCCAGTCGCTGCTCGAAGCCAAGGTTCATTGAGGAGCATCGTGCGCGTCGAACTGTTTTCACTTCCAGCCATCCCTGAAGTTCATCCCGGGGACGTGTTGAGCACGCTCATCGATCGCGCGATGCGTGGCATGGGCGAACGGTGGCAGGAAGGCGATGTCATCGCCATCGCCCAGAAAATCGTCTCGAAGTCCGAAGGGCGTTTTCGATGTCTGGCCGACATTGCGCCCGGTACACGGGCGTTGGAGATCTCTCATCAGTGCGGCAAGGACGCGCGCAAGGTTCAGGCCATTCTGGACGAGAGCACGGACATCCTGAGGGTCGTCCCCGCGCCCCCCGACGGCATCATCATTGCCCGGCATGTGCAGGGGTGGGTCTGCGCGAACGCGGGTATCGATGAATCGAATCTGGGTGACGCGGAGGGACAGCTTCTGCTGCTTCCGCTCGATCCGGACGCCAGTGCTTCTCGAATTGCCTCGGACATCGAGGCAGAGAGTGGCATCCGACCTGGCGTGGTGATCACCGATACCTTCGGCAGGCCGTGGCGAAAAGGGCTAGTCAATATCGCTCTTGGTGCAGACGGCATCGATCCTTTCGTGGACTGGGTAGGCCGCAATGACGCCTACGGCCGCCGCCTGGCCGTGACCCAGCAGGCTCTTGCCGACGAAGTCGCCGCAGCCAGCGGCCTGTTGATGGCCAAGGATGCTGCAACGCCGGTGATCGTGTTGCGCGGGCTGTCGTGGGCCCGAAGCGACCAACCCAGTTGCCGGCGCTACGTGCGGGCGCTGACTGAAGATCTGTTTCAGTAGACGCGCATCGCGCTGACATTGCTCGCTCGCCTGCCCACGGTCGCTGGTGAGCTTCGAACGAGTTGCGCTCGGAACGCTTGAGCGAGCGAGCCCCTGCGCATGAATGGCGCACTTCCCGCACGATCGCCGACGCACCTCGCCGGCATGACGCGCGCACGGATGCGCGCAATGCGCACGCGGACAGGGCACGCCGGCGCCTTCCGATTGAAATCAGCGGGAAAACCCTAGGCACGCTTCATGCATTCCAGCTTGCCCATCTGGCAGGATCGCCATACGATAAAAGAATATCGCAAAAGGAAGTTCTGTGCGCCAAGTCGACGACCCCCGTCTCTGGAGATTGCTGCTCATTGCGCCACTTGCCGTGTCGCTTTTGTTGTTCGCAGTGCCCCAGTATTTCTTCATCACGACCAGCTTCCACCAGAACCTCGGGTACGGCCGCATCGGCGATGCGTTCACGCTCGACAACTACCACCGCATCTTCACGGACTCGTTGTTCGTCGCGGCGCTGGTACGCACGGTGGCCTTGTCGGCCATCACCGCGCTGGTTTGCCTGGTCCTCGGGTTTCCCGTCGCCTACGTTCTTGCACGGGCCCAGTCCAAATGGACTTCGTTCCTTCTCGGACTGCTGGTGACCGCCACCTTCATCACCCCCGTGGTCAAGGATCTGGGTCTCATCATCCTGCTGAGCAAGAATGGCGTCGTGAACGGCCTGCTTGGCGCAGTCGGCGCGATCTCGGCGCCGGTCGTCTGGCTCGGATCCGAAGCCGGCGTGGTCATCGGGCTGGCGCACTACACGCTGCCGCTGATCGTTCTCATGCTGCACACCATCATCCAGACGGTGCCGCGCAGCCTCGAGGACGCCGCCCATGCGCATGGGGCGTCTCGTTTGCGGGTGTTCTACGGCGTCATCATTCCCATCGTGAAGCCTGGCCTGGTCGCAGCAGCCTTGATGGTCTTCAACCTCGCCGCAGGTGCGTTCACGACACCTGCCTTGCTCGGCGGAGGACGCGTGCTCACGTTCTCCATCCTGATCCAGCGGGCGGTGATTCTGGACGTGGACTATCCGTTCGCGGCAGCGTTGTCGACCTTGCTGCTGGTTTTCGTATTTGCGCTCAATCTGCTGTCCGGCTACCTGATGATCAAGCAGACGCGCGCACGCCCAGTGGCCAAGAAGCCGTCCTCGAAGGGCGCGTCCCCTGCCCGACTGACTTTGAAGGGAGCATGAGAATGCGTGCTGCAGCGATTCGGCGCTGGATGGCTTTTGGCCTTTGCCTCCTCGTCTACCTCTACCTTGTTGCCCCCGTCATCGTGGTGGCCGGCGCGTCCCTGGATCAGGGATCGATGTTCGCCGCCATATTCCCTCCGCAATCCATCGGGCTGCGCTGGTACTACGAGATTCCGGAGAAGTACTTGCATGCGCTGGCGATCAGCGCGACGGCCGCGGCCATCGCATCGGTGATCTCGGGCGCTCTGGGCACCCTTGCCGCGCTCGGCGTGGTCCGCGGAAAGATTCCGGGCACGGAATGGTTGCGCGCTCTCTTTCGGGCTCCGCTGCAGATTCCGTTCGTCGTCACCGGCGTGGTCTTTTTGCAGTTCTATTACGGCCTCCAGGCGTTCACGGGCGTGGAACTCGCCGCGACGCTTCCCGGCCTGATCGTCGCTTACGTATTCGTCGGGACGCCTTACACGGTGAACACGGTCGGCGCCGTGCTGGAGCGCCTGAACCCGCGGCTGGACGAGGCGGCTGCAATTCTCGGCGCGAGCCGGTGGAGCACGTTTTGGCGGGTCACCTTTCCATTGATCCGCCCCGGGCTCATGGCAGGCATGCTCTACGCATTCATCATCGCGTTCGGCGACGTTCCGCTCTCGATCTTTCTCTCGTCCCCGGACTACGCCACGCTGCCGGTGGTCATCTTCCAGACGCTGCAGTTCGACTTCAGTCCTACCGTGCTATCGATCTCCACACTCATCGCACTGATGTCTGTCTTTTCGCTCTGGCTGGTCCAGCGCTTCGTCGGCCTTGACTTCGTAGCCAAACGCTAACCGTTTTCCTAACGCAATCCAATAGAGGTGCAACATGAAATCTCGATTCTCCCGCTTCGCCGTGAAACTCCTTTCGACTGCCGCTTTCGCCGTCGCGCTTCCGACGTCGATGGCCATGGCGCAGGGCCAGCGTTTTGATGGCGTCACGCTGCGTGTAGGCACCTATGGCGGTCCTTGGGGCGATGCGGTCAAGGCCAGCGTGGGCAAGAAGCTCGAAGCCATGGGCGCGAAGGTCGAGTACGTCATCGGAAACCCCGCCGAGAACTTCTCCAAGGTCGTCAGCGCGCGCGGCCGAGCCATGCCGATCGATGTGATGGAGATAGGGCCTGCCGAGAGAATCGCGATGACCCGCAATGACTTCCTGGAGGATCTGCCGGTCGAAAAGATTCCGAACCTGGCCAAGCTCTCGGTCAAGGTCGCCGACAAGAAGGCCATCGCGCATCAGATGGTCGAAAACGGCATCCTCTTGCGTACAGACAAGTTCGAGGCCGACAAACTCCCGATCCCGAAGAAGTTCGAAGACCTTCAGGATCCGAAGTTCGCGAGTCGCGTTGCATTTCCCGATGTCACGACCCCTCAGCATTGGCCCGCCGTCGCGGCAATGTCGAGCGACGCAGGAGGCAGCGAAGCGACGCCGGAGAAGGGATTCGAGCAGGCCCTGAAAATGAAGCCGCTCTACTATTACGGCGCCGCGACCGAGCTCGCGCAGAAGATGACGATGGGCGACGTCATTGTTGCGCCATCGCACGCGGGAATGGCGGTCAGATTGCACAACGCAGGTCAGCCGGTCGAGTTCGTGCACCCGCAGATCGGAACCAAGCGCGGTGAGGTCGAATACAACTATCTCGGCATCATCAAGGGTACCAAGAACCTCGATGCCGCCGCGGCCTTCGTCAATGCATTCCTGGACACGCAGGCTCAAGCGGAATTTGCCAAGCCGATGGGCGTCGTGCCGACCAATCGCGAGGCGCGTGAGATTCTGATGAAGGATCCGGTCATGAGCCGGTTCATGCTGCTCTCGGACAAGGACATTGCCAACGCCTACACCATGGACTGGTCCAAGGTCGACGTCGAGAAATGGCGCGGCGCTTGGGCGCGCACGGTGAGCAAGTAAGGAAAGACGATGGCGCGCGTCACACTAGAAGGTCTTGGCAAGCACTTTGGCGCGGACAAGATCATTGACCATGTCGACCTCGAGATCAAAGAGGGCGAATTCCTGACCTTGCTCGGCCCGTCCGGTTGCGGCAAGACGACGACCCTCCGGATCGTGGCGGGATTCCTGTCGCCGAACGTCGGGCGCGTGCTGTTCGACGGCAAGGACGTCACCAGGGTGCCCACGCAGAGCAGAAAGCTGGGCATGGTTTTCCAGGACTACGCGCTCTTTCCGCATCTCACCGTGGCCGAGAATGTCGGTTTCGCACTGAAATCCCATGGAATGCGCAAGGCAGACGCAGACAAGCGAGTCAATGAGCTGCTGGCCCTGATTCGCTTGCCCGCGGTGGCAAATCGCTATCCGCTCGAACTGTCGGGCGGCCAGCAGCAGCGCGTGGCCATTGCGCGGGCACTGGCCCACACGCCCGCTGTGTTGCTGATGGACGAGCCACTGGGTGCGCTGGACCTGAAATTGCGAGAGGCCATGCAGAACGAACTGCATTCCATTCAGCGACAGCTGGGCATCACGACGATCTATGTGACGCACGATCAAGAGGAAGCGCTGAGCCTGTCGCACCGCATCGCCCTGATGCGCTTCGGCCGTATCGAACAGCTCGATACGCCGAAAGAGATCTACTCCAGACCGAAGACGCCGTTCGCTGCGTTCTTTCTCGGGAAAGTCAACTTCCTGCAGGGTCATGTGGTCGGTCGCGTCGGAAGCAACTACGAGATCAAGGTGGGGCGCGAAACCCTGCTCTGTCCCATCGATGGCCAGCACCAGAGCTTTGACCTTGATGCGCATGTCGTGCTCGGCGTGCGCCCGGAACAGCTGCGGCTGAACCAGGCGCAGCAAGCCGGCGGCCAGAACGTTCTCCACGGTCGCATCGCGCGAGAGAAGTTCATCGGGAAGGTCGTGCAATTCGACGTCGAGGTCGATTCCGGTGCCACCATCGTGGTGGATGGCTCGCTCGAACAGGCCAAGGGCGTCGGCTCCCACGTGCAGCTTGTGTGGGACGCGCGCATGACACACCTCTACCCCTTCGCCGAAGATCCGGAGCTTGGGATTACCCGTGCGGAAGACAAGCGGCGAGCGATCGGCGCTCCGGCTGCGATCGACGCCAGAGGAGACTTGGAGACGAATCGGATGGCTCCGGCATGAGGCTTGCAAACGAACTGCGCAAGCTGCTGCCCGAATGAGAAATCGCCGGTATCAGGTCGCCACCGGCAGCGACATCGAGAACTTGACCTTGCGCAACGTGAAGCTCGAATGGATGTGTCCCACCGCCGCGCAGGAGAAGACCGCATCCTTCAGGAATTTTTCGTATTCGCCATTGCTTCGCACCACGACGCGCAGCACATAGTCCGATTGACCCGCCACGGAAAAGCACTCCAGCACTTCAGGGCGCCGTGCCACGCTTCTCTCGAACTCCTCGATGCTCTTCACGTCGTGCTTGGCGAGCGTGACGTGCGCAAATATGCACTCCTTGAAGCCCAGCTTCTCGGCGTCGAGCATGGCGACGTAGCCCTGGATCATCCCGCGGTCTTCGAGCGCCTTGACACGGCGCCATGTCGCGGAGCTGGAAAGCCCGACCTCATCGGCCAGGTCCTGGGTGCTGAGCCGGGCGTTGACCTGAAGCGCGGCCAGAATCGCCAGCTCGCCGCGGTCCAGTTCTTCAGGTTTGTTGAATAGCAAGTTTCTTCCTCAGGCAGGATCCCGTGGATGCAGCGCCATCTCGGACCAAATGGCGAAGCGTCAAGCCGCCTTGACGGCGAACTGCGCAAGATAGACCGGGTCGGGATCAAAGCCAAGTCCCGGCGTTCGCGGCACGGCGAAGACGCCCTCGTGCGGTTCCATCCTATCGCCGTAGGGCCGGCCCTCCAGGCCGATGTTGAAGTATTCGATGAAGCAGGGCTCCGGCTGCGAGGCGATCAGGTGCAGCGTCGCCAGGAAGCCGGGGCCGTAGTACGGCGAATGCGGCGCCAGCGTCGCACCCTTCGCCTCCGCCAGCGCGATGACCTTGCGGAACTCGCTGATGCCGCCGACCTTGGTCACGCTCGGCTGCACATAGGCGGCGGCACCCGACGCGAGGATCTTCTGGAATTCGTGCGAGGTGCATGCGTTTTCGCCCAGAGCGAGGGGCATGCCGGTCTGGCGGCCGATCCTGGCGAGCGTCTCGAAGTCCTCGGGCGGATACAGCGGCTCCTCGAGCCACTTGACATCGAACTCGCGCATTTTCCGCGCCATGTCGAACGCCTCCGACACGCTCCACGCGCAGTTGGTGTCGACCATGAATGTCGCCTCGCTTCCAAGCGCCGCCCGGGTGCTGCGCACGTCTTCCAGGTCGCGCGCATGGACCTTGACGCGCCGGAAGCCCTCGGCGGTGGCATCGGCCGCGGCCCGCGCCACGCGCTGCGGATCGCCGAAGCGAAACAGGCTCGCATAGCCATCCACCGCGGGGCGCACCATGCCGCCGAGCAGATCGACCATCGGCATGTTGGCGCGCTTGGCCGCGATGTCCCAGAGCGCGATGTCGATGCCCGACAGCGCGAAGTTGAGGATGCCGGAGCGCCCGTACAGATGCATCAACTTCTGAACCTCGTGGGACAGCCCGTTGATGTTGCGCGAGTCGCGCCCGACGAACAGGGGCGCGAGCATGGTGTCGACGGCCGACTTGACCGGCGCCTGGCAGTTGTACGAGAAAGCCTCGCCCCAACCCGTGATGCCGTCGCTGGTCTCGACCCTGATCAGCAGCGCCTCCAGCGCGCCGTAGTCGCGGCCGCGCCACGCCGGCATGTCCGAGCGGCTGCTGAAGGGCACGGAAAGCGGGATGGCTTCGATTCTTTCGATGTTCAAGACAGAGGCTCCAGGTGTGCGACGCCGTCGACGCAGGGTTAGAGAATCGACCGCAGGAACTCCTGCGTGCGCGGATGCCGTGGGGCCGACACCATCTGCATGGCGGGACCCTGCTCGACGATCTCGCCGTCGTCCATGAAGATGATCCGATCGCCCACTTCGCGAGCGAAGGCGATCTCGTGGGTGACGATCACCATCGTCATTCCCTCCGAGGCCAGGGCTTTCATCTGAATCAGGATCTCTTCGATGATCTCGGGATCGAGGGCCGAGGTGGCCTCGTCGAACAGCATGATTTCGGGATTCATCGCGAGCGATCGCGCGATGGCCACGCGCTGCTTCTGGCCGCCGGAGAGCTGCGCGGGATAGGCGTCCGTCTTGGTCCCCAGGCCCACGCGCGACAGTTCTCTCTGCGCGATCTTCCTGGCTTCGCCCTCGGAACGGCCCAGCACGCGGATCTGCGCCAGCATGACGTTCTTCAGCGCCGTCTTGTGCGGAAAGAGGTTGAAATGCTGGAACACCATGCCGATGCGCCGACGCAGCTGGCGCAGTTCTCTTTCGAACTGCAGCCGCTCTCTCAGGCCCTTGCGGTGGCCGGCCGTGATGGTCTGGCCGCCGAACTCGACCGTGCCGGTCTCCGGAACCGTCAGCATGTTGATGCAGCGCAGCAGCGTGCTCTTGCCGGACCCGCTCGGTCCGATGATGACGACGACCTCTCCCTTGTCGACGGACAGATTGATGTCGCGAAGCACGTGGTGGGGCTTGCCCGCCTTGCCGAAGAGTCCGATCCTGCGTCCGGGAAAGGTCTTGTTGATGTTCGTCAGCGTCAGCACGGGCGCGTCGGATGCGGACTTGCCCGTCACGACGGCGTCCTCTGGCTGCATTGCGAGATCGATGCTCATGCGCTTTGCCTCATGTGCTTGTTGAGCTGGTACTCCAGGACGTTCCCGATCCAGGAGACAACCAGAACGATGGCGAGGTAGATCACGGCGGCAACCGAATAGAACTCGAAGGACCGCAGTTCCAGGTTTGCGGCGCGGATGGTCTCGTACATCAGATCGCTCGCGCCGATCACCGCGACCACGGCCGAATCCTTGACGATCATCGCGAACTGGCTGATCAGCAACGGCACCGCCGTGGCAAGCGCCTGCGGCATGACGACGTCGTAGAAGACGGCGCCGCGCTTCATTCCCAGACTGCGCGCGGCTTCGAGCTGGCCGCCGCCGACGCTGTTGATCGTGGCGCGGAATATCTCCGACAGGTAGGCGCTGTGCAGCAGCGTGATGGCGATCACGCTCGCCACGTACGGCGAGAGGTTGATGCCGGTGGAGACGGCCAGGCCGAAGTAGATCCAGATGATGTAGATGTAGATCGAGATCGCCCGGAAGAACTGGGTGTAGCCGAAGGCGAAGGCCGAGACCGCCTTGAGGTTCGACATCCGCATCAGCGCGATGGCCAGTCCGAACACCAGCGAAAGCGCGAAGCCCGTGAACGAGATCTGCAGCGTGAAGACCACGCCTTTCATCATCGACGGCAGGTGCGGGAGGACGGCCTCCCAATCCATCTGATAGCTCACGGATGCGCCACCAGTCTTTCCGTCGCCGCGATCGCCAGCGACAGCACGAAGACGATCGACACGAAAATCAGCAGGACCGCGGTGAAGGCCTCGAAAGGCACGAAGCTGTTCATGTTGAGGCTTTGCGCGGCATGCAGCAGATCGGGCACCGCGATCACGCCCATCAGGGTCGCGCTCTTGAGCAGGCCGATCAGCACGTTGCCCAGCGGCGCCACCACGACGACCGCCATCTGGGGAAAGATCACGTCCCAGTACGTGTGAAAGCGGCTCAGCCCCATCGACGTGGCCGACTCGAACTGGCCCCTGTCGACCGCCAGGATCCCCGAGCGGAAGATCTCCGCCGCATAGCCGGCACCCGTGATGGTCAGCACGGCGACGATGCTCTGCAACGGCGTGAACGCCACGCCCGCCAGGCGCGAAACGCCGAAGTGGACCCACAGCAGCAGCACGTAGGGAGGGATCGCACGCGCGGCCTGGACGAAGGCGAAGGTCGGCACGGTCAGCAGCCTGAGACCGCTCAGCCGCCCCATCGCGATCAGCAGGCCGGCCACACAGGCGAGCGCAAAGCCGAACAGGCTGACCCAGACGTCAACCCAGGCCCCCAACAGCAGGACGGGCAAATGGTTGACGACGACCTGCCACTGGAAGTCGTAGTTCTGCATCCCTTGTCTCCGTGGATCGCGCGCAGCGGCCGGCGATGCTCAGCCCTTGATGACCAGCGGCTCGCCGCCGGACCCGACGCCGATGCCGGGGATGCCGTACTTGTCGCGCGCCTCGGTGCCGAACCATTTGTTCTGCAGGCCCACGATGGTTCGCAGGCTGCCCTGGTAGCGCAGCCAGTTGGTGACATAGGCCCACAGCTTGAAATCGTTGTGCGGCATGAAGAAGGTGTTGGGAATCGCGTTGACCGACTCGCCCAGCACCTTGACCTCGGGAAAGGTCTTGGACATGGTCGTGACGAAGAAGGCGTCGGTGATCAGCGCATCGACCAGGCCGCCACCGACGGAACTCGCGGCATCGGCGACCTGCGGGAAAGTCTGGATCGTGGCGAGCGGGAACACCGAGCGAAGCGTCGTCTCTTCGGACGAGCCCTGCTGGCAGGCGATCTTGACGTCCTTGCGGTTCAGCTCGGCCAGTGTCTTGACCCTGGAGCCGGGCTTCAGGTACGCGACGTTCTGCTGGTAGTAGGCGGGAAATCCGGCGAACGTTCCCCGCAGGCCGCGGCTCGGCAGGATGGTGACGAAGGTGCCGATCATGTCGAACTTGCCGGCGGCCAGTGCCGCGAAGGTTTGACCGAAGGGCATCTCGATGTATTCCGGCGTGGCGCCGATGTCCTTCATGAGGAGTTCGAGAAACTCGATGCCGAGCCCCGTCGGCTTGCCGGCCGTGTCGCGAAAGCGCAGCGGCTTGTTGTTGAGGTCGACGCCGATGCGGGCCTTGCCGGTCTTGACCCAGACGTCCAGCAGGGACTCCTGCGCGCCGTTTCCGCCCTGCGCCGCGGCCTGCCCTGCCATCGCGAATGCGCCCGCACCGGCGAGCGCGGTGCCGCCTGCCGCCAGAAAGCTGCGCCGGATTCGAAGACTCTTCGCCGCCTCGCTGGAAGGCGCTTCCTGAACGGCACTCGGTGAGGTACTCATGGAGATTCCTTGGGATTGAACATCGACACGTTGTCGGCTTGTCGCGGGATGCGAAGGCCCGACGAAAAAGTGTAGGTGGGATGCTCCGCGAAAGGATTTCTAAATGGCGGCTCTTCGCGATCCAAACTGGAAGAATTCTTCGCCAAAGCACTCGAATCCGCCCGCAGCAGCGAAGTTCTACCCGCTGACCTTTTGAGCGGCAGACAGCGGCCTAGCTTCGCCGGGCTGCGCGGCACTACCGCGGTCACACGTGCGGATCTTCCGGCCTCGAGCAACCAGCGTCACGCACACCCAGCGCCCCAAAGGCCCCGTCGGCACCAGGCCTTGGACGCATCGACTAAGGTTGCTCCGAGCCCCAAGCAATCCCCCAAACACCAGGCTTTGACCCATGTCTCATACCAACGCCTCTTCAGCCGGCCAGTTCACCCTCGGCGATCTCCAGATCCACCGCCTCGGATTCGGCGCGATGCGCATCACCGGTCGCGGCATCTGGGGCGAGCCCGACGATCGGGCCGAGGCGCTGCGCACCTTGCGACGCCTGCCCGAGCTCGGGGTGAACTTCATCGACACCGCCGACAGTTACGGGCCCTATGTCAGCGAAGACCTGATCCGCGAGGCACTGCACCCCTACGACGGACTGCTGATCGCCACCAAGGGCGGACTCACCCGCTCCGGGCCCGATCAGTGGGCGCCGGTCGGCCGTCCCGAATACCTGCGCCAGTGCGTGCACATGAGTCTGCGACGGCTGGGCGTCGAGCGCATCGATCTGTGGCAACTCCATCGCATCGACGCCAAGGTGCCGCGCGAGGAGCAGTTCGAAGTCATCCGCGAAATGCAAAAGGAAGGACTGATCCGCCACGTGGGGCTCAGCGAAGTCGGCATCGAGGAGATCGAAGCTGCGCGCAAGATCTTCCAGGTGGTCACGGTGCAGAACCGCTACAACCTGATCGACCGCGGCAGCGAGGCCGTGCTCGACTACTGCAGCGAGAACGGCATCGGCTTCATCCCGTGGTTCCCCCTCGCTGCCGGCGATCTGGCCAAGCCAGGTTCGAAGCTCGACGAGATCGCGCGCAAGGCCGGCGCCACGACGAGCCAGGTTGCACTCGCATGGGTGCTCCGGCGCAGCCCGGTCATGCTACCGATTCCGGGTACCGGCAAGGTGGCGCATCTGGACGACAATGTCGCCAGCGCAGGCATCCAGTTGTCCGACGTGGATTTCAGGACACTGGACTCGCTGGGTCGCGCGGCTTCGGCCTGAACGTTCTCTCGCCTCAGGCCCGCCGCCGAAACAGCGCCACCAGCGCCTCCGGCTGCACCGGCTTGATCAGGTGATGATCGAAGCCCGCCGCGCGCGTGCGCTCGCGGTCATGCGCCTGGCCCCAACCGGTTTGCGCGACCAGGGTCGCCGCGGCGCCCCATGGCGTCGCGCGGATCTGCCGGCATGCCTCGTAGCCGTTGAGCCGCGGCATGCCCAGGTCCAGCAGCACGACCTCGGGCTGCATGGCCCCGGCCAGGCGAAGGGCCTGTTCGCCGTCGTAGGCCACCTCGACGACGTGGCCCATGGCCTCGAGCAGCAGCGCCAGGCTGTCCGCCGTGTCCCGCAGGTCGTCGGCAATCAGGATGCGATAGCCGGGCTCGGCCAGGGCGCCGGGCCCAGTGCGCGCTTCGGCCGAATCCGCCGGCGCGGTCCGCGGCGTCAGCGGCAGACGGATCTCGAAGCGGCTGCCCTTGCCCACGCCTTCGCTGAAAGCGCTGATCGTCCCGCCGTGCATCTGCAGCAGTCCCTTGGCCAGAGAAAGGCCGATGCCCTGCCCGCCCTGCGAGTGGTCCAGCGCCGACTCCACCTGTCCGAACATCTCGAAGATCTGCGCCAGGTGCTGCGGCGCGATGCCGATGCCGCTGTCCGTCACCGTCACCACCGCCTCGTCGCCCTGGCGCTGGACATCGAGCGCGATCGCGCCCCGCGCCGGCGTGTACTTGGCGGCGTTGATCAGCACGTTGGAAAAGACCTGGGCCAGCCGCGTGAGATCGCCCTCCAGGTCCAGGCTCTGCGCGGGCAGCGTGACGGTGAGCGCGTGGCCGCCGGCATCGATCAGCGGCTGCGCGATCTCCACCGCCTGTTCGATGGCGCTGGCCAGGCCGAGCGGCTGCAGCCGCAGCCGCAGCTGGCCGCGCGTCAACCGCGACACATCCAGCAGGTCGTCGAGCAGGCGCGCCATCTGCATCACCTGCCGATCGATCACGTCGTGGCACCAGCCGACCTTGGGATCGGCCGCGTCGATGCGGCGCAGCAGATAGATCGCATTGCGGATCGGCGCCAGCGGATTGCGCAACTCGTGCGCGAGCACGGCGATGAAGCGGTCCTTCTTGCGGTCCGCGTCGCGCAGCATGTCCTCGACCTGCTTGCGTTCGCTGATGTCCATGGTGACGCCGAAGCTGCGCAGGGGGCGGCCCTCGGCATCGTATTCGGCCTGTCCCCGATGGCCGACCCACACTGGCGTGCCGTCGGGCCGCTGGATGCGGAACTCGTGGAAGAAAGGCCGGTGCTCGGCGATGGCCTGCGTGCGCATGCGCAGGAAGGTGTCCCGCTCGTCGGGATGGATCAGCGCGAGAACGCCCTCCGGCGTCGGCACGAAGTCCTCGGCGCTGACGCCGAAGAGGGGGTACATCTGCGGCGACCACCACAGGGCGCCATCCCTGAGGTTCATGTCGTAGGCCCCCATGCGGCCGGCGCCGAGCGCCAGGTCGAGGCGCTCGCGCTCGATCCGCAGCTGCTCCTGCGCCTGCTCGCGCTCGGTGACGTCGGCGCCCTCCACGAAGATGCCGGTCACCGTGCCGTCGGCATCCTTGATGGGCTGGCAGACGAAGTCCAGACAGCGCTCGACCACAGGCCCGCCCGGCACGGCCTCGACGCTGAACTTCGCGCCGCTGGCCGCGAAGGCCTCGCCGCTGGCGAAGACCTGGTCGAGCCGCGCGAGGTAGCCTTGTTCGACGGCCTCGGGCAGCGCCTCGGCGAGGGTTCGGCCCAGCACCTGCCGGTGGCCGATCAATCGCAGGTAGCCGGGATTGGCGATCTCGAACCGGTGATCCGGGCCGCGCAGCAGGGCCATGAAGGTCGGCGCCTGTTCGAAGAGCTGGGCCAGCCGATCGCGTTCGGTCGCCAGCCGACGGGCCGCGACCATCTGCTGCGTAGTCTCGGTGCAGACCACCAACACGCCGCCGATGCCGCCGGGCGCGTGCTCGTCGTCGATGGGGCTGTAGCTGTAGGTCCAGTACACGTCCTCGCGCCGGCCGTGGCGCGTGATCGGCAGCAGCTGGTTGACGTGCCAGGTCGCGCCGCCGCCGGACATCACCTGCTCGATCTGCGGCCCGATGACGTGCCAGATCTCGTCCCAGACTTCGCGCGCGGGCCGGCCCAGCGATCCGGGATGGCGTTCCGGCCCGATCGATTCGCGGTAGGCATCGTTGTAGAGGCAGGCCCGATCGGCACCCCACCAGATGTACATCGGATGCCCGCTGTTGAGCATGAGGCGAACGACGGTGCGCAGCGCCTGCGGCCACAGCGCGGGCGGCCCGAGCGAGGAGCCGCGCCAGTCGTGCGCGCGCATCAGCGCGCCCATCTCCCCGCCGCCGGCCAGGAAGTCGGGCACGGCCTTGGCTTGGGCGGGGCTGCGCTCAGGGTCGGAGGGCTTCTGATTCATGTCCGCGCCGTCGGCTCCTTTGTCCAACGAGCTTAACCGAGCGAACGCGGACCGGGCGGCGAAGACTTCGGCGCAGCGCCCGCATGCGGTGCCGGCTATCCGGCAGTGTCGGCCCGGGTTCTTCGCCGCTCGACCCGCCATTCCAGCGCAACGCAGGTCCCGCCGCCTGCCGATGGCTCGAGACGAAACACGGCGCCGATGGCGGCCGCCCGGGCCCGCATGTTGTCCAGGCCGCGGCCGTGAATCTGCGCCTCGCTGGCACCCTCGTCCGTGCGAAGTCCGATGCCGTTGTCGGCGATGCGCAGCAGCACGCGCGGCGCATCCTCGTCGCGCCAGCGAACCTGCACCGTCACCTGCGACGCTCGCGCGTGCTTCAGCACATTGGTGAATGCCTCCAGCAGGATCCGCTGGACATGCAGCACGACATGCGGCGGCAGCTGCTGGAGCTCCGGCAGCTCGGCCACGTCCCAGACCACGGCGACGCCTGCGGCCTGCAGGCGCGATTGCAGGCGATAGCGCAGCGTCGCCAGCAAGGTGGAGAGGTCGTCGTGCGCCGGCTGCAGCGAATCGACCGCCATGCGCATTTCATCGAGCGCCAGCTGCACCTGGTCCTTCAGCGCGGCGGCATCCGCGCCTTTCTGCGTCACCATGTTCAACAGGCCGACGAGTTGCGAACCCACGCCGTCGTGGATCTCCCGCATGATGCGCTGCCGCTCGTTCGACACCGATTGATGGTGCTGCTGCTCCCTGAGCGAATCGAAGGCTTCGTGCAGCTGGCGCTCGCGCTCCTCGACGCGGCGGGCCAGGTCGGCATTGAGTGCGTGGTAGTTCGCCACCGAACGGCTGTACCGCTCGGCGATGAACCAGGCCATGAGCAGGACGAACGCGAACAGTGCATGTTGCGAATAGGTGTTGCGCAAGCCGCTCGCGCCGGCGATCCGGATCATGACGATGTCATACACGCCCGTCGCCATCGCGCCGGCGATGGCCGCCGCAAGAACCCACGCCTTCGTGCTGTGACGAACCCATGCCACGCGCGTGATCGCTGCCAGCGTGGCAAGTCCGAGGATCGGCAGAAGGACGAGTCCCAGGGTCATGAGCAGCGGCAGGTGCAGCGCGAAGGCGAGGATGTCGAGGATCGCCGCCGCCGCCATGACCCCATCGATGGCGCGCTGCATGCCGCGCGGGACCGGACCCAGCGCCATCAGCACGAACCGGCACATCAACGCGATATGGGCCGAATAGCAAATCGCAGCCACGGCGCCCAGCAGCGGCCAGGGCAGCGGCAGATCGGCCCACGAGCGATCGATCACGCGCGTCACGCCCAGGAATGCGGACAGGCTGAACCAGCCATAGAAAGGGTCGCGCTGCCGCCACCAGAGCAGTGCGGTGAGCGCGCCCATCCCGATCAGGCCGGCCGCGAAGAGCAGCATCGCGAGATCCCGCCACAGGATCTGCGCGTCGTACAGATCTTCGATCGCCTCGCGAGGGCCGTAGCGCAGCACCGAGAGGCCGCCCAGGCGCTGGGGCTGGATCGTGACCTCGACGCGCAACGCGTTGGGACGGTCGGCATGCAGCAGGGCCGCCGGCAGCGTCACCATGCGCATGGTCTTGCTGGCGTCGTAGACCGGATCGCCCAGGTCGCCCCAGCGCTGGACCGTGGTTCCGTTCACCAGCACGTGCACCTGGTTGCCGACACGGGAGAACAGCAAGGCCATGGGCTCCGACCCGACGCGCGGCGGCAGTGCGACGTCGTAGGTCGCGCGGCCGCCCAGGCCGGGGAAGTCGCGGTCCCAGCGCCGCGCGAGGTCGACCTCGCCCTCGCGCGGCGCGGCGCCCCGGGGCTCCAGCCGCGCGTGGGCCGCTTCGAGCGTGATGATCCCGTCATCGGTCGCGGCGAACGCCGGCGTGAACCCGGGCAGCGCCATCAGGGCGCAGAGCATCAGGATCGAACAGGCGCGCGCCATGCGCCGCATCACCTGGCAACCGGCCTGCGGCAGCACTAGCGCAGCAGGCCGAGTTGCCTGGCCTCGAAAACGGCCTCGGCCTTGTTGTGCACGTCCAGCTTGCCGTAGATGTTGCGCACGTGGCTCTGCACCGTGGAGAGCAGGATGCCCATGCGTTCGGCCGTCTCGGCGTAGGTGAAGCCGCGCGCGACCAGCGCCAGCACCTCGCTCTCGCGCGGCGACAGGGCGTCGCTCGCAGGCAGCACATCGGCCTTCGGCGCCTCGGTGCGGCCCTGCCACCGCACCAGCAATTGGCGCGCGATGATCGGCGACATCGGCGAGCCGCCCGCATGCAGGCTCAGCACGTGCGCGGCCAGGTCGGCTTCCGTCCCGTCCTTCAGCAGGTAGCCGCCGGCGCCGGCCTCGAACGCGTTCAGCATGTTCATCTCATCGCCGAAGATGGTGAGAACCATCATCGCGCAGGCCGGCTGCAGATCGCGGCAGCGTCGAATGACCTCCCGGCCCGAGCAGTCCGGCAACCCCAGATCGACGAGCAGCACATCGACCGCGTTGTTCGCAAACCACTCGAGCAGTTCGCCGGCCGTCGATGCCCCGAAGGCGAAGCGCAGGCTGGGCTCGGCACGGATGACGCGTTCGAAACGCGCGCGCATGCCCGGGTCGTCCTCGACGAGGGCAACGCTGACGGGGGCTCGGGGGATCGGCATCGGCAGACAACAGCTCCTGGGGCAGGCATCGAATGTTCGCACGCCCGATCGTGACATATGCACATGGGGTACCCCATGAACTGCGGATGTCCCTGCATTCGGCTGCCGGTAGTTTCCAGGGGGCGCCGACCGTGCCCTTCAGAAGGCGCATCGATCGCACACAAGCATCTTTTGGAAACTGGAGCAGGAATTGAAGAAATCAGCAGCACGTTGGAAGTTCAAATACGCAAGCCTGGCGCTGGCGGCATCGTTGGCCGCCTGCGGCGGCGGAGGCGGCGGCAATGGCGGCAGCGGCAGCCTCGCCGGGTTCGGTAGTCTCGCAGAGACCGGCGGCGGCAATGGAACCGGGACGGGCACTGGCGGCAACAGCGACAACGCAGGCGGCGTTGCCGCCACGGGCGCGCAGATCTCCGGCGTCGCCGCGATGGGCGCACCGCTGGTGGGCTCCGTCACGGTGAAGGACTCCCTCGGTGCCACCCGGATGTCCCCGATCGGCACCAACGGCGCCTACACGGTCGATGTCGGCGGGATGACGGCGCCCTTCGTCTTCCGCGCCGAGGGCACGGTCAACGGCATGACCGTGACCGTCCACTCGGTCGCGACCGAGGCCGACATCGACGGCAAGATCAACATCACGCAGCTGACCAACCTGGTCGTCTCCAACATCGCGGGGCAGATCGCGGCGAACTACTTCGACAAGTTCGACCAGAGCGGCAATGCCGGTCTGGCCAGCAAGGCGCTGGTCGATGCCGAGGTCAGCAAGCTGAAGGAGAAGCTGCTGCCCGTGCTGACCGCCCTCGGCGTCGACGCGGCCATCGATCTGCTGCACGGCACCTTCACGCCGCTCGCCGACCCGATCGACAAGGCGCTCGACGTGATCCGCGTGCAGTACGACACGGCGGCCAACACGGCGACCATCTCCAACATCCTCAACGCGATCACGGTGCTCGACGACCTGTCGAAGCAGGCGGCCGCCGAGCCCTCGCCGGCCACCTTGAGCAGCGACAACGTCGTCACCGGCCTGTCCGACCAGGCGCTCGTGAAGAAGGTGCTGGAAGACTTCTCCGCCAAGTTCGCGACCGGCCTGCCGAACTCGTCGGATCTCTCGCCGCTGATGACCAGCACCTTCATGTGGAACGACCAGAACCGCGCAACCTGGCTCAATCAATTCATCCAGGCTTCGGATTTCATCGGCATCTCGTTCACCGACATCGAGATTCACCAGATCGACTACAGCGACCCGACCAAGATCACCGCGCACGTCTCGCTGACACCCAAGACCGGCCAGGGCATCGAACTCGGCCGCATCGAGGACTGGAAGATTCGCAAGGGCACCGACGGCATCTGGCGGCTGCACGGCGACCAGCGCGACCTCGACCTCGACTGGTTCGCCACCACGTCGCTCCACCATGGCATGCCGGGCGCGAGCGCGGTCACCTGCACGGACACCGGCATCGAGTTCAACATCGTGGACCGCAACAACGCCAACAACGGCGGCACGATCAAGTACATCCTCGTGACCGGCGCCGGCCTGCCCGCCGGCGGGCTGCGCTACGAGGAGCCCGTGCCGGGCGAACGATGGAAGATCGTCGGCCGGGGCATCGAGACCTATGTGATGGCCTCGGACTGCCCGGGCGCGACCACCGTTCTCGGCGATGCGGCCATTGCCGCGATCCCGGACGATTCGGTCTACACGCTGAAGGCCTACGACAGCGCCGGCACCCAGGTCGTGATGCCGACCGGCACCCCCGACGGCGCCTACCGCATGAAGGTCCAGCGCCGCCCGCTGACCCTGGCCGAGGCCGCGGCCCCCGGGGTGTTCCCGGTCATCGCACCGGACACGGTCACCGCCTTCAACAGCTTCACGTCGGGAACGCTGGCCTTCTCGGCCAGCAACGTCTATCCGCTGAGCCAGGCCACCGTGCAGATGCGGCGCCAGGATGCCGCGTTCGCGCCCGTCGATCAGGTCGAGACCTCGGTGCTGCCGGCCGCGGCCGGCACGGTCAGCACCACCCTGAACTTCCTCGCCGACCCGCAGGTCGCATCGAGCACGATGTGGGTGGAATCGCCGGACCGCTATCGGCGCAATATCCAGAGCTACTATTTCAAGTAGTCGTCGCCGCAAGAAAGCGCCGGGCCCGGACTCAGCGTCCGGGCGCAGGCGATGAACTTCGCCGCGCCCGAACCGCCGAAGCCAGCGCCTGCAGCACCGGCACGGTCTGCGAAAAGCCGATGCATGCATCGGTGATCGACACGCCGTGCCGGAGCGGCGTGCCCGGCACGAGGTCCTGCCGCCCTTCTTCGAGGTGGCTCTCGATCATCACGCCGGTGATGCGATGCTCGCCCGCCGCGATCTGCGCCGCCACCTCGTGCGCGACGACGATCTGGCGCGCGTGCTGCTTGCTGCTGTTGCCGTGCGAGACGTCGATCATGACCTGCGGGCGCAGGCCGGCGGCTTGCAGCGCCTCGCAGCTCGCCGCCACGTCGGCGGCCGCATAGTTGGGCGCCCTGCCGCCGCGCAGGATCACGTGGCAGTCCTGGTTGCCGCGCGTTTCGAAGATCGCGGCCATGCCCATCTTCGTCATGCCCATGAAGGCGTGCGCGGCGCGTGCCGCGAGGACCGCATCGGCCGCGACCTTGATGCTGCCGTCGGTGCCGTTCTTGAAGCCGACCGGGCAGCTCAGTCCCGAGGCGAGCTGGCGGTGGCTCTGGCTTTCCGTGGTACGGGCGCCGATCGCGCCCCAGGCAATCAGGTCGGCGATGAACTGGGGGCTGAGCAGATCGAGGAACTCCGTGCCGGTGGGCAGGCCCATCGTGGTCAGTTCCAGCAGCAGGCGGCGCGCGCGCTCGAGTCCTTCGTTGATCGCGAAGCTGCCGTCGAGGTGCGGGTCGTTGATGTAGCCCTTCCAGCCGACCGTGGTGCGCGGCTTCTCGAAGTAGGCGCGCATGACGATCAGCAGGTCGTCCTGCAGCGCATCGGCGACCTCCTTCAGGCGCTGGCCGTATTCGAGCGCCTGGTCGTGGTCGTGGATCGAGCAGGGTCCGACGATCACGATCAGCCGGTCGTCGCGGCCGTGCAGCACGTCGGCGATCGCGGCGCGGCTGGCTTCCACCAGCGCGAGCGTGTCGTCGCGCACCGGCACGCGCTCCTGCAGCAGCGCGGGCGTGATCAGCGGGCGCACCGCGCCGATGCGCACGTCGTCGATGCGGGTGGTGTCGAGGGTGCTGTCGCGCGAGCCGATCTCGGCATCGTGCAGGGGGTCGTCAAGTCGGGTCATGAGGTCGGCGGTGGGTCGGTCGAACGAGAGTATCGGCCATCCATGCGGAAAGTATTTTCCCTATGACGCGCCGCCCATCCGGCCATGACGCTGCGTCCTGCCGGAACAGGCGCCAAAATAGGGCCATGACCGACTTCGGCACCCTCTCAGCCCACGATGCGCCCGCGCCTGCCGATCGGCCCCGTGGCAACGTTCGATCCGACGGCCGGCCCTCCGAGTTCGCCCGCGCGCCCGAGGGTGAGGCGCAGAGCCGCTTCGGCGCCGCGGCCGACCTTCTGGATCGCCTCGACACACGGCCGCTGGCGCTGCGCCTGCGGCGGCGCCCGTGGTGGCGCTTCTGGTGAAGCATCACGCGAACCATCGCAACCGGACCTGAGCGATGGACGAACCCATGCGCGGCGCCCCCGTCGATGACTCGGCCGGATCGCTTCGCCCGCCGGCCCGGCCGCACCGGCCCGGCTGGCTGCCCGATGTCGACACGGCGCGTTGCACGGGCTGCGGCTGGTGCGTCGCCGCCTGCGACATCCACCTGCTCAGCCTCGAGGTCGTGCAATGGCGCAAGTCGTCGGTGCTGCACGAGGCCGATCGGTGCACGGGCTGCAGCGATTGCGCCGTGGTCTGCCCGTTCCATGCGATCACGATGAGAAAGGGCGGCGCCACAGAATCCATCGCGGCGCACGGGCCCGGCCGATAGGCGGCATTCATAGCATCACCACGCGCGAGACATCCGGCTCGCGCTGGGTGGCGATGAAGCGCTCGAAGGCCAGCGTCTGCATGTTGAAACAGCCGATCCGATCATCGTCCTGGCTCACGAAGGCGAGCGGCCGGCTCGGATGGAAGCTGAGTGCGATCGCGCGTGCCGCCATCGGGATGCGGGCCATCTCCTTCAGGCTCGCCGGATCGACCACCGAGAGGCTGCGCTCGCCGTAGTTGGTGACCAGCAGCCGCCCGTCGCGATGCAGATAGAGCCGCGTCGCATCCTCGCGCGAGGGCGCTTCGCGCAGCACCTTCATCGTCGCGGTGTCGATCGCGGCGAGCGTGTGGCTCCAGCGGTTGGTGACGTAGAGCGTCTTCTCGTCGGCCGACAGCGCATAGCCCTCGGGCTTCTGGCCCGGCGAGCAGGCGAGCGGCGCGACGGTGGCATCGTGCGGCCGCACCCGGGTCACGGTGTGCGAGAGCAGGTTCATCACGTAAGCCGTCTGCCCGTCGCGCGTCAGCGCGAACAGGTGGCTCTTGATGCCGCCGCTCGGCACCGCGCGGGATGGCGCGCTGTCGCGCTCCGGATGGTCGAGCACCACCAGCTGCGCGCGCTCCTCGCTCAGCGCGTAGAGGCGTCCCTGCGCGTCCATCTGCATGCCGTGCAGGCGGTTGAAAGGCGCGATGTCGATGCTGCGCGCGAGCCGGCGCGCGGCCAGGTCGATCTGGAAGATGCGCGTGCCGCCCGCGCCCAGGTGGCCCGAGGTCTCGACGCCGTAGTGCCCGACGTAGGCGTAGCGCGTCGCCGCATCGACCACGAACTCGTGCGGAAACTCGTCGAGCAGGATGCTGTGCAGCCGCTCGCCGCTGTCGATGTCGTAGTAGCTGAAGCAGTGGCTGCATTTCTCCACCAGCAACAGGATCTCGCGTGTCATGGGCGTTGGATTCCTTCGGTACGAAGCGTGATGCGGTAGAGCGAGCTGCTCGCCGCGATGTAGAGCTGGTCGCGCTGCGCGCCGCCGAAGGTGAGATTGCCCACCTTCTCGGGCACGCGGATCTTGCCCAGCAGCGAGCCGTCGGGGTGGTAGACCTGCACGCTGTCGAGGCTGCTGGTGTAGATCCAACCCTGCGCGTCGAGGCGGAAGCCATCGGGCAGGCCGGGCGCGACCTCGGCGAACACGCGCGCGTTGGCGAGCGCGCCGCCGCGCACCTCGAACACCATCAGGCGATGGTGGCCGCTGCCGTCGCTGCGCATCGCGGCCGAGGTGTCGCTGACATAGAGCAACGATTCGTCGGGCGAGAAGGCCAGTCCGTTGGGTTCCTGCGCGGCGTCGGTCATGGCGTCGAGAACACCGCTCGACGGATCGAAGCGGAACACGAAGTTGGCCGGCTGTTCGCGCTCTGCCTTGTGGCCTTCGTGGTTGCTCGCGATGCCGTAGGGCGGATCGGTGAACCAGATCGTGCCGTCGCGCTTCACCACGATGTCATTGGGCGAGTTGAGACGCTTGCCGAGGTAGCGGTCGACCACGATCTCGTCGGGCGTGCCGGCCCGCACGCCGCCAGCCGACACGCGCGTGCGCACGATGGCACGCTGGCCATGCGAGCAGTGCAGCAGGTCGCCGCCGAGATCGCGCGTGTGGCCGTTGGTGAACTCGACGCCGGTGCGCCACACGCTCATGCCGTCGGCTTCGGACCAGCGCAGCATGCGGTCGTTCGGAATGTCGCTCCACAGCACGGCGCCGTCCTCGTGCATCCACACCGGGCCCTCGCTCCATCGCGCGCCGGTGCACAGTTTCTCCAGGCGTGCGCCCGCGACGATGGGCGCCAGGCGAGGGTCGAACACCTCGATGCCGGCAGCCGCTTCCTGCATGGGATGCGTCATGTCCGCTTCTCCAGCGCGCGCGCGGGCGTTCGTCGCGCCGCCGCCGCCGCCTCGGGCGGCCCGATCCAGCCGCCGCTTCGCAGCAGCGATTCGAGCCGGGGCACGGTGGAGACCAGCGCGTCGCGCGCCGTGCGCCGGCCCGTCAACACATCGGGCAAGGCCTGGCCGATGATGTCCTTGCTCATCTCGTCCCATTCGGGAATCAGCGGCCGCCAGTCGGGATTGGCCGCGCGCAGCGCGAAGGGCAGGATGCCCTGCTCGGGATTCCTGATCTTGAAGTCCACATTGGCCAGCGTCGACCAGCGGGCGGTGTTGCCGCCGAGCGTCGCGACCCGCAGGTCGTTGGCCTTGCTCGTGAGCCACTGAAGGAACACCCAGGCGGCCTCGGGATGGCGCGCGTTCTTCGGAATCGCGAGGCCGAAGCCGCCGGTCTGGCCCGACAGACGCGTGCCGCTCGGATGCATCGCGTAGGCCACCTTGTCCGCCACCTTCGAGCGTTTGGGATCCTTGGCCGGACCCATGACGGCCAGCGTGTCGAGATAGAACGCGCACTCGCCGTTCAGGAACGCGGCCTGCATCTCGTCGAAGCCGGCCTTGCCGGCCGGGACCGGGCCGGTCTCGACCAGGCGGGCCAGCGTCTCGGCGGCCCGGATGCCGGGCTCCTCGTGCAGCACCGGCCTGAAGCCGGCGTCGAACACCTGGCCGCCGAAGGGCGACAGGTGCAGCAGCCAGGCATGCGTGATCTGGTGGCCGGCCTGCGAGCGCGAGGCGACGCCGGCGATCTTTTCCTTGTCGCGGATGAGCTCGCAGGCGCGCAGCAGCTCGTCGTAGGTGGAAGGCACCTGCAGCTTCCGCCGCTCGAGGATGTCGCGCCGGAAACCGAGCACGCTGGTTTCCGCGCCGTAGGGCAAGCCGTACAGCCGCGCGCCCGGTCCGGGCAAATACATCTTCGGGCCGCCGACCCGGCCGATGGCCTGCACGTACGCGGGGATCAGGTCCTTGAAATCGTAGTCGGCCATCGCCAGCCGCGGATCGTCCAGCATGTCGTCGAGCGGGCGCAGCAGACCCTGCTTGACGTACTCGGTCTTCCACGCGATCAGGTAGGTGACGACGTCGTAGTCGCCCTCGGGCTTGCGCATGGCGGCCAGCTGCCGCGCCTTCATGTCGAGGTAGGGCGCGCGGTCGCGCTCGATCCGGATGCCGGTGGCCCGCGTGAAGTCGCCGAAGAGCTGCTCGGCCGCGTCGTAGTGCGGGTGCGGGCCGGGATAGCTCACGCACAGCGTCTGCCCGCGCAGCTTGTCCCACACGCCCTGTGCGCGCGCCGCGGGCATCGACCCGATGGCGCCGTACGCGGCAGCGGCCTGGATCAGCGCCCTGCGGCGCAAGGTGGCGGGCGGGTTCGGCATGTCGTCATCCCTTGACTGCACCGGCCGTGAGCCCGGTGATGATTTGCCGCGCAGCGACGAAGGTGAAGATCAGCGGCGGAATCGCGATCAGGCTGCCCATCGCCATGACCTTGCCCCAGTCCACACCGAGATCGGTGATGAAAAGCGAGGCCGCCACCGGCAGCGTGCGGGTGTGGCGGTCGGTCAGCACCAGCGCCAGGATGAATTCGTTCCACGCGATGCGGAAGGTGAAGATCGAGGCCGCCGCCAGCCCCGGCGCCATCAGCGGCAGCAGCACCTTGACGAACACCTTGACCGGGCCGCAACCGTCGATGGCCGCGGCCTCTTCCAGCTCGATCGGCACCTGCAGCACGAAGCCGTAGAGCAGCCAGATGGTGAAGGGCAGGTTCACCGCCACGTACAGCAGCACCAGCCCCCACAGGCTGTTGACGAGGTGCCACCGGCTCCAGATCATGAAGACCGGGATCGCCAGCACCGCCAGCGGCACGGTGCGCAGCAGCAGTGTGGTGCAGGCCACCGCGCGCCGGCCCGGAAAGCGAAAGCGCGCCAGGCCATAGGCCGCCATGCAGCCGAGCACCAGCGTCACCGCCGTCGAGACGATGCCGACGAACAGGCTGTTCATCAGATAGCTGCTGAACCTGTCTTCCTGCAGCACGGCGCGGTAGTTTTCCAGCGTCGGCGTGAAGATGAAGTCGAGCGGCGCGGCGAAGATCTGCACCTGCTGGCGAAGGCTGGTGGCGAAGATGATTGCAATCGGCGCGACGCACAGCACGGCCAGCGCGATCAGCATGCCGTAGTGCAGCGCGACGATCAGGGGAGGACGTTTCATGATGCCCGTGCCTCAATCGTTCTCGAGCGGGTTCGACAGCCGCAGCGCGCCCCACGACAGCAGCGCCACCACCCCCAGCAGCAGCACCGAGATGGCCGCCGCGGCGCCGAGCTGCTGCCCGACGAAGGCGGTCTTGTAGATGTGCAGCGCGAGGATCTCGGTGGAGTCGCCGGGTCCGCCGAAGGTCAGCACATAGATCACTTCGAGCACGCGGAAGGCGTCGATCAGCCGCATCATCAGGGTGATGGCGATCACGTGCATCACCATCGGCAGCTTGACGCGGAAGGTCATCTGCCACCAGCCCGCGCCGTCGATGCGCGAGGCTTCGATCACCGCGCCGTCGACGTTGGCCAGCGCGGCCACCATCATGATGAAGACGAAGGGCGTCCACTGCCAGATGTCGGCGACGACGATCGCCGCGAAGGCCAGGGTCGGGTCGGCCAGCCAGCCGCGCGCCGCGATGCCGAACAGGCCGAGCACCGCATTGATCAGACCGAACTGCGCATCGAACAGATAGCGCCACGCCAGGCCCACCGCGATCGGCGCGATCATCATCGGCAGGATGAACAGGGTGCGGAAGAAGGCCGTGCCTCGCACCGGCCGCTCCAGCGCCAGTGCGAGCGCGATGCCCAGCACCATCTCGGCGCTCACGCACACCGCCGCGAACAGCAGCGTGGTCCCCATCGACGACCAGACGCGCGGATTGGAGAAGGCCGAGACGAAGCTGTCGAAGCCGACCCAGCGCGCATCGTGCCATGGCGTGCCCATGCGCCAGTCGAAGAAGCCGAGCCGGAAGGCCGACAGCACCGGATAGAGGCAGGCCGCCGCCATGATGAGCACGGCCGGGCCGAGAAAGAGGGCCGGAACCCAGGCAGGCCTGCGCATCAGGCCTCCGGCGACGGCGAACGGGCGTGGGTGCGGCGGCACATGATCGTCAGACCTTGTAGCCGCCTTCGCGCATGATCTGCGTGACCGGCGCGACCAGGTCGTCGAGCGCGCGCTCGGCCGTCTTGCGGCCCGTCAGCGCTTCCGAGATGCCCACGCCCAATGCCTGGACGTTGATCTTGTCCCACATCGGAACGATGGGCCGCCAGTCGGGGTTGGCGTACTTCAGCGCCTCCCTGAAGGTGACGAACTCGGGATACTTCTTCACGAGCTCGGCATCGAGCAGGGTGGAGCTGCGCACCGGCGTGCCGCCGACCCGGGTGCAGGCCTTGTCCTGCGCCCTGGCGGTGAGCCACTGCATCAGCAGGAAGGCGGCGTCGGCGTTCTTCGCGTTCTTCGGAATCGCCAGGCCCAGGCCGCCGGATTGCGACGCGCGGCGCACGCCCATCGGATGCAGTGCCCAGCCCACCTTGCCGACGATCTTCGATTGCGCGGGATCGCTGACCAGGCCCGACATCAAGGTCGAGTCCAGGTACATCGCGGCCTGCCCTTGCAGGAACGCGGTGTTGCTTTCGCCCTGTCCGTACGCCGGAATCCCGGCCGGCCCGGTGGCCACCACCTCCTGCAGGAACTTCAGCGCCTTGATGCCCACCTCGTCGTTGAAGCGCGGCTTCCACTGATCGTCGAAGATGCTGCCGCCGAGCGGGTTCAGGTGCAGCAGCCACGCATGCACGCACTGGTGCCCGGCCTGCCCGCGCGAGGTCAGCGCGCCGATGCCCTCCTTGTCCTTGAGCACCGGCAGCAGTCTGGCGAACTCGTCGTAGTTGGTGGGCGGCTGCAGGTTGTGCCTGGCGAAGATGTCGCGCCGGTAGGCGAGCACCGAAGTCTCGGCGCCATAGGGCAGGCCGTAGAGCCTGGCACCAGGCCCGGCCAGGTAGCCCTTCGGGCCGCCGACCAGGCCGATGTTCTCGAGGTAGATCGGAATGATGTCCTGGATGTCGTAGGCCGGATCGGCCAGCGCGGCATTCTTGAAGAAGGGCTCGAGCGGATGGATGAGGTTCTTCGCGACGTACTCGCCCTTCCACATCACCACATAGGACACCAGGTCATAGTCGCCCTGCGGCTTGGCCATCTCGAGCAGCTGTTTGTCCTTCATGCGGGCCATCGAGAGCTTGTCGATCTCGACCTGGATGCCGGTTTCCCTCGTGAACGCGGGCAGGATCTTGAGCATTGCGTCGTAGTGCGGATGCGCGGGGATGTTGAAGGTCACGGTCTGGCCGGCGTACCTGGCATGGCGGCTTTCCGCGAGCGCGCGGCCGAGCGGCAGGCCGGCACCGATCAGCGTGGCGCCGGTGCCCTTGACGAAGTCTCTTCTTTTCATGGTTCTTTTCCTCTCTCTGTGGTTGGAAAGCGATCAGCGGCGCAGGGAGCGCCCGCTGTCGCTGTCGAAAACATGCAGGTCTTCGCTGTCGAAGCCGAGATCGAGGTCGTGGTGCAGCAGCGCGTGGGCATTGCCCGGCAGCATCGTGGCCACGCGCTGGCCCGAGGGCGTGACCATGTGGCCGACGATCTGGCTTTCGGTGCCCAGGTACTCGACGACATCGACCTTCACGCGCAGGCGCGCGGCGCCGGGGCTGGCATGCAGCGCCTGCGGGCGCAGGCCGAGCGTCAGGCCCTGCTCGGGTCCGGGCGGGCTCGCCGCCAGCCAGGCAGGCGGTTCCCAGGCAAAGCCCTCGCCGCGCAGCAGGCACCGGCCGGCCTCCTCGACGCAGCGGGCCTTGAAGAAGTTCATGGTCGGCGTGCCGATGAAGCCGGCCACGAACAGGCTCGCCGGCCGCGTGAACACCTCCGACGGCGTGCCCACCTGCTGCACGCGGCCCTGGTCGAAGATCACGATGCGCGAGGCCAGCGTCATCGCCTCGACCTGGTCGTGCGTGACGTAGACCGTGGTCTTGCCGAGCCGCTCGTGCAGCAGCGCGAGCTCGGCGCGCATGTGCCCGCGCAGCTTGGCATCGAGGTTCGACAAAGGCTCGTCGAACAGGAAGACGCGGGGCTCGCGCACGATCGCGCGGCCGATCGCCACGCGCTGGCGCTGGCCGCCCGACAGCTCCTTGGGCTTGCGCGCGAGCAGGTGGCCGATGTTCAGCACCTTGGCGGCGGCCGCCACCTTCTCGTCGATCTCGGCCCGCGGACGCCCCGCCAGGCGCAACGCGAAGGACATGTTCGCGCCGACGTCCATGTGCGGATAGAGCGCATAGTTCTGGAACACCATCGCGATGTCGCGCGCCATCGGCGCCGAGCGCGTGACGTCGCGCCCGCCGATCGCGATGCGGCCTTCGCTCACCTCTTCGAGCCCGGCGATCATGCGCAGCGTGGTGCTCTTGCCGCAGCCCGATTCACCGA
This sequence comes from Variovorax sp. PBL-E5, assembly GCF_901827185.1. Classification (NCBI taxonomy): domain Bacteria; kingdom Pseudomonadati; phylum Pseudomonadota; class Betaproteobacteria; order Burkholderiales; family Comamonadaceae; genus Variovorax; species Variovorax sp. PBL-E5. The sequence continues at coordinate 104,910 of NZ_LR594673.1, read as the reverse complement.
GCAGCACGACGAACTCGCCGTCCTCGATGACGAGATCCATCTGCTGCACCACCGTCACGTCGCCGAAGCGCTTGACCACGTTGTTGAGTTCCAGCCCGGACATCATGTCTCCCTCAGTAGCGCCGCACGCCCCAACCGATGGGGGCTTGTCGATGACCCGGGTGCGAACGGCCCGGTCCCCAGATCGCCTGGTAGGTGTCGATGCAGCGCCCCTGCCGTTGCAGGCCGATGAATGCGATGCCGAAACCCGACCACCAGCCCGCGAGCACGACCGCCATCCAGCGCGGCGCATCGGCGACGGCCAGTCCCAGAACGATGTTGACCACCGCCAGCACGATCGCCAGCCAGCCCAGCGACTTGTGCAGCCGCTCGAAGCCGATGCGTCGGCGGGTCATGTCGTAGTGGTCGCCGCGCAGCCGGACATCGGTCGGCCCGCCCTTGCTGCCGCGCAGCAGGCCGCTCGCGATCTGCAGCCAGCCTGCGGCGCACAGGCTCCAGCCGAGCCACGCGTGCACGCGCGCGGCGCTGCCGTGGCCGCTGCCGAGTCCCCATGCGAGGCCCAGTCCGACGGTCATGGCCCACACGCCGGCGTACTGCAATGCACGGTGCGCGCGCCACCATGTCTTGTTGTCGAGCTGCCGCGGCCAGTCCTGTCCGGGCAGGATCTTGAAGAAGCGCGCGCCCAATGCGCCGAGCGGCAGCAGGACGCCCCAGCCGAGCACCATCAGCCGCGCATGCCATGCCGTGCGGCTCGCGATGTGATGCGCGCCGGCGCCCGAGAGCGGGGTCAGCAGCCAGTCCCACGGCTGCGCCAGCGCCGCATGCGCGACCACCGGCACAGCCAGCAGACCCATGAGGGCGATGAAGCATGCGGGACGCGCAGTCATGTCTTTCAGCCGGCTTGCACATAGGCCGTCTTGACCACCGTGAAGAACTCCTGCGCATAGCGCCCCTGCTCGCGCGGCCCGTAGCTCGAGCCCTTGCGCCCGCCGAAGGGCACGTGGTAGTCCACCCCCGCCGTGGGCAGGTTCACCATCACCATCCCCGCCTGGCTGTGGCGCTTGAAGTGCGTCGCGTACTTCAGGCTCGTCGTCGCGATGCCCGCCGAGAGGCCGAACTCGGTGTCGAGCTTCAGGCGCTCGCCGCCCGCGGCCAGCGTGGCGCCTTCCTTTCTGCCGATCTCGATGTATTCAAGATCCTGCTGGAGCTGGCTGCCGCTGGAGACCGGACCGATGTCGGTGCCCTGTGCCAAGGCATCGCCGACCTGGATCCTGGCCATGCGGGCCTTCATGGCTTCGATGAGGTTGTCGTGTTGTCGCATATCCATGGTCCTCCCTGGCGCAATGCGCCTTTCGCAACGCAGGAAAAAAAGCCAGATCGGCTCAGGGTCCATTCAAGAAACACCGCGGAACCGGCTCCGCCGGCCCGCCGGTGTTGCCCCCGGCAGGGGGTAGGCGAAGCGACACGAAGTGCGCGCAGCCCGGGGGCGAGTCAATGCATTGCGCGCAGCCTGGGGGCGAGCTTTACCGCAGCACCATCGCATCGAGCCGGCGCGCGGTCTCGATCAGCAGCGCGCGGCTGGCCGGATGCAATTCGGGAAACGGATGCCGCGGCGCCTCGCAGGCGATCACGCCGCCCTCTTTCATCAGCGCCTTGGCGGCGAGCGGCCCGCACTGGCGGTTCTCGAGGTTGATCAAGGGCAGCCAGCGCTCGCAGGCCGCGATGGCTTCGTCGCGCCGACCCGCACGGTAGGCATCGAGGATCGGCCGGATGCCATCCGGAAATCCGCCGCCGGTCATCGCGCCGGTGGCACCGGCTTCGAGATCGGGCAGCAGCGTGATCGCTTCCTCGCCATCCCACGGCCCTTCGATCGCATCGCCGCCCAGGCGGATCAGCTCGCGGATCTTCGAGGCCGCACCGGCCGTCTCGATCTTGAAGTACGCCACATGCTCGATCTCCTTCGCCATGCGTGCGAGGAACGCAGGCGACAACGGCGTGCCGGCGGCCGGTGCGTCCTGGACCATGATCGGAATGCCGATCGCATCGGACAGCCGCGCGTAGAACGCGTGGATCTGCGGCTCGGGCACGCGGAAGGTGGCGCCGTGGTAGGGCGGCATCACCATCACCATGGCCGCGCCCATGGCCTGCGCGCGGCGGCTGCGCTCGGCGCAGACCCGGGTGCTGAAGTGCGTGGTGGTCACGATCACCGGCACGCGGCCGGCCACGTGTTCCAGGATCGTGCGCGTGAGCAGCTCGCGCTCGTCGTCGGCCAGGAGGAACTGCTCGGAGAAGTTGGCCAGGATGCACAGGCCGTCCGAACCCGCATCGATCATGAAGTCGACGCAGCGCTTCTGGCTGGCGAGGTCGAGCTCGCCGCGCTCGGTGAAGGGCGTCGGCACGACGGGAAACAGGCCCTGATGGCGGGCGGCCGAAGGACGGGTCATCACGGTCTCTCGGCTATTCGATGATGTCGAAGTGCTCGAGGTACTCGGTCTTCAGCGTGAGGCCGAGGCCGGGCTTGTCGTCGTCGAGCTGCACGAAGCCGTTCTCGGCCACCGGCTCGCCGTCGAAGATGTAATAGAAGAGTTCGTTGCCCACTTCGACGTCGAACATCGGGAAGTACTCGCTCATCGGCGAGGCCAGCGTGCTCATCGTCAGGTGGTAGTTGTGCATCTGGCCCGCATGCGGAACGACGGGCACCGACCAGGCCTCGCACAGCGCATTGATCTTGTGCGCCGCAGTGATGCCGCCGACGCGATTGGTGTCGTACTGCACCACGCTCACCGCCTTGCGTTCGAGCAGCTGCTTGAAGCCGTAGAGCGAGAACTCGTGCTCGCCGCCGGAGATCGGAATGGTGGTGAGCCGGTTCAGCTCGGCGTAGCCGTCGATGTCGTCGGCGATCACCGGCTCCTCCACCCAGCGCGGCTGGAACTTCTCGAGCTTGGGCAGCATGCGCTTGGCGTATTCGACGTTCCAGCCCATGTAGCACTCGAGCATCAGGTCGTTGTCGTAGCCGATCACTTCGCGCAGCGCTTCGACCGCCTTCAGATTTTCCGAGACGCCCTTCGTGCCGTGCGCCGGGCCGTAGCCGAAGCGCGACTTGAACATCGTGAAGCCTTCGTCGAGGTACTTCTGCGCCTCGGCCTGCATCGCATCGAGGTCGGTGCGGTACAGCTTGGAGTAGTAGCAGGGAATCTTCTCCTTGGTGCGGCCGCCGAGCAGCTTGAACACCGGCTTGCCGACCGACTTGCCCAGGATGTCCCAGATCGCGAGGTCGACCGCCGAGATCGCGGCCATGGTCACGCCCTTGCGGCCCCACGCGTGCGTGGCGCGGTACATGCGCTGCCACAGGTATTCGTAGTCCCACGGATCGTGGCCGATCACCAGCGGCGCCAGGTACTGGTCGATGATGGCCTTGGCAATGCCGGGCGCCAGCGCCACGTTGCCGAGGCCGACGATGCCGTCGTCGGTCTCGATCTCGACCACGGTCCACGCGTGGAAGCGGAAGGTGCTCATGGTCTCGGCCGGCGAGTAGAGCAGGTCCATCGCGTTGGAGCAGAAGTTGCCCTGCGGCGGAACGGTCTTGCCCTTCCACTGGAAGACGCGGGCGCGGACGGATTGGATCTTCATGGTGCGGTCTCGGGTTCTGCGGAAGTTCAGAAGGGCTCGACGAAGTCGAGGCGATGCGCGGCGCCCATGCGGCTCGCGATGCGGAAGGCCTGCCACGTCGCTTCGACGTCGGCCTTGCCCTGGCCGGCGATGTCGTAGGCGGTGCCGTGCGCCGGCGTGGTGATCGGGATCGGCAGGCCGCCCTGCACCGTGACGCCGCGGCGAAAGCCCATCAGCTTGATCGCGATCTGGCCCTGGTCGTGGTACATGGTCACGATCGCCTGGTACTCGCCTGCCTGCGCCTTGAGGAAGATGGTGTCGGCGGGAAAGGGGCCGTGGAAAGGCGACGCGCTCGGCCAGCGGCGGGCCTGCAGTCGCGCCACTGCCGGGACGATGATGTCGATCTCCTCGCGCCCGCACACGCCGCCGTCGCCGGCATGCGGGTTGAAGGCGGCGATCGCGATGCGGGGCTCGGCGACGCCGTTGTCCCGCAGCGAGCGGTAGATCAGCTCGGCCGCCTGCTCGATGCGCTCGATGCTCAGGTAGTTCGCGACATCCTTCAGCGGCACGTGCGAGGAGATGCGCGAGGTCCACAGATCGCCGAGCGTGTTGAACTCGCAGAAGCAGCCGGTCACGCCCAGGTGCTCGGCAAAATGATGCAGTTCGTCCTCGTGCTGCAGGCCGCCGATCTTCATGGCCTGCTTGTTGAGCGGTGCGAAACAGATCGCGTCGATGTCGCCGGCGAGCGTGGCGTCCATGCACTGGTCGAGCACCTGCAGCACCGACCGGCCGCCCGGCGCCTCGGCCTGGCCGCGATGGACCGCTGCGGGATCGATGCTGCGCACTTCGAGGAACGCGGGGCGCGAGGTGTCGGTGCGCGCCCGCACCTCGGCGAGCGTTCGCACCTCATCGGTGGCGACGCGGGCGCCCGCGATGCGCTGTCCGTCTTCCCACAGCCAGCGGTCGCCGACCAGCACGACATTGGCCAGCGCGGTGGTCCCGGGCCGGGCCAGCAGGCGGGCGATCAGCTCGGGGCCGATGCCGGCGGGATCGCCGAGCGTGAGCGCGACAACGGGCAGGGACGTGGGGTTCATGGCGTCAATCGATGTGGATGTTCTTCTTCTGGATCAGCTCGCCGTAGCGCTTGTATTCGGCGGCCTGGAATTCCACGAACTGCGCCTGCGTCATCGGCGTGATCTCGGCGCCGACGGCCGCGAGGCGGGTGTGGGTCTCGGGCATCGCGAGCACCTGGTTGACCGCGTCATGCACCTTGGCCTGCACCGCCTTCGGCGTCGAGGCGGGCATGTAGATGCCGTACCAGGCACTCATCTCGACGCCGGGCACGCCCGCCTCGGCCAGCGTCGGCACCTCGGGCAGTTGCGCATTGCGTTTCGCCGTGGTCACCGCGAGCGCGCGGATCTTGTGGTTCCTGATCTGCCCGATCACTGCCGGCAGTGTGTCGAAGCTCATCTGCACCTGCCCGCCGATCAGGTCGACCAGCGCCGGGCCGCTGCCCTTGTACGGCACCTGCGCGATGTCCACGCCGGCTGCATCCTTGAACATCTCCGCGGCGATGTGCTGGGTGCTGCCCGAACCGCTGCTCGCGTAGTTGAGCTGGCCCGGTTCCTTCTTGGCCAGCTGCACCAGCGCCTTCACCGAAGTGGCCGGCACGTCGTTGTTGACCACCAGCACATTCGGGACGGCGCCGACGAAGGCCACCGGCACCAGGTCGCGGTTGTTGTCGTAGTTGAGCTTGAGCAGGTGCGGCGCGATCGCGTGGGCCGTGACGACGCCCATGACCATCGTGTGCCCGTCGGTGGCCTTGGCCGTCGCGTCGGCCGCCAGGGTGTTGGAGGCGCCGGGCCGGTTCTCGACCACCACCGATTGCTTGAGCAGCGGACCGAGGCGATCGGCCACCGCACGGGCCATGGCATCAGTGCCGCCGCCGGGCGCGGAACCGACCAGGATCCGGATGTTGCGCGTGGGCCAGTCCTGGGCGAGCGCAGGGCCCGCGCAGAGCGCGGAAATCATCGCCGCGGCCGCGATGGCCATTCGTTTTCTCATGCCGTGTCTCCGGGTTGTGGTCGATATCTGTCGAGTGGTGCCATCGTAGGGACGCGATTGATCCCGGTAAACTGAAAGCTATCTATCGATCAATATCCTGAGGTAATCAATCATGGGTTCCATCGACAGGCAGGATTCGACCCCCCGGCTGCTCAACCGGATTCGCATGCGGCAGGTGGCGCTGATGCTGGCGGTGGAGGAACGGCGCACGCTGCGCGCGGCCGCCAATCAACTGGGCCTCACGCAACCGGCCGCCACCAAGATGCTGCATGAGCTCGAGAGCGCGCTGGGCCAGCCGCTGTTCGATCGCGTGGGGCGCGGCCTGCAACTCAATCCCGCGGGCGAGCGCGTGATGGGCTACTTCAGGGGCATCCGCGGCAGCATGGAAGCGCTCAATCGCGAACTGCACGAGTTCGAACTCGGCAGCATCGGCAAGTTCTCGCTCGGCAGCATCATGGCGGCCTCGCCCGGCCGGCTGACCGATGCGCTCGCCGAGCTCAAGGCGGCGCATCCGCTGCTGGCCATCGAGATCGCGGTCGACACCAGCGACAAGCTGCTCGCCCAGTTGCACGAGGGCGTGCTCGAGGTGGTGGTGGGCCGGCCCGTCGGCACCGAGGCGGCGCTGTGCAGCTTCAAGGCCATCGCCGACGAATCACTGGCCGTGGTGGTCGGCAACGCGCATCCGCTGGCCGCACAGTCACGCGTGGCGTTCGCCGATCTGCTGAGCTACCCGTGGATCCTGCAGCCGGCGAACAGCCCGATGCGCGACGTCATCGAGCGCGAGTTCCAGGTGCATCACGCGCCGATGCCGCGCGGCCTGATCGAGACCGGCTCGATCCTCACGACCATCAACCTGATCCGCAAGTCGCACATGATCGGCGTGATTCCGGCCACGGTCGCGCGGCGCGACGCCGAGCATGGCGTGCTCAGCATCGTGCGCTATCCGATCCGGCACAAGCTCTCGACCTACGGCAGCATCGTGCGCAACGACAGGCCGCTGAGCCTGCCGGCGCAGCAGTTCCTCGCGCTGCTGCACAGGAAGCGATGAGTACGGGCGCTCAGCGCACTTCGCAATCCACTGCGTTGGATTTGGCGCTGGCCGATGTCGTTGCCGGACCGGTGCTGGTGCTGAACGCAGGCGGCGGCGTGAACTGGATGCCCGGGTTCTTCGGCACCACGACCGGGGGTTGCTGGATGGAAGCCGTGTAGCCGAACTGCCCTGCGGCGAAGTTCGAGGTACCGGTCGGATTGGTGACGTGGATCAGTCCGTCGAGGACCTGCACGTACAGGCCCGGCGGCAGCGTGAGGCTCGGCGGCTTCGGCGACTGGGCCAGGGCGGCGGCGCCGTGCCATCCGAACAGCAGGACGATGAGCAATTTGTTCATGGCGTTCTCTTGTTTCTTGCGGATCAATGCGCGTTCGGATCGAGGGAGACGACCATGCTGGCACTCCCCTTGAGCACGCCCATGGGCGTCTGGATCACGGTGGCCTCGGTGCTGCGCCGTGCCAGCTTGCCGATGTTGCTGCGCATGGCGCCCTGCGCCAGGCCGAGCTCGACCTTGTCCTGCTGCGGCTTGTCGGCGTCGTAGGCATAGCGCGTGACGACCAATACCGATCCGGGCTGCAGCGTGATGTCGGCATCGTCCTTGAAGACCACGCGGGCGTAGCTGTTGCGTTCGGTGCTCAGCGTATCGCCCTCGCGCACCGGCGAGTTCAGCGCCAGCACGCGGCTCACGCCATCGGCGCCGCGGGACACCAGGGTGCCCCTCAGGTCCTGCACCGAGCCGACGGCCTGTGCGTGGGCGGCCGGGGCCGCGAGCAGCAGGGCCACCAGCGGCAGCAGAAGAATCGGGAATCGTTGTCGTTGATCGAATGGCATCGCGTGCACCTCAGTTGCAGTACATCTTCTTGACGGGCTCGGATTTGCTGGCGACGCCGGTCGCCGCGACTTCCTTGGTGTCCGTCTTGGCGTCGGTCTTGCTGTCGCTGCCGCTGCTGGACGAAGCACCGGAGGACGAGCCGGAGGAAGCGTCCAGGAAAGCCGGCGGCTGGTTGCTCACCGGCGTCGACTGCATCGTCGTCACCGTCTTGATGACTTCGTTGCTGGCTTGCTGGATGGGCTTCACCGGCTCGGACGCGGTCGGCGGCGACAGCACCTGGCACAGCGCCGAATTGGGCGCAATGGTGCAGATGTCCGCGGAGGGCGGCGGCGAGACCGTGGCCGTGGACGGGGGCGGCAGCACCGCCGAGCAACCCGGCAGCGACGGGCTCACCTGGCACGAGGCCAGCGTCGGCAGCACCGCCAGGCAACCCGCGAGCGATGGCGTCGCGGTGCAGGAGGCCAGGGTCGGCAGCACCAGCATGCAGCCTGCGATCGACGGCGTGGCCGTGCAGGCGCCCAGCGAAGGGACCACCGCCGCGGTCACGCGTGCCGCGGCCGTGCCTTGCGCGGGATAGCTCACCGACAGCGAGGCCACGCCGCCGGACCCTGAGGCGGCCGGCGCCACGACCTGGTCGAAAGTCCCGCCGTTGTTGCTGCCGCGCGCGACGATGAAGTCGGCATACGCTGCATTCGCCGGCGCGAAGCCGTTCAACGCATTGATGTTGAGCGTGCCGCCGAGGCGCGCAGACCCGTCCACGTCGAGCAGATCGAACTGGCCGGTTCCCAGGCCACCCAGCTTGACGTCGAGCACGCCGCGGCTGCCCTGCGTGTAGCTGCCCTGCACGGCGAGCATGCCCGTCGTGCCGGCCGTGCCCGGCGCCACCGTGCCGTTGTTGAACAGCGTGGCGCCGTCCGAGCCGCCCATCGCGAGGGTGCCGGTGCCGCTGATGCTGCCGTTGTTGTAGATGCTGGTGCCGCCGGTGCCAAGTTGCCCCCCGCCTTGAAGCACGATGGCGCCGTTGTTCGGATTCGCCTCGCCGAAGTGCGCGTCGAGTGTCGCGCCCTGCCCGATCTGCACCATGCCCTGATTGCTCAGGCTGCCCGAGATCGCGGCGCCCGCGCTGCTCACCGACAAGGTGGCGCCCGACGCCACGTTCACGGCGGCGGCATGGATCGCCGACGTGGCCGCGCCGAGGGAGGTCGTGCCGCTCATGATGTCGATCGTGCCGTTGCCGCTGCCGCCCTCTCCCTCCGACACGTTGAGCACGCCGCCATGCAGGTTCAGGTTCGCATTCAACTGCACCGCGTGGTCGGCGCTGGGGTAGCCGCCCGTGTAGTTGCTGTTGAGGTTGAGCCCGAGCGCGCTGCTGCTGCTGGTGATGGGCGCGTTGATGACGATGTTGTTGCTGGCGTTCAGCGTCAGCGTCGAATCGATGCTGCCGGTCTTGGCGATGGGCGCCGACACGGTGATGTTGCCCAGCGACGGGCCGCTCCAGGGGCCGGTGGTGATGCTCACGTTCGTGCCGAGGTCGAGCTGCGCGGTGAGGGTGTCGGCACCGATGTGCGCGCCCGATTCGTTGGACACGATGGCATTGCTGCTGTCGGAGACGCCGCCGCTGCCCGATGCCACGATCTCGATGTCGAAGGGATCGATGTGCCACTCGCCGCCGCGGCCGACCGTTGGCACGTTGACCACGTCCAGCGAGCCGTGGCCCGAGGTGTCGACGTAGCCGCCCTTGCCTGCGCTGCCCGTGGCGGCGACGCGGCCGTCGATCGAGGCCGCGCCGTCGGCGATGAGTTCGACGCGGCCGCCGGTGGTGCCGCTGGCGCTGATGTCCGAAGCCGCCGATGTCCTGAGGTCACCCGATGCGCGCAGGAAGATGCGGCCGCCTTCGCTCACCGCGCTGTCGGCATCGATGCGGCCGCCGTTGCTGACCAGGCCCGCCGCCAGGCCGATGCGTCCGGCCTCGGCGACGATGCGTCCGAGGTTCTTCGCTTCGCCCTGCGCACCGGTGATCGCGACGGACACGCCCGGCGTGCCGGTGTCCATCAGCTGCACGTTCTGTCCGGCGGCCAGCAGCACTTCGCCGTGCGGCGCATTCAGGGTGCCGGTGTTGGTGACGCTCGGCGCCACCAGGTAGATGCTGCCGCCGCTCGCCGCGCGGATGGTGCCGGCGTTGCGCACTTCGCCGGCCGTGGCGCCGCTCGTGAATGTGAGTCGCCCCGCGAGGAAATCGCTGTCGCTGACATTGAGCGTGCTCGCCACGAAGCGCGCGACGTCGATGCGCGCACCCGCGCCCACCATGATGCCGGCCGGGTTGATGAGCCACAGCGCGCCGTTGGCCTTGATCTGCCCGTAGATCTGCGACGGGTCACCGCCCGTGGTTCGCGCCAGCAGTGCCGCGCTGGCGCTGGGCTGCTGGATGTCGACCAGCGCGCCCGAGCCCACATTGAAGATCTGGAAGTTGACCAGCGCCTGCGGCGTGGTCTGCAGGATGTTGAGCGTCGTGCCGTTGCGGCTGATGGCGGCGGCGCCGGACGTGACGTTCCAGCCCGTCGGCAAGGCGCCCGGCAGGACCTGGGCGTGCAGCGGCAGGCCGATGGCCGTGCACAGCGCGGCGAGGGCGAGCGGAAGGTGGCGGAGCCTGAAGCGCATGGGATGTTCCTTCTTCTTGTCTTCAGTACGACAGCACGGCGCTGAACTGCGCACGCCAGTCGCCGCGCTTTTCGGTCGCCGAGTTGCCGGCATCGAGCACGCGGGCCACATCGAGGCGCAGGCCGAAGTCGCGCGTCCAGACGTAGCGCATGCCGACGCCGGCGCTGGACACATTGACGCTGCGCGGCACCACCGTGCCTTCGGTCCGGTTGTTGTTGCCATGGCCGGCGTCGACGAAAGCCAGCAGCCGCAATTGGCCGGGAATGCCGGCGAGGCCCGCCAGCTCCGGCGTATAGAGCTCGGCATTGACGACCAGCCCGCTGTCGGCGGCCACCGCGCGCTCCTCGAAGCCGCGCACCAGTGCCGCGCCCGTCAGCGAGAACTGTTCGCTGCTCACCAGCGGCGAGTGGCTGTACTGCGCGACGCCCGCCAGGCGCGCCTGCCAGCCGCCGGCGAAGGCCTTCGAGAACGAAGCCGCGCCGTTCACGGCCATGAAGCCGTCCCGCGTGTCGCGGTTGCCGGAAGTGAGGTACGAATAACGATCCGTGCGTCCGTCGATGTTGGTGAAGCTCTTGCCGCTCGGGATGTTGCGCGACACGCCGGCGCTGTAGCTCAGGCTCTGGTCGATGCCGTCGCGTTGCCCGAAGTACGTGAGGCTCAGCGGCGTCGTCTGGTAGGGCACGCACGAAGCGATCGGCGGCGTCGGCCCGTCGATGCTGACCTGCTGGCCGCCGACGCTGCAGCGCGAATCGATGTTCTTGTGGTCGAGGCCGAGCACCAGCTTGGCGAAGCTCTCGCCGTCGCGGCCCAGGAAATGGTTCCAGCGCACGCCGAACACATCGCCCTTGCCGGTGAAGCCGAGCACGCCGCCGAGCGTGGGCGATGCGGCCGGTGCGTTGGTGTTGGACTTGCCGTAGACGAAGTCCAGGCTGTCGCCGATGCCGTAGAACGGAATGCGATAGCCGAACGAGTACAGGTCCATCTGCACGCCGTTCGGTTTGCCGGGCGAGGTCGTGTAGGCCAGCGTGCCGACCTGGTCGCGGTCGAACAGATTGGCATCCTGCAGCGCGACGCCGGCGCGCCAGCGGCCGGTCGCCGGCGTGCCGCTGTTGTCGAGCGTCGCGGTGAGCCGAAGCGGCTGGTAGTCGGTCACCGCCACCTTGGCGTCGATGGTGCCGGGCGCGGCGCCCTCGGCGAGCGTCACGCCGATCTGCTTGGCCGGGTTGTCGTTGGCCAGCTGGATCGATTCCGAGATCGCGCGCAGAACGGGCGCACGGCCCACCTGCAGCGGCGCCACGCTGGCGCGGATGTTGTCGGCGTCGAAGTGCTGGTTGCCGGTGACGGTGACCGAGGCGATCACGCGCTCGGTGACCTGGATGCGGACCACGCCGCCCGTCAGTTCCTGCTCGGGCAGCGAGACCGTGACGGTCGTGTAGCCGGCCTCGCGGTAAGCGTCCTGCAGTGCCTCGACGGCCGATTGAATGTCGCCGTAGGCGCGCCCCGGCCCGGCCAACGCGGCGACGCGCTGGTCGATCTGCGCGGGCGTCAGCAAGGTATTGCCTTCGACCTGGAAGCGCGCAATGTCGAAGCGCACTTCCGGCGTCGCCGCCATGGCTGCTGCGCTTGCAAGCGCCAGGAGAGGGGCAAGGCATCGGGCCAGGAATCGCGTCGTCAAGCTTCCACTCATTTGTTCTTTTCTGCCTTGAGCCAATCGCTGAGGGGCTGAACAAATGACCCGCGGGGCGGGCACCAACAATGTCCAGGGCGGCGCGATGGTAGCTTCCTGCGAGGCCATTGCCGGCCCTGGTGACGATTCGGCCACACCAGGCGGCCCCGCAACAGCGGCTTATTTCACGAACCCTGCGGGCGGACGCGGATCAGAGCCGCGCGATGGCGCGCATTGCAGAGCAGATTCAAGCGATCCCGAAGTTCACCACCGAAGCACAAGAGCGTGCGTACTGGGAAAAACATGGCTCCATGGACCACCTTGACGGGTCGAAGGCCAGGAAGGTCACGCTGCCCAACTTGAAACCCACGACCAAGACAATCTCGCTGCGCTTGCCTCAGCACCTGCTGGATTCGATCAAGGTCTGGCTGCAGGAAAAACTGCACACTCACTGACCCGACGAATCCGGCTCTTTCGCAATAAGCCGCCCATGGCGCGGGAGGGCGCGAAGCGACGGTCTTCTCGCCGACACGCGAACAGTTCGCATGGGCCCGCGAGTTCGTCGCGGCAATGGCGCAGGCAGCGATGGAGGGTCGGGGCGCGATCAAGGATCGGCACGGCGAGATTCTCGGCCATGCCGGCCTCCGAGAAGTTCCGCCGCATCTCGCGCGCTGGCGCAGAATCCGCGCCATGAAGCATCCCTTGCGCGCACTCGCCGGCTGGTGCATCGCGTGGCTGCTGCTGAGCGCAGCCGGCGCGGTGTGGATCGCGCGCGCCGAACTGCAGCAGCTGCACGAGGCCTTCGACACCGACGCCCGCATTGCCCATCGCCTGCTGAGCCAGCAGGTCGTGCAGTACGACGCCGTGCTGGCCACGCTCGCACTGCTCGGCCAGGCCGATGCAGTGGACCAGCCCGAGCAACGTCTGAGCTCGGTCTATCCATCCATCCTGTCGGTGCAGCGACGCGTGCGCGGCGCCAGTTGGCCGGACCCGGCCGCGACGGAAGCCGAAACACTTTCACGCAGCTTGCGCCGGGCCGCGCTCGCGCAGGTCGATCTTCCGCATGGGCGCTACCGCCTCGTGATGGCGGCGGATCCGGTGAGCTATGAACTGGACATCGACCTGGCTGCGACCGTGCCCTCGCGGGACTGGCCTTCGGACCCGCTGACGAGCCCGGCCCGCGTCGCGATCGAACAGGGCACGCAGCAGTTCGTCGTGCAGCCGGGGCAGCTCGCGCCGGGCGGTTGGCATTTCGGATTCCGCAAGATGCTGGCCTCCGACAGCCAGCCCTTCGACGTCGTGGCCGAGCGCCGTGTCGGCTGGGACGAGCTGCCGTGGCTCGGGATGATCGGCTGGTCGCTCGTCATGGGCCTGCTGCTCGGCGGAACACGCATGCTGCTGCGCCAGCGCAGCGCACGCCGGCGCGCGGAAGAGCTGCTGCGCCTGGGCCAGGTGGCGCGGCTCAATGCGCTGGGCGAACTGGCGGCCGGCATGGCGCACGAACTGAACCAGCCGCTGACCGCGGTGCTGGCCAACACCCAGGCAGCGCGCCGCCTGCTCGACGACGAGCCGCCGGAACTGCAGGCCGCGCGCGGCGCGATGGGTCAGGCCGTGGAGCAGGCGCGCCGCGCCGCCGACGTCGTGGGCCGGCTGCGGCGCGCGATCGAACGGCCCGACACCGGGGGCCGCGGCGAACCGGTCACACTGCAGAACGCCGTGCGCAGCGCGCTCTACCTGCTGGAGCCCGAGTGCGCGCGGCGCGGCGTGGACGTCGCGTTCGACGCCGCGTCGCCGGTGCGCGTGCTGGCCGATCCGGTGGCGCTGGAGCAGATCGTTCACAACCTGCTGATCAATGCGCTGCAGGCCCTCGAACAGATGCCGGCCGGGACGCGGCGGATCGCCATCGACGTGACGGCGCAAGGATCGACGGGCCGCCTCGTGGTGAGCGACAACGGGCCCGGCATCCCGGCCGACGCGCTGCCTCGCCTGTTCGAGCCTTTCTTCAGCACGCGCGAAGGCGGGCTCGGCCTCGGCCTGAGCCTGAGCGAGACGCTGGCCGGCGGCATGGGCGGCGCGCTCGCGGCCGGCCTCGCCCCACCGCACGGCGCGCGCTTCACGCTGAGCCTGCCACTGGCAGGCGCCACGCCATGAACCCGCCCCTGTCTCCGCTGATCCACCTCATCGACGATGACCAGGCCGTGCGCGACAGCCTGGCGCTGCTGATCGGCACGGTCGGGCTGCGCGTGCAGACATGGGCTGCACCGCTGGCCTTCATCGAGGGCTTCGACCGCAACAGCATCGGCGCGATCGTGCTCGACGTGCGCATGCCCGGCATCAGCGGCCTCGCGGTGCTCGACCGGTTGATCGCCGACGGTGTCGACCAGCCGATCATCATGCTGACCGGGCACGGGACTGTCGAGATGTGCCGCCGCGCCTTCAAGGCCGGCGCGGCGGAGTTCCTGGAGAAGCCCGTCAACGACGAACAGCTGCTCGAAGCGCTGCAGCAGGCCGTGCACCAGCACGTGCGCTCGCGCGAGCGCGGCCAGGCCGATCAATCCGCGCGCGAGCGCTTCGGCCAGCTGTCCGACCGCGAGCGTGAAGTGCTCGGCATGATCGTGGCGGGACTCACCAACAAGGAAATCGCCCGTGCGCTGGGCCTGTCGCCGCGCACGGTGGAAACCCATCGCGCCAACCTGTTCGCCAAGCTCGGCTGCGATTCGCTGGCGCAGCTGATCCGGCGCTACGCCGCGCTGGCGGAACAAGACGCTCCGTAGAACTACGCAGCGAAGCGTGTAGCCGTACGGATGGCGAGCGGACGCGGCGATTTCTATAGTCGTGAAGCGGTCGGCGCAGTGCCGGCACGATCCTTCACATCGGAGATTCCCCCATGCATTCCACCCTTCGTTTCGGCGCGCTCGCGCTGGCATTCGCGGCCTTCGGCGCCCAGGCCCAACAAGCCGTCCGCACAGAGAAGAACATGTCGCTCGATCTGGCCAACCAGCTCGCGTCCGCCGCCGTCGCGGCCTGCGCCGCCAACGGCTACAACGTGTCCGCCACCGTGGTCGACCGCGCCGGCACCGTGCGCGCCGTGCAGCGCGCCGACAACGCCGGCCCGCACACGCTGGCGTCGAGCGAACGCAAGGCCTGGACCTCGGCCTCGGCCAAGTCGCCGACGCAAGCCATGATGGAAGGCGCGCAGAAGAATCCGGGCGGTGCCAACCTGGTCTACCTGCCGGGCGTCCTGCTGCTCGGCGGCGGCGTGCCGGTGAAGGCCGGCAACGAAGTCATCGGCGCCATCGGCGTCGGCGGCGCGCCGGGCGGCAACCTCGACGAGCAATGCGCCAACGCAGCGCTCGAAAAGGTCAAGGGCCTGCTGGGCTGATCATGCGGCGGCGCGATCTGGGCCTGTGGCTGCTCGCGATGGCCGCGGCGGCGACGCAGGCGAACGCCCAGGTGGCCCCGTCGCCGGGCGAGGTGCAGGCCTACGGCGGATTGCACCGGGCCGCATGGTCCGGCGACCTGCCGCGACTCGGCGCGCTGATCCGGCACGGCGCCGATCTGCAGGCGCGCGATGGCCGCGGCCGCACCGCGTTGCACGTGGCCACGCATGCGCACCAGCGCGAAGCCATCCGCGTGCTGGTCCAGGCGGGCGCCAGGCTCGATACGCTCGACGACGATCGCTACGACGCAGTGACCATCGCGGCCGTGGCCGACGACCCCATGACGCTGGCGCTGCTGCTGTCGCTCGGCGCGAGTGCGAAGCAGACCACCAGCCGCTACGACGGCACCGCGCTGATTGCGGCCGCGCACCTCGGCCACGACGAGGTGGTGCGCCAGCTCATCGCGGCCGGCGCGCCGCTGGACCATGTGAACAACCTGCACTGGACGGCAGTGATCGAATCGATCGTGCTCGGCGACGGCGGCGCGCGGCATCAGCGCACCCTGGGTTGGCTGGTCGATGCCGGGGCCGACCTGCAACTGGCCGACCGGCAGGGAAATACGCCGCTGCAGCTGGCGCGTACGCGCGGCTATGCGGCAATGGTGGACAGGCTCAAGGCGGCTGGCACGAGTTAGGCAAGGACGAGAAGCGCACGCTGCGCGGACGCCGGCATGAAGACCATCGACGTCACACCCAACATGCTGAGATCAGTACAAGCTCATGCCGCCGTCGATGACGAGCGTCTGACCGACCACCAGGTCGGCCTGCGGCGAACACAGAAAGGCGACGAGACGGCCGATGTCCGCCGGCATCGCCGTCTGGCGCGCGGGTGCAGTCGCGCGAAACATTGCCATGCGTTCTTCCGCAAGCTCATCGCCGCGCACGGCACGCATGGCTGCCGTCTTGACTGCACCCGGCGACACGGCGTTGACACGGATGCCTTGCGGCCGCAACTCTGCGGCCAGGTAGCGCATCAGGTGCTCCAGCGCGGCCTTGGGCACGCCGAGCAGTGCATAGTCGTCGAGCACCCGATGCGCGCCGAGTGACGTGATGCCGATGAGCCAGCCCGCGCCACGACGGCGCATGATCGGCGCGCTCGCCTGGGCGAGGTACAGGAATGCGGAGCATGTGATCTCCATCGCGCGTTGCCACTCGGCCTCTGTCACGTCCATCAGCGGCTTGGTCAGCACCTCCACCGAGTTGGACACCACGATGTCCGGTCCGCCCAGGACCGCGTCGATGCTCTCGATCATCCCGAAGAGATCGGCGCGGGAGGAGACGTCGCATCGAAATGCCTCGGCTCGGACGCCCAGCGCACGTACGGCACCGACCGTCTCTTGCGCACCGGCTGCGTTGCGAACGTAGTTGACCGCGACATCCGCGCCCAGGCGCGCCAACTCGATTGCGATGCCCTGGCCAATACCGCTGGAAGCACCGGTGACAAGCACGGTCTTGCCGGCCAAAGAACTGCTCGCGCTGTCCTGCGTTCCGTGCGCTGCGTGCAATGCTTGCGCGTCGATCATGGCTGCACTCCGACTTCCACTCGCGTCGGCACATGGACGTCGACGATGAAGCTGTACACCGACGCTTCCAGTGCCCCGGCCCGCGCGTGGAGACGGTCGATCGCATCGCGCATCGTGTGCGGCGAACGGTCGCCGACCCAGATCTCGTCGATGCAGTCGATCGGCACTTGCTCGTAGGTGGCCTCGCCTCGCTCGATCGTGCGGCTGGTCACGAAATTCTGCGTGTAGCCTTCGAGGTCGGGGACGGTGGCGGCCCAGGTGACACGATCGCGCTTCCAGCGCATCGTGAAGTCGGAAGCGCCCACGCCGGGCCCGCGAGTGACGAAGGCAACGATCTTCGTCAGTGGCTTTTCCGCGGCCGAGACAACAACCTCCTGATCGACGACGAAGGTCCGCAGCGCTTCGATGAACTTCGCCTCGTCGTCCATCAGCTGCTGCTTCATCTCGGGTGAGAACACGCCCTGCATCGCCGAAGGGTCCGGGAACAACAGCTTGCATATGCCGTCGATGACCATCGCCTTTTCCTGCCCCGACGACGCGTTCGAAGCGAATCGCCCAACCACGACGTTCTGCTCGTAGCGCTGCAGACCCGGGATGCGCATCGCGATCGGCGCATGGATCTTCTTCCAATGGGTTCGGAACGCTTCGGTCCCGAGCGCGGTCTTCTTCCGGAAGATGCTCATCCTGACGACCATGCGGCCTCCTAGAGCATGACCCGGCCGCCATCGATGCGAAGGCTCTGTCCGGACATGTGGCTTGACAGATCGGAGGCCAGGAAGAGCATCGCATTCGCGATGTCCAGGGGTTCCGCGAGACGGCCATTCGGCGAATCGTCGGCGTACTTCTGCATCGCGACCTCCACCTGCGTCGGTTCCTTGCCCTTGGCGAGCGAGCGCAGCATCGGCGTGTCGACCGCGCCCGGACACACCGCGTTCACGCGGACGCCAAACCTCGCTCCCTCGAGCGCGGCGGTCTTCGTCATGCCCAGCACGGCATGCTTGCTGGCGGTGTAGGCGACCAGTCCGGGTGAGCCCACATGGCCCGCGATCGACGCGGTATTGATGACCGCGCCGCGCCTTTGCGCGTACATCACGGGCAGCACGTGCTTGAGCCCCAGAAAGACGCCGCGCAGGTTGATGGCGATGACCTTGTCGAACACATCGTCCGGGTAGTCGACGAGGCTGCGCACCTCGCCCTCCCAGGCAGCGTTGTTGACGAAGACGTCGATGCGGTCGTAGGCCCCGATCGCCGCGCGCACGTACTGGACCACATCCTGCGCCCTCGAGACATCGGCCTGCACGAAGACGGCCATGCCGCCCAGGCCCGTGATCGAGGCGACCGCCGCTTCGCCGAGCTCGGCGTTCACGTCGACCACCACGACATTGGCGCCGGCATTCGCGAACGCCAGTGCCGCGGCGCGGCCGATGCCGCCGCCCCCACCCGTGACGAGCGCGGTCTTCGCGGTGAAGTCCAGCGCGCCGGGTCGCCTGTCAGGCACGAGGGACCCCGTTGACGTCGCAGGTCGCGGCCACGCAGGGCGGGTAGCGCTTCAACACCTTGCCGTAAGGCAGGGTGAAGTTGTAGTAGCCCCACGAAGCCCGGACCATCTTCTCCACGGGCAGCTTGAAGCAGGGATTGAGCACCGAGTCCGAATCGAAGCTCACATTGCCCGGACCGGTGAACGCTTCGACCTTGCCATCGGAGCCGGTCACGGTACTTTTCTCGGTTCTGACCATCACCAGTTCGCAGACCTCGGGCGGCGCGCCCTCCTCCGGGCTCGGGATGACCTTGAGCGTGACGGCCGGCGCACTCGGCCCGGGCTGAAGCAGATCCCGCGGCCGCACCACGCCCGTGACCAGTCGCTTCCCCGTCGGCCGCTCGGCGTAGGCCACGATCAGGTTGTTCTCGCGTTCGAACTTGATATTGGCGAAGAGCTTGCCGAAGCCGTAGGGTTCGCGTCCGGTGATCAGGCCTACCTCGTTGTCGACCAGGATGGTGTCGTAATAGATGACGGCCTCGCCCTCCCAGAAGCAATTGATGCCGAAGATCGCTTCGTTGTAGCAACCGACCGTGCTGAAGTGGAAGCGATTGAACGTGACCAGCGCGGTCGCGTTCTTCTCCGGCAGCATCAGGCCTTGGGGAAGGATCGACGCGGCGGCTTCGGTCGAGGTCTCGTAGACGAAGCTCATCGACTCGACATTGCGAAAATAGTAGGGCGGCCGGTCGATCGGCGGATTGCTCACCGGCATCGTGAAGCCGAAATTCTCGGGACTGAAGCGCCCGCTCACCTGATTTGCCATCTGTTGGACCTTTCCTGAAGTGTTCACGTTGAAGATGCGTCGACCCGGCCGATCACTGGACCTTGACGAACTTGCCGTTCTGAATCTTCATGAAGTACATGGCCGTCGCGCCCAGGCCATGCTGGTCGGGACCGTAGCTGACGTTGTCGACGATCCAGGCGCCGTTCCAGTCCTTCATCTCCTCCATCGCCTTGATGACCTTCTCGCGCGTGAGGTCCGGGCCGGCGCGCTTGAGCGCCTCCACCGTCAATTGGGCAACGTAGGTCCCGAGGAACATGTAGTGGCTGACTTCCTTGCCCGGCAGGTACTTGGCCGCGAATTCCTTGAGTTCCTTCATCTTGGGATCGTTCGGTTCGGCCACCAGCGTCTTTTGATAGGAGGAGAAGATGACGCCCTCGGCCGCCGGTCCGGCCAGGTTGCTGACCGAGATGTCGGCGGCCGCATAGCTCACGAGGAACTGCGTCTTCAGGCCGAGCTTGGCGGCATCCTTGAGGAATTGCGCGGCGGGCTTCTGCGCCGGCGCAAGGATGACCACATCGGGATTCGCGGCCTTCAGTTTCAGGACCGACG
The DNA here is from genome assembly GCF_901827185.1 of Variovorax sp. PBL-E5. Lineage (NCBI taxonomy): Bacteria > Pseudomonadati > Pseudomonadota > Betaproteobacteria > Burkholderiales > Comamonadaceae > Variovorax > Variovorax sp. PBL-E5. The sequence goes on along the minus strand of NZ_LR594673.1, from coordinate 85,201 downwards.
AGCTGAAGTCCATGTCGGTGGGGTTGTAGGGCAACGCAACCACGGGCTGCATCTTGTCCTTCTTCAACTCCTCGGTCACCGCGGCCACTTCGTCCTTGCCGAAGTCGTCGTTCTGATACCAGATGGCGACCGACTTCGCGTGCAGCTTGTCGATCGCGTAGCGCGCGAGCGTCTTGCCGTCGGTACCGTAGTCGGGGTACATCTGGAAGATGTTCTTGTAGGCGAGCAGCTTCTTGCTGCCGGTGATCGCGGGCACGACGGGAACGTTGCGCTCGGCGAGATAGTCGGCAATGGCCGCGGTCGTGCCGGCGCCGAGTGTGTTCATCATGAAGACCTTGTCGACTTCCACCAGCTTCTTCGCGACCCCGACGGTCTTCGACGGATCGTAGGCATCGTCGTAATAGACGAACTTGAGCTTGCGCCCGTTGATTCCGCCCTCGTCGTTCGTCTTCTTGAAGTAAGCATCGATCGTCGGGTAGATCACGCCACCGGCAGCGGCCAGGGGACCCGTGATCGTCGCGTTCGCGCCGATGAGAATGCTGTCGGCCGTGACGCCTGGCACGGTCGAAGGCGCCTGCGCGGCGCAAAGGCCCGACAGCGCCCATGCGGATGCCGCCGCCCAGCAGCGGACGGCCCGTCGTGCCGAAGATTTCTGGAAGTTCATACCTGTTTCCTTTGTCATTGAAAGATCGGTCGCGCCACGGATCACCCGCCGAGATAGGAACGACGCACCTCGTCGTTGCGCTTGAGTTCGGCTGCCGGGCCTTCGCAGGAGATCTCGCCCGTTTCGAGGACATACGCGTAGTCGGAGATATCGAGCGCCATGTTGGCGTTCTGCTCGACCAGCAGAATGGTCGTTCCACGCTTGTTGATCGCACGGATGATCGAGAAGATTTCCTGGACCAGGATCGGGGCCAGGCCCAGCGAAGGTTCGTCCAGCAACAGCAACTTGGGTTTGGCCATGAGGCCGCGGCCGATGGCGAGCATCTGCTGCTGGCCACCGCTCAATGTTCCAGCCATGCTCGCGAGCTTGCTCTTCAGGATCGGGAAGAGTTGCAGCACGTCGTCGAGATCGCGCGCGACTTCGGCGCGATCCCGGCGCGTATAGCTGCCGAGCCTGAGGTTCTCTGCCACCGTCAGCTCCGGAAAGACCTGGCGGCCCTCCGGCACCATCACGATTCCGCGTTCGACGATGCGTTCAGGTTTCGAACGCTCGATGCGTTCGCCCTCGAAGCTGATCGCACCACTGCGCGGGCGCAGCAGGTTGCTGATGCTCTTCAGGATGGTGGACTTGCCCGCGCCGTTGGCGCCCAGCAGCGCGACGACCGCACTCTTCTCGACCCGCAGCGAAATGCCCTTGAGCGCCTTGACGCTGCCGTAGCTCGCGTGGATGTCGTCAAGCACCAGCATGCGCGACCTCTTCCTCGTTCTGTTTGCCGAGATAGGCCTCGATGACGCGGGCGTCGCGGCTGATCTCTTCGGGTGTGCCGTGCGCGATGCGCTTGCCGAAGTCGACGACGCAGATCTCGTCGCAGATACTGCGCACCAGACCCATGTCATGCTCCACGAGCAGGACGGAGATGCCGTCTTCGTCTCGCAGTTGACGAATCAGTTTCGTGAGTTCTTTTGTCTCGCTCGGGTTGAGACCGGCCGCCGGTTCGTCCAGGAGAATGAGCCGCGGGGAAGACACCAATGCGCGACCGAACTCCACCATCTTCTGCACGCCGTAGGGCAGTGAAGTCACCGTCGAATGAGCATAAGGCGAAAGGCCGAACCGGTTCATGACCTCGGCCGCCCTGCGCCTGACCGCCGCTTCGCTCGCACGCGACTTGCCGAGGGACAAGGCTGCACTGCAGAAGCCGGCCTTGATGGCACCGTGCTGGCCGACCAGGAGGTTGTCCTGAACCGTCATGCTCTTGAAGAGTTCCATGTTCTGAAAGGTTCTCGCGATGCCCCGCGGCAGGACTTCGTGCGGACGCGCGGAAAGCAGGTCGAAGCCGCCCATCGTGATGCGGCCGCTGTCGGGCTTGTAATAGCGCGCGATGCAATTGAACACGGTCGTCTTGCCGGCGCCGTTCGGGCCAATGAGCCCCACGATGGCGCCTTCGTCGACGACGAGGTCGAGCGAATCGATGGCCTTCAATCCGCCGAAGCTTATTGACAGACCGGCGATCTCGAGGAGTGGTTGCCCAGTACCGCGGGTCATGGCTCGGCCCGCCTTGCAGCGACCTTCGCGGGAATGAAGCGTTCGACGAATCTGGCCCCGACCTGATAGATGCCGGCCAGGCCCTTGGGAAAGAACAGGATGATGATCAGCAGGGCGCCGCCGAAGAGGATGCCCGAAAGGCTCTTGCTGCCGGCGAAGATCTGGGGAACGGCGGTCATGAAGGCCGCGCCGAGCATGGCACCCGCAATGCTTCCGATACCGCCGACGAAGACCATGCAGAGGAAGGTCAACGAGACCCAGCTGTTGAAGTCCGACGGACTGATGAAACCGACCACATGCGCATAGAGGCTGCCCGCCACGCCGGCCAAGAATGCGCTGAGTACGAAGGCCAGGATGCGGTACTTTGCAATCGGGATGCCCATCGCTTCGGCACCCGCTTCGCTGTCCCGCGACGCGATGAAAGCGCGACCGATCTTGGAGCGCAGGATATTGCTCGTGACCCACACCGCCAGGACCACAACCGCGAGGATCAAGAAGTAGAGCTTGAATTCGCTGTCGAGCACGAACGAGCCGAAGGCTGGTTTCGCGGGCTTCAGCCCGTTGTAGCCATTGGTGACCTCATCCCATTTCAGGAGAATCTGAGGCAACGCTTCGCCCAGTCCCAGCGTGGCAATGGCGAGGTACAGCCCCGACAGCCGAAGTGCCGAGAGCCCGAGCAACAGCCCGGCCAGTCCGGCGACGACGCCGGCAGCAGGCAACGCGAGCCAGAAAGGCAGGCCGAGACGGATCGTCAGCAATGCCGACGAATACGCGCCGATCGCAAAGAGAGCGGCATGGCCGAGCGAGATCTGTCCGGTGTAGCCGATCAGGAAGTCGAGCCCGATCGCGACGACCATGTAGATCCCGACGAGGCAGGCGAAATACAGGACGTAGCTGTTGTCCTGGAATACCAGCGGAAACGCAATCGCCAAAGTCACGAGGGCCGCCTTGCGCGCCGTGGAAAGACCCGTGCTGCTGGAGTCGAAAGGCGAATGATCGTCGGAAGACTTCCTTCCCAGCATCCTGACCCGTTTGCCGAGGATGCCCTCCGGCCGAACGCAGAGCACGGCCAGCAGCAGCACGAACGAGAAAGTGTCCTTGAGATCGGTCGACACATAGCCTGCCACCAGGTTCTCGAGGATGCCCAGCACGAGACCGCCGATCACGACACCCGGATAGCTGGTGAAGCCACCCAGCACGGCCGCGGTGAATGCCTTGAGCAACAGCACCGACATCATGTTGGTGTCGAGGAAGGTGGTGGGCGCGACAAGGAAGCCCGCGACGCCGCCCAGGATGCCGCTCAGCCCCCAGGTCATCGCGAACATGCGATCGACGCTGATGCCCATCAGGCTCGACGCGGTCACGTTCTGCGACAGTGCTCGCATGGCGATGCCGGTCATCGTGAACTTGAAGAATCCGAACAGGAGCAGCATCAACAGGACGGTGACAGCAAGGTTGAACAGGTCCTCCCGGCTGACGACGATGCCGAACAGGGCGAAGGGCTTGCCTTCGAACACGGTCGGAAACGGTTGCGGATCCCAGCCCCAGATCAGCCCCGCCACCGCCGAGAAGATCATGTACAGCGCCAGCGTGGCCACGATGACGGAAGAACCGCTCTTCGCAGGCCGCAACATCTGTTGCACGAGGACAGCCAGCAGTGCCGAGAAGACCAGCGCGCCGAGGAATGCGAAGGCATAGCCGACGCCCAGTTGGGCGAGCAGCGTGTAGCCGAAGAAGGTGGAGAGCATGGCCATCTGGCCATACGCGAAGTTGATGAGGTTGGTGGACTTGAACACCATGATCAGGCCCAGCGCGACCAGCGCATAGAGGCTGCCCATCGCCAGACCGCTGAAGACCAATTGCCCGAGCATGCTCATGTCGGGCGCCTCCGGGACCAGCCATGGCACGCGTGCGCGCGATCATGGTCAGCACGGACATCGGACGAGGTGTCGGATGGTCCTGCATTTGGCGAAATTGAATCTATGGATCCTTGCATGGGGTGAGGTGTTCCGCTCAAGTAAATCGTTGTCTCGATCGATCTCGACAATCTTCGCATTGTGCTAACTAAGCGCCCGCTTATACTGATCAACTTTCAATCCTCAGTCAATGGGAAATACCAACCCTTCTCGATCTGGAACGACTGGCGACCTCGGCACCGTCAGCAACGACGACCCCTGGAGTCTGTTGCCGGTCGGCCCGCGCAGGCAGCTGGCCCAGGCAGCTGCTTCGGAATTCGGCAAGCGGGGCTATCACGCGACAACGACGCGCGACATAGCCGAGTGCGTCGGCATGAGCCCGGCCGGCATGTATGTGCACTACGCATCCAAGGCCGATCTGCTGTTCACGATCGCGCGCGTCGGCCACCAGTCGGCCTTCGATGCGATGCATCTCTCGATCGAAGGCATTTCGGCGCCCAAGGAACGCGTTCGTTCGATGGTGCGCGCATTCACGCGTTGGCACGCCATGCACCATGTTCTGGCAAGAGTCCTTCAATATGAACTGAGGGCGCTCGAGCCCGCGCATTACAAGGTCATTGCCGCCATTCGGAGAAAGACCGAGCAGTTCGCTGCGGATGAGTTGCGCCAGTTGGTACCGGACGAGTCGCGAATCGCCATGTGCACTATCGCGGTCCTTTCGCTCGGCATCGATACTGCCCGTTGGTACAGCATCGGCAAATCGCCGTCACCCGAGGAGTTAGGAGAGTGCTACGCCGATCTGGTACTTCGGATGCTGCGTCGTTGAGCCTTGACGCGTCGTCGATCTTGTCCGTAGCCTTCTAAGGTTCGGCGGCAGGTATGCGGCGAAGAGCGGGCTTCGGGATTCCCGCACCACGAATGAAAATTCGGAGCTTGCTAGACGCCGGTCACCGGATCCGCCGCCGCGATGCGCGGCTCGCACGTCGGCGGCGCCGATGTCGGGCCGAACCTGAAGTTGCGATAACCGTCATCCGCCGCCGCCGCCGCGTATTGGCGGTATGCTTGAAAGCCGCCAACGAACATGGTCAGGCCAGACGGCTTGTCCTTGACGTTCGTGCCCACCCACCAGGTCTTGGCCTTGGTGATCAGCGAACGTTTGGCCAGGTTGCGCACGGTGTCCATCCAGCTCTCCTCGGCCTCGGCGGTAGGTTCAATGGTCGAGAGTCCGCGCGCCTTCATGTGCGTCATCGCGGCGGCGATCCAGTCCACGTCGTGCTCGCTGATCCGGATGATGTTCGCCAATGCCGCCGGACCGTTGGGGCCGGTGGTCATGAACAGATTCGGAAAGCCCTCCATCATCAGCCCGAGGCAGGAACGTGCGCCATCCTTCCACTTCTGCGTCACCCGGCGCCCATCGCGCCCGACGACGTCGACGGCCAGCATCGCGCCGGTCAGGCCGTCATAGCCGGTGGCGAGGATCAGCATGTCGAGTTCGATCTCGCCGGATTCGGTGCGCACGCCCTTCTCGCTGATTTCGACGATCGGATCGCTGAGGCAATCGACGAGGTGCACGTTCGGCAGGTTGTAGGTCTCGTAGTAGCTCGAATCGAGGCAGGGCCGGCGCGCGAAGATCGGGTAGCCCTTCGGCTTCAGTCGCTCGGCGGTGTCGGGGTTCTTCACGATCTCCGGGATCTTGCTACGGACGAATTCGGCCACTTCTTCGTTCGCCGTCTCGTTGAGCATCAGATCCGAGAAGGTGCCGAGCATCGCAAGCCCGCCCTGCTTCCAGGCGTCTTCAAGCAATGACCGCCGCTGTGCCGGCGTGACGCTGAAGAATGCGCGGGTCGACTGCGGTCGTACACCGCCGACCGCGCTGTTGCGGGCGGCCTCGCGGATGCCGGGATAGTTGCGCTTGACCTCGGCCACGTAGTCCGCTTCGAGCGGCACGTTGCGCATCGGCATGGTGAAACTCGGCGTGCGTTGGTAGACATAGAGCTCGCCCGCCTGCGGTCCGACGTCCTGCACGATCTGGATGCCGGTGGAGCCGGTGCCGATCACACCCACGCGCTGGCCCGCGAAGCTGACCGGCTCGTGCGGCCATCTGGCCGCATGAATCAAACGGCCCTTGAAGCGCTCGACGCCCGGAATGTCCGGTGCTTTCGGAATCGAGAGCGGGCCGGTGGCCATGATGCAGAAAGGCGCCTCCCAGGTTTCGCCGCGATCGGTCGTCACCACCCACACTTCGCGGGCCGCGTCCCACGTGGCCTGGTCGACGCGTGTGTTGAATTGGAAGTGGGGCCGCAAGCTGAGCTTGTTGGCGACGAAGTCGATGTAGCGCAGCAGTTCGGGCTGGGCCGCGAACTGTTCCGACCAGGTCCACTCCTGCTCGATCTCCGGCGAGAAGGCATAGCTGTAGTCAATGCTGGGCAGATCGACGCGGGCGCCCGGATAGCGGTTCCAGTACCAGACGCCGCCGACGTCGCCGCCGGCCTCGAAGGCCTGCAGCCGCAGGCCCATCTCGCGGAAGCGATAGACGGCATACATGCCGCCGAAGCCGCCCCCGATGATGAGCACATCGACGCGCTGCGCGCCGGCCTTCGCGGGAAGGGGATCGGAAATGGCTCGGGATGTCTCGGCGTTCATGCGAATCTCCATCGGTTTCGAATCAGGAAAATGGGTGTGCAGCGGCGTCCGCGGGGCCCCTGCCGCCCACCTCGGGCGCAGGCGCCGAAGGCGACAGAGGGGGGCGTTTGAACTTTGCATTGATCTCACCGACGATGCCGCGGCGAAACAGCATCACCACCAGCACGAACACCACGCCCTGCACGATCAGCACCACCTCGGCGAAACCCGAGAGCGCGTTCTCCATGCTCACCACGACCAGCGCGCCGACCACCGGGCCGAGCAGGGTCTGCAGGCCGCCGACGATGCCCATCAACAGCGCCTCGCCGGAGGTGACCCAGCTCACGTCGGTGAGCGTGGCGATCTGGAACACGATGCTCTTGATGCCGCCGGCCAGCCCCGCAAGGGCGGCCGAGAGCGTGAAGGCGAGCAGCTTGTAGCGATTGACGCGGTAGCCCAGCGAGATCGCACGCGGCTCGTTGTCGCGGATCGCCGTCAGCACCTGGCCGAAGGGCGAATACACCACGCGCCAGATCAGCCAGAAGGCGGCCACCACCGCGACCATCACCACGTAGTAGAGCGTGAGGTTGTCGTCGAGCTTCAAAAGGCCGAACAGGCTGCCGCGCGGCACGTTCTGGATGCCGTCCTCGCCGCCCGTGAAGGGCGAACGCAAGGCGATGAAATAGACGAGTTGCGCGCAGGCCAGCGTGATCATCGAGAACGCGATGCCGGCGCGCCGGATGGCGAGCACACCGGTGAGCGCGCCGATCGCCGCTGCCACGGCAGCCCCGAACAGCACGCCGAGCGCCGGATCGAAGCCCCAGACCTTGACTGCATGCGCGGTCGCATAGCCGGCCGCTCCGAAGAACATGGCATGGCCGAACGACAGCAGCCCGACATAGCCGACCATCAGGTTCAGCGAAGCGGCCAGCAGCGCGAAGCACATCAGCTTCATCAGGAAGATCGGATAGGCCACCCACGGCGCCGCCAGCAGCACGATCGCGCCACCGCCGAGCAGGAGCAGCCGGTGGCGCTCGAAAAAGGTAGGGACCGGGAACATATGTCGTTTCTCCTTCCGGCGTCTTCAGCGCAGGCTGCCGAACAGGCCCTGCGGCCGGACCGCGAGCACGATCAGCATGACCACGAAAACCACCATGCCGGCGCCATCGGGATAGACCAGCTTGGTGATGCCCTCGATCACGCCGAGGCCGAAGCCCGCCACGATGGCACCCATGATCGAACCCATGCCGCCGATCACCACCACGGCGAAGACGACGATGATCAGCTGCGAGCCCATCAGCGGATTCACCTGGTAGATCGGTGCCGCCATCACGCCGCTGAAACCCGCAAGCGCCACGCCCAGGCCGTAGGTCAACATCAGCATGCGCGGCACGCGCACGCCAAAGGTCCGCACGAGGTTCGGATTTTCGGTGGCGGCGCGCAGGTAGGAACCGAGCTTGGTGCGCTCGATGACGAACCAGGTCAGGATGCACATGCCCATCGATGCGGCGATCACCCACAGCCGATACCAGGGGAAGAAGGCCAGCGGCGTGTCGAGGCCGCCGCCGATCGGGTTCGGATAGGGCTCGCCGGTGGCGCCGAACTTGTAGCGGAATGCGCCTTCGAGGATCAGCGCGAACCCGAATGTCAGCAGCAGCGCGTAGACGTGGTCGACGTGATAGAGCCGCCGCAGCAGCGTGCGCTCCAGCGCGATGCCGGAGAGGCCCACCAGCAAGGGCGCCAGCAGGAGGGCCCACCAGTAGTTCAGGCCCAGATACTCCAGCAGCCCCCAGGCCACGAAGGCACCGAGCATGTACTGCGCGCCGTGAGCGAAGTTCACCACGCGCAACAGGCCGAAGATGATCGCCAGCCCGAGGCTCATGAGCGCGTAGAGCGAGCCGTTGATCATGCCCACCAGCACTTGCCCGGCGACGGCGGCGAGCGGGAATCCGAAGAAGGTGTCCGGCATGAAGCTCTCCGGTCTTCAAACGCCCAGCAGCGCTTCGATGCGCGCCTGGTCGGTGGTCAATGTCCGTCGGTCGAACTCTTCTGCGACGCGGCCTTCCTCGATCACGTAGAAGCGATCGCCCACGCGGGAGGCGAAGCGGAAGTTCTGCTCCACCATCAGGATGGTGAAGCCGCGCTGGCGCAGGATGCCGATGGCCTGCCCGATCTTCTCGATGATCACCGGCGCAAGGCCTTCGGTCGGCTCGTCCAGCAAAAGCAACTTGGCGCCCGTGCGCAGGATGCGCGCGATCGCCAGCATCTGCTGCTCGCCGCCCGACAGCCGCGTGCCGGGGCTCTTGCGCCGCAGCTTGAGATTGGGAAAGAGCGTGTAGATCTCGTCCAGGCTCATGCCACCCGGCATCAGCACCGGAGGCAGAAGCAGGTTCTCTTCGACATCCAGGCTCGCGAAGATGCCGCGTTCCTCGGGGCAATAGGCCACGCCCAGGCGCGCGATGTCTTCCGGCGCCATCCCTTGCGTCGGACGGCCGTTGATCGCGATGTGGCCGTGGCGCTTCGTCAACAGACCCACCACCGCGCGCAGCGTGGTGGTCTTGCCGGCGCCATTGCGGCCAAGCAGGCAGACCGCCTCGCCGGATCGAACCGTGAAGTCGACGCCATGCAGCGCCTGCGTTTCGCCGTAGAAGCCGGTCAGGCCGCGCACGTCCAGACAGATTTCAGGCATGGACACCTCCCACGTAAGCTTCGCGCACCAGCGGGTCGTTCGAGACTTCGTCGTAGCTGCCTTCGGCAAGCACCTCGCCGGCCTGCAGCACGGTGATGCGGTCGCACAGTTCAGCCACGACCTTCATGTTGTGCTCGACCATCAGCACGGTGCGGCCCTTCGCCACTTGCGCGATCAGGCGCGTGACCGGGCCGATGTCCTCGTGGCCCAGACCGGCCATCGGCTCGTCGAGCAGGATCATTTCGGGTTCCAGCGCGAGCGTGGTCGCGAGTTCGAGCGCGCGCTTGCGGCCATAGGACAGGTCCGCGGCGACATGCTGTGCATAAGGCTCGAGGTTGACCGCCGCCAGCAGCTCGCGCGCGCGCGCAGTGTGGCGATCCAGCACCCGATGACTGCGCCAGAAGGCGTAGGTGCCGCCGGCTTTGCGCTGCAGCGCCACCCTCACGTTGTCGAGCACGCTCATCTGGCCGAACACCGCCGAGATCTGGAACGATCGCACCATGCCCCCGATCGCCACGCCGGCCGGATCGCTGCGCGTGATGTCACGACCGTTGTAGTGGATGCGGCCGGCGCTGGCCGGGATGAAGGCAGTCAGCAGATTGAAGCAGGTGGTCTTTCCGGCGCCGTTCGGGCCGATCAACGCGTGGATGTCATGACGCCGCACGCACAGCGACACGTTCTTCACGGCATAGAAACCCAGGAAGGACTTGCTGAGGCCCTCCGTGCGCAGAATGAAGTCGCCCTCCGCGCTCATCCCAGCGCCTCGTCGTCGAAGAGTACTTCCGGCAGCCCGCGCACGCCGACGCCGTGGAAGGCCACCAGAGCACCCGCATCCGGATGGTCGCTGCGCAGCAGATTGCCGGAGTTGCTGATGCTCGTCAGATAGATCACGTCGAGCTCCGGCCCGCCGAAGCAGGGGCAGGTCGGGTACGGCACCGGCGAATCCAGCAGCAGCAGGAGCTTGCCGTCGGGCTGATAGCGGCCGAGCTTGCCGGAAAGCGGCAGCGCGATCCACAGACAACCCTCGGCATCGACCGTGGCACCGTCCGGCGGCGAGCCCTGAGCCTCGGTGCTGAACAGCGTGTGCCGGGGGCCGACCGCGCCGCTCACCGGGTCGTAATCGGCCACGCTCACCGCGCCGCTCAGGCTGTCGGCATGGTACAGACTGCGGCCGTCCAGGCTGAAGCAGGTGGCATTGGCCAGCGCGATGCCGTCGAAGAGCGCGGTCGCATCGCCGTTCTTTTCCAATCGGTAGAAGCCGCCGTCGAGATCGCGCCGATGCATGACCATCGATCCGACGACGAATCGGCCCTGCCGATCGGTGCGGCCGTCGTTCATGCGCATGGTCGGCCCCTTGTGATGGATCTCGGCCAGGCGCAGCGTGGCGCCGCTTCCGAGGTCCATCAGATGGAAACCGTCTTCGAGCGACAGCACCAGCCGGCCGCGGCGCGTCAGCGCGATCGAGCCCACATCGCTCGGCGTGGCCCACTCGCGGTACGCACCCTTGGCCAGGCGCTGCACCCGGCGCGCCTTGGAGTCGATCCAGTACAGCGACTGGTCGCGCACGTCCCAGAGCGGGCATTCGCCCAGCCGGTCGCGCTGCTCGCCGATGATCTCGTGTCGGATGGTCATGCCGCTCGGGTGTCGCTTACTTCTTCACGAAGTCGCAGCCGCCTTCGGACAGTGGACGGAAGACATGCTCCGGCGGGATCGCGGCACCGACCGTGTAGAAGTCGTTCTTGCCCTTGGACTGGGCGGGCGTCTTCACTTCCACCGGATAGACCGGGCGCATCACCTGGCCGTCCTCGCGGATCTTCACGTCCTTCGACATGAAGTCGTTCACCGGCGTGGCTTTCATGTTGGCGACGACCGCGGGGCCGGCATCGGTGCCCGTGGCCTGCACGCTCTTCAGGTAATGCGTCACCGCGCTGTAGACACCCGCCATGATGTAGGTGGGCACCACCCCGTTGTTGCGTTCCATGAAGCGCTTGCTCCAGGCGCGCGAAGCCTCGTCACGATCCCAGTAGAAAGGCACCGTGATGTGCAGCCCCTGCGCCGTGTCCAGACCCATCGCCGACACGCTGTTGATGGTCATGCCGAACACGCTCACGATCTGGCCGCCCTTGGTGATGCGGAACTCGGCTGCCTGCTTGAGCGAGTTGGAAAGATCCAGCCCGGCATTCAGGATCACGATGGCCTTCGCGCCGCTCGACTGCGCCTGCAACAGGTAGGAGGAAAAATCGGTGGTGCCCAACGGATGTTTGACCGAACCGACCACCTTGCCGCCACCCTGCTCGATGAAGCGCGTGGCCTCGGCCTGCAGTGCGGCGCCGAAGGCGTAGTCCACAGTGACGAAGAAGAAGGTCTTGACGCCCTTGTCGAGCAGCGTCTTCACGCCGGCCTTCGGCAACGAGTAGGTGTCGACCAGGAACTGGAAGCCCATGGGCGAGCAGGCCTTGCCGGTGAGATCGGAGGTCACGGTGCCGGCGATGAGATAGGGCTTCTGCTTGTCTTTCATCAGCGTCTGCACGCCGAGCGCGATCGACGAGGCCGAACCCCCGACGATCGCGTCGACCTTGTCGGTGTCGAGCCATTTGCGCGCCGCGTTGAGCCCGACGTCGGGCTTGTTCTGGTCGTCGACCGTCACCAGCTCGATCGGCTTGCCATTGACCTTGCCGCCGAAATCTTCGATGGCCATGCGTGCCGCCACCACCGAGCCGGGACCACCATTGCCCGAGTAGGGACCGCTCAGGTCCGCCATGAGGCCGATGCGCACCACGTCGTCCGAGATCTGCGCATGGGCGAGGCCGGCCGCGGCCAGCGCGGCTGTCGCGAAGACGGCACGCAATGCCGTGAGGGAGTGCCAAAGTCTCTTCATCTTGATGTCTCCTGCTGTCGTCGTTGATGGAAAGGGTCAGCGGCCCGAAGGCAGCGCCAGGATCTGCTTGGCGAGGATGTTTCGCTGGATTTCATTGGAGCCGCCGAAGATCGCCGGCATGCGCGAATCCAGGTACTGGTTCATCACGTCCACTGCGATGCCGTCGATTTGCACGTCGTCGATCTGGCCACCGTGATCGCCCGCGAGCTGCACCAGCTCGTCGGTGATGCGCTGGTAGGTCTCGGTGCCCCAGACCTTGAGGTACGAGACTTCGGGCCCGAGTTCCTCGCCGCTGCGCAGGCGTCCCATGAAGAGTTCGAAGGCCGACTTGAGGTCGCGCACGTCCAGCACGAGCTGCGCGTAGCGGTCGCGGAAGTCCGCGAGCCGCAGCGCGCGCGTCGCCTGGGCCAGCCGGTCGAGCTGGGCCAGCGCGTACTCGCACTGACGCGGCGTGCCGAAGAAGATGCGCTCCTCGCGCAGGAAGGAATTGGCCACGCTCCAGCCATCGTCGATGCGACCGACCACGTTCGAGACCGGGACGCGCACGTTGTCGAAGAAGACTTCGCTGAACTCGCCCTCGCCTTTCAGATTGACGATCGGCCGGACCTTCACGCCGGGCGTCTTGAGGTCGATCAGCAGGAAAGTGATGCCGCGCTGCTTGGCGCCTTCGACCTTGCTGGTGCGCACCAGCGCGAACATCCAGTCGGCACCCGGGCCGAGCGTGGTCCAGGTCTTCTGGCCGTTGACCACCAGGTCGTCGCCGTCGCGATCGGCGCGCGTGCGCAGGCTCGCGAGGTCGGAGCCGGCGTTCGGTTCGGAGTAGCCCTGGCACCACATGATCTCGCCGCTCAGGACGCGCGGCAGGTGATAGCCGATCTGCTCGGGCGTGCCGTGCATCAGCAGCAGCTTGCCGATCGCGAGGCCGTGGTCGGGAATGCGCGCGCAGCCATGCCGGGCGATCTCCTCGGCATAGATCACCTGCTTGATGGCGGACAGGCCCATGCCCCCGGCCGACTTGGGCCAGGCCGGCGCGAGCCAACCCTTCTTCGAGAGCGACTGATACCAGTCGGAGATGTCGGCGTAGTAGGCGCGCTTCTTCATGAAGCGCTTCTCGGGCGGGTAGTGGGACGCGATCCAGGTGGCGAGCACGCGGCGGAACTGCTCGTCGGACAGATCGGCCACGTCGACGCCGTCCGCCACCGTGAGCGGCTCGCTGTCGGCGCTGCGCACGCGCCCGGTCTTCAGCAACTCGCCGAGAAAGCTCGTGCGCTGCCACAGCGAATTGCCAAGCCAGGCAGAGAGCGCCAGCGCGCGCTTCAGGTAGAGCCCGATGTCGGTTTCGTCGGCGATGCCCATGCCGCCATGCAGATGGATGGCGTTCTTGCCGACGAAGAGCGCCGCGCTGCCGGCGCGGGCACGCGCTGCGCGCAGCGACTGAACGCGCGTCGCGTCGTCCGCGGGCCGGGTCCAGTCGAGCAGCGCGTTCTCGGCCGAGGCACGCGCCAGTTGGCACTGCATCCACATGTCGACCATGCGGTGCTGCAGCGCCTGGAACGAGGCGATCGGCTTGCCGAACTGGACGCGCTGCGACGTGTAGGCGACGGTGATTTCCAGGGCACGCTCGGCCAGGCCCACCAGTTCGAAGGCGCTGGCGAGGCGCGCCAGTTCGATCGCGTCGGCGACCGCGTCGCGCACCGCCGGGCCGCGCGCGAGGCAGGCGTGCGTCTCCAGCCTCACGCCCGAAAGATCCAGGTCGCCGAAATTCAGTCCGTCGATCGTGCGCGTGCTGCGGACCGGGGCGTCCTCCACCCAGAACAGCGCAGGGCTGCCATCCTGCTGCGCATAGACCAGAAAGCCGTCGGCGGCATCGGCCAGCGGCACGAAGCGCTTGACCGCGCCCTGCGCGCCGTCCGACTCGAAACGCCAGCCCGAATCGCTGCGCACGGCGCGCAGTCGCACATCGTCGACGGACAGCGCGCCCGCCGTCTCCTGCCAGGCCAGCCCCACCAGCTTGCTGCCCGCCAGCACGCCGTCGAGCAAGGACCGCACGGCCTGCGATTGCGCGGCCAGCGGCACCAGCGCCTGCACCACCATGAGGCCGCAGGCCACGAAGGGTTCCGGTGCGAGGCCTCGGCCGAGTTCGCTGGCGATCAACATGGCTTCGGCCGCGCCGAGTCCGTGACCGCCGAGCGATTCGGGCACGAGCACGCCGCTCCATCCGGCCTCCGCCATGTTGTGCCAGACGGCGCGGTCGACGGGAAGCGGCTGCTCGCGCAACCGGCGCACCCGCTCGGGCCCCGGCTGTCGCTCGTGGAAGTCCTGCACGCTATCGCGCAGCATCGTCTGGGTTTCGTCGAGATGAGTCATGAAATAAAGTGGCGTGAAGCTAGGCGCCGCGACCGATGGCGATTTCGTCCGTTGGCAGCGGGTGGGCGCGGAACTGCTCGCGCAAGATGAGCTTCTGGAGCTTGCCGGTGGCGGTGTGAGGCAAGGTGTCGACGAAGACCACATCGTCTGGCATCCACCACTTCGCCACCTTGCCGCTCATGAAGTCCAGGATCGACTCGCGCGTCGGCCGGGCGCCGATTTTCGCGACGATGAGCAGCAGCGGCCGTTCCTGCCAGCGGCTGTGGGCGACGCCGATCACGGCCGCCTCCTGCACCTCGGGATGGCCCATCGCCGCGTTCTCGAGATCGATGGACGAGATCCATTCGCCGCCGGACTTGATCACGTCCTTGGAGCGGTCGGTGATCTGGACGAAGCCGTCGGGATCGAGCGTGGCCACGTCACCCGTCGGGAACCAGCCCTGGTCGTCCACCGCATCCGCATCGGCGCGGTAGTAGCCGGATGCCACCCACGGGCCGCGCGCCTTCAGGTCGCCGAAGGCCTTGCCATCGTGCGGCAGCGGCTGGCCGTCCTCGCCGAAGATCTCGATCTCGACGCCGTAGATCGCGCGGCCCTGCTTGGCCTGCATGTCGTAGCGCTGCTGGAGGCTGAAATCGCGGTGCTTGTCCAGCGGCATGCCGATGGTGGCCAGCGGGCTGGTCTCGGACATGCCCCAGGCATGGATCACATAGGCACCGAAGAGCTCTTCGAATTTCTGGATCATGGCGCGCGGCGCGGCCGAACCGCCGACGACCAGGCGCTTGAGCACGATCTGCGAGAGGTCGAGCGAATCGCGATGGCGCTCGATGTAGTCGAAGAGGCCGAGCCACACCGTGGGCACGCCCAGCGAGAAGTTGCAACGCTCGTCTCGCAGCAGGCGGTAGATGTTCTCTCCCGAGAGATGCGGGCCGGGCAGCACCAGCTTCGCGCCGCACATCGCGCCGGCATAGGGCACGCCCCACGCATTCACATGGAAGAGCGGCACGACCAGCAGCACGCTGTCGCGTGCCGAGACGGCAAGTCCGTCGGCTGCGCAGGCGAGAAAGGAATGCAGCACCGTCGAGCGATGGCTGTAGAGCACGCCTTTGGGATTGCCCGTGGTGCCGGAGGTGTAGCAAAGCGACGAGGCGGTGTTCTCGTCGAAGACCGGCCACTCGCAGTCGGCGGATGCCTGGGCCAGCAGGTCCTCGTAGCACAGCAGGTGGGGCAGTGGCACATCGGGCATCTGCGCGCGTTCGCACATCGCGACGAAGCCCTTCACGTGCCCAAGCTGCGGGGCCAGCTCGGCCAGCGTGGCCGCGAAGCTGATGTCGAAGAAGACGTAGCCGTCCTCGGCATGGTTGACGATATAGGCGATCTGCTCGGGAAAGAGCCGTGGGTTCACGGTATGCAGGACGGCCTGCATGCCCGAGACGCCGAAGTAGAGCTCCAGATGCCGATGCGTGTTCCAGGCCAGCGTCGCGACCCGGTCGCCCGGCTCCACGCCCAGCCGGGCCAGGGCGTTCGCCAGTCGCTTGGCGCGCTGCTGCACCGAGCGCCAGTCGCTGCGATGGATGCTGCCGTCCACCATGTGGCTGACGATCTCGCGGTCGCCGTGGTAGGCGGCAGCGTGGTCGATCAGCCCGGAGAGCAGCAGTGGTCGTTGT
This sequence comes from Variovorax sp. PBL-E5, assembly GCF_901827185.1. NCBI lineage: Bacteria > Pseudomonadati > Pseudomonadota > Betaproteobacteria > Burkholderiales > Comamonadaceae > Variovorax > Variovorax sp. PBL-E5. The sequence goes on along the minus strand of NZ_LR594673.1, from coordinate 68,859 downwards.
TGCATCAGGCCGTGCATGGCTTGTTCCTTTTCCGACGCCTGTCAGTGGTAGCTGCGCCCGCCGTCGACCGCCAGCACGATGCCGGTGACGAAGGACGACTCGGCGCTGCTCAGGTAGAGCGCGGCCAGCGCGATCTCGTGCGGCTCGCCGATGCGGCCCAGGGCGTAGCGCGGGCCGACCTGCTCGCGCAGCACCTCGGGCGAATAGCCGCCGCGCACCATCGGCGTGTCGACCGCTCCCGGGCAGACCGTGTTGACCCGCACCAACGGCGCCCATTCCATCGCGAGCGAACGGCTCATCGAGATCACGCCGGCCTTCGATGCCGCGTAGGCGCTGCGCTGCTTGAAGGGCGACAGGCCCTGCCCGGAGGCAAAGTTGACGATCGTTCCTCCGCCGGCGTCGCGCAGATGCGGCAGACAGGCGCGGCAGACGATGAAGCTGCCGGTGAGGTTCACGTCCAGCACGCGCCGCCAGTCGGCCAGGCTCACCTGATCGGCCCAGTCGGTATTGGCGATGCCTGCCGCGTTCACCACGCCGTCGATGCCGCCCAAGGCCGCGCAGGCCTCGGCCACGGCACACTCGACCGCGGCTTCGTCGGTGACATCGGCTTCGAGGCCGATCGCGTCGGCGGGCAGCGCCGTCGGGCGCTGACGGTCCAGCGCAGCGACACGCGCGCCGGCCGCGCCGAACAGCGTCGCCACGGCATGTCCGATGCCCGAGGCGGCGCCGGTGACCAGGATGCGTCTGCCGGCCAGCCGGCCGGCAACCTGCACGGCCGAGATGTCGACGGGTGTGTGCATGGGCATGGCCCTCAATTCGCCTTGATGTTCTTGCTGCGGATCACCGGACCCCAGCGCTCGGACTCCGCCTTCAGGTAGGCGGCGAATCCGGCCTGGGTCAGGAGCAAGGGCTCAACGCCGGCGCGGTCGATGGCGTCGCGCATTTCGGGCGTGTCGAGCACCGCGCGGAGCTCGGCGTACAGCCGCGCCTGCAGCGGCTTCGGCGTGGCCGCGGGCAACAGCACGCCGAACCAGCTGGCGGTCGCGAAGTTGGCGAGTTCCGGCACACCGGATTGCGCGATCGGCTTGAGGTCCGGCGCGAGGGGCGAAGGCTTGAGCGAGCTGACGCCGATGGCTTTCAGCTTGCCCGCCTTCACGAACGACAAGGAGGCCTTCGAGTCGAACATGCCCTGCACTTGCCCACCGACCAGATCGGTCAGCGCGGGCCCGTTGCCGCGATAGGGCACGTGCACGATCTGGACGCCGATCTGCGAAGCGAACAACTCGGCGCCGATGTGCGGGCTGGAGCCGTTGCCCGATGAGGCAAAGGTGAACGGCTTGCCCGAGCTTCGCATGTACTTGACCAGCGAAGGCAGGTCATCCGCCGGCACCGAGGGATGCACGAAGAGGATGGCCGGCGCCACCGCGACCATGGCCAGCGGCTCCAACGCGCCTTCCTTGTAAGGCAGGTCCGGCATCAGAAAAGGGTTGGTCGTGTAGCCAAAGCTGGTCACCAGAAGCGTCCGGCCGTCGGCCGGAGCGCGGGCCGCCGCAGCGGTGCCGATCACGGTGCCGCCGCCGGCGCGGTTCTCCACCATCACCGGTTGGCCCCAGCGCACGGACAGGCGCTGGCTCAACGCGCGTGCCAGGTTGTCGGTGAGCCCGCCGGCCGCGTAGGGAACGATGAGCGTCGTCGGGCCGTGCAGGAAGGGTGCATCCGCCGCGCTCTGCGCGAACGAAGTCGGCGGCGACAGCAGCGCGACCGCCGCGAGCAAAGCGGCCGCGCGATGCAGCAGCCGCGCGGCGAAACTCGTTCGTCCGGCCGACCGGTAAGGACCGATATTGCGCTTCGGCTCGAGAGACTTCTTCATGATTCAGGCAGATGTCGTTCCGACCGTGCGGCACAGCTTCTGCGCGCGCGGCGTGGTGGTGGACGATGAAACCGGTGCGTCGGAGACCGAAGCTTCCGCATTGCCGCGTGCCTCGACGCACAAGCCCTGCAGCGCCATGTCCAGAAACTGCGCCATCACTTGCGCTGCCGAAAGCCGACCGTCCGACCGATGCCAGTGGCTCATCTGGTTGAGTCCCGAAAGAAGGAAGCGGCCGGCCAGCGCCGGATCGACCGCGCGCAGCTCGCCGCTCTCGACACCTTCGGCGATGCAGCATCGAAGCAGGCTCTCGTAGCGGTCACGCAGCGCGATCGCCGCGAGATGTTGCCCTCCCCTGCCGCCTTCGTGAAAGGCACGGGAGCCTGCGATCCAGCGGTCGCGGGCGTGGTCGAGCACCTGTGCCGAGGCCAGCATGAACGCGCGGATGCGCGCCGTGGGCGAATGCACCAGCGCCACCGCGCCGCACACATCGTCGAACAGCGCCTGCATCGAATCGACCACCACGCGCTCGTACAGCGCTTCCTTGTTGGGGAAGTAGTAGTACAGCGCGGCCTTGGTGATGTCCGCCGCTTCCGCGATGTCACGCAGCGAGGTGCGCTCGAATCCGTCGCGCGCGAACAGCTGCCTGGCGATGGCCAGCAACTGGCTCTCGCGCGATTCGAGCGCCGCGGGGCCGATCGACGTGGCGGGCATTCGGTGCAGTTGCATGGCAGCGTGACAAGTCGAAGCGAGGGATCGAAGCTCAACGGCCGGTGAAGACCGGTTTGCGCTTCTCGAAGAACGCCTTCTGAGCTTCCTTGGTGTCCTCGGTCTTCGAAAGGGCCACGGTGTTGCCCTGCTCGTAGCGGTAGGCATCGCGCGGCGGCATCGTCAGCGTCAAGCGGGCTGCCTCCTTCGCCAGGCGCACCGCGATCGGGCTCTTGGATGCGATCTCGCGCGCGATGTCCATCGCGTAGGGCATCAGTTCCGCGGCCGGCAAGCAAGCCTCGACCAGTCCGAGCCGATAGAGTTCTTGCGCGGTCACCTGCATGCCGGTGTAGAACATGCGCCGTGCGCGCGACTGGCTGAAATGCTTCTGCAGAAAGGTCACGCCGCCGGCCAGGCCGACGTTGATTTCAGGCATCGAGACATACGCGTCTTCCGAGGCGACCCAGATGTCCGAGCCCATGACCAGGCCGAAGCCTGCCCCGAGCGCGGCGCCGTTGATTGCGGCGATCACGGGCTTCGAGCATTCGACCACCGCGTAGTACGACTCGCGCACGATGCGGTTGTGCCGCCCATAGGCGCCCGGCGTGGCGGCGAGATTCGGCCGCTCGCGGATGTCGGCGCCCGCCGAGAAGCATTTGCCGGCGCCGGTCAACACGATCACGCTGACGTCATCGCGGTCGCTCAGCTCGTCGAACACCTGGATGAGCTCGTTGCGCAGGTCGGCATTCTGCGCATTGACCGGCGGGCGATTGAGCGTGACCACCGCGATGCGGTCTTCGACGGTCAAGAGAAGGGTCTTGAAGCTGTCCATGAGCGTTCCTTGTGACTAGTGGGAAAAGACGGCGGCCTGGCGAGTGGAGATCAGTGCATCCAGGCACACCGCGCCTTGGGGTTTGACGACGAAGGGATTGATGTCGATACCGGCCAGCTGGTCTGCATGACGCACCGCGAATTCCGACAGTCGGCTGAGCGCATCCGCCAAGGCCGCCGTGTCGAAGGCCGGCCCCCCGCGCCAGCCCTTCAACAGGGCCGACGAGCGCACCGCATTCACGAGCGAGTTCGCTTGCGCGGGCGACAGCGGCGCGGAGGCGAAGGCTACGTCCTTGAACAACTCGACCGCGGTACCGCCGAGGCCGAACATCACCATCGGGCCGAACACCGGGTCCATGTGAATGCCGATGATGGTCTCGACGCCGCCCTTGACCATCGGCGCGATCAGCACGCCGTCGATCCGGGCCTGCGGCGCGCGTTCGGCGGCGCGGGACATGAGCGTGTCGTAAGCGGCCAGGACCGACGGCCGGTCCGGCAGGTCCACCAGGACGCCACCGACTTCGGTCTTGTGCGGAATGTCGGCCGACACGATCTTCGCCACCACGGGGTAGCCCATGCCATCGGCCGCGCGCGCCGCGGCCTCGGCACTGTTGCAGATCTGCTCCGGGAGCACGGGGATGCCGGCAGCGCCGAGGATGGCCTTCGCCTCGGCTTCGGTGGCGGCCGGCGGCAACGCTTCGGCAACGGCGGTGGGAGCGACAAGGCGGCGCAGCTGGCGCCGCAGGCGCGCCATGCGCGCCGCGCCGCCGACGGCACGCACCGCGCGCGACGGGTCGGCGAAAACCGCGACGCCGGCGGCCTCCAGCCGCTGGGTCACCGACGGGTCGGACAACATCACGAGTACCAGCGGTTGCTGCGGATGTTTCGCGCGCAGTTCGATCAGGTGTTGCTCGGTCGCTGCGAAGCGAGTGGGCGAGAGGCCCACGTGCGCGAGGTACGCGAACAAGCTGCCGAATGGCGAACCCGGCAGCAGCATGGCTTCGAGGGTGCGCGGCACACCGTCGGGCACGGACGTTACTTGTGCGGTCGTGTCGTAGGGATTGGCCGGAACAGCAAAGGGCAACAGCTCGCGCAGCGCTTGCTCCGACTGGGCGGTCAGCGGCGGCAGTGTCAAACCCAAGTCGGTAGCGTCATCCGCCATCAGGATGCCGATGCCGCCCGAGCCGGTCATGATGCCGATCTGCTCGTTCGCAGGCAGATGTCCGCAGACGGCGCAGAGATGCGCGATGTCGAGCATCTCCTCGATCGAGCTCGCGCGGTGGGCACCACATTCGGCGAATACTGCGTCGTAGATCGCATCGTTGCCGGCGAGCGAACCGGTGTGCGTGGCCGCCGCGGCGGCACCGACCTCGGTGCGACCGATCTTCATGATCACCACCGGCTTGCCCGCCTGCGCCGCCTTGCACAGCGCGGCGCGCAGGCGCGCGCCGTCCTTGCAGGCTTCGAGCGCGGCGCAGATCACCCGCGTGTCGGCGTCGTCCACCAGGTAGTCGATGCATTCGGCCACGTCGACGTCGGCCTCGTTGCCGGTGGCGATCACCCGGCTCAGCCCGATGCCGCGCAGTGTCGCCATGCCATAGGCGGCCGAGCCGAATGCGCCGCTCTGCGTCGCCATGCCGATCACGCCCGGCTTGGGCCGCAAGCCGTTGAGCGCGGTGGAGAAGGTGGCGTAGAAGTTGGCGGAAGGATTGAGCAGGCCGAGCGCGTTGGGTCCGACCATGCGCATGCCGGATTCGCGGCAGATGCCCACCAGCCGCGCCTGCAGTTCGGCACCGGCTGCGTTCGCCTCGGCGAAGCCGGCGGTGAAGACCTGCACCACCCTCACACCCTTGAGAGCACAGTCCTGCAATGCGGCCTCCACCCCGGACACCGGCACCGCGACGATCGCATGGTCCACCGGACCCGGCACGTCGGCCAGGCTTGCATAGGCAGGCAGGCCCTGGATCTCGGCGGCACCGCTGCGGTTGACCGGATACATGGCACCGGCAAAGCCGGCTTCGACCAGGAAGCGAAGCGGACGGCCGCCGATGCGCTCGGGGTCGGAAGACGCGCCGATGATCGCCACCGACGACGGAAAGAAAAGCGGATGAAGGGGATGCATGCCGGATGGATCAGAGAAAGGCGTGCGTCACGCCGCCGTCGACGAGCAAGGATTCGCCGGTGATGAAGCCGCTGTCGCTGCTGGCCAGGAAGAGTGCAGCGCGCGCGATATCTTCAACCTGCCCGAGCCGGCCGACCGGCGTGCGCGCGATTCGCTTGGCGATGCCGGCCTCGTCCACGTTGATGCTCACGCCCTCGGTCATGATGGTGCCGGGCGAGATCGCGTTGACGCGGATCTTGCGCGGACCCAGCTCCACGCCGAGCGCACGCGTCAGACCGAGCACGCCCGCCTTGACGCCGCAATAGATCACGCCGTTGGGCATGCCGAGATAGCCCGCGGCCGAGGCGATGTTGATGATGCAGCCGCCACCATTCTTTTCCATCAGCGGTGCCGCGACCTGGGTGCCCCAAACGACCGAGTTGAAGCCGGTGCCGACCATGCGTTCCAGCATCTGTGGCGTGACCGCGTCGATCGGCCCGTAGCGGACCCAGATCGCGTTGTTGACCAGCACGTCGAGCCGGCCGAACTCGCGCTCCATCGTGTCTACCGCGGCTTCGAAGGTGCCGCGCTCGGCCACATTGCCGCTGCACGCGACGGCCTTGCCGCCCTGCTCGCGGATCGCCTGCGCAGCGCGCTCGGCATTGTCCGCCTTGATGTCCAGCACGCCCACTGCCGCGCCTTCTGCCGCGAACGCATCGCAGATCGCGCGGCCGATGCCTTGCGCGCCGCCAGTGACCAGTGCAACCTTGCCAGCCATTCGAGAGGTCATGCTTGTTTCCCGCTTTCTGTGCAAAATTCTACCGGCCGGTTAGTAAGTCGGCGATCCACAATCACCTAGGAGATACCCTATGAATGCAAACGTTCTGGAGCGCCGCGTCGGCGAACTCATGGACCGAGAGGCCATCCGCGAGTGCATGAACCGCTATTGCCGCGGCATCGACCGCCAGGACGAGGAAGCCTTGCGCAGTGCCTACTGGCCGGACGCCACCGACCGTCACGGCGCCTACCAGGGCAGCGCCGCCGGCTTCATCGACCGTGCGCTGGAAACGCTCGCCACGCGGGGCGAACGCTCGATTCACAACATCACCAATTTGTCGATCGAACTGCACGGCAGGCAGGCCGCGGTCGAGACCTACTTCCTGGCACTCCAGCGCGACCGCGATGACGAGGGCCGACCGCGCGCCGTTTTCCTGGCCGGCCGTTACGTGGACCGGTTCGAGAAGCGCGCGGACGAATGGCGCATCGCGGCGCGCACCGTGGTCTATGACTGGATGCGCCCCCTCGACGTGGCCGAGGGCAGCGAGGCCGAGCGCTTCGGCCCGCGCACGCCGATCGGTGGCACGAAGCCGGACGATCCGCTCTACGCGTTGCTGGCAGAGATGCGAATGGCGCCAGCCACCCGCTCGGATTGATGCCGGCAACCGATGTCCGCCAGAACGAACGACGCGCCGGTGACGGGGACGGCCGAGTACATGTCGACGCGTGCGCAGTTCGGCCGATCGCTCTCTGCCAAACAGGCCGTGCGCCATCCGCTGGCTCGCCAGCGAGCCTCGCACAGAAGTCCGCGCACGCGGCCGTTCACAAGCCCGAGGTTAGGCTTTGCCAGCCTTCGGAGGCTTCCTCGATGGGCCGACCGACCGGGTCGTCATCACGGCCGAGTCGCGCCGCCGCGAAGTCGTCTGCGCCTCGTGTGTCCTCATGCCGATCAGGATGATCTCGAGGTATTGCTCGATCACCTGGCGTGGCGTGAGCGGCCCGTCGCGCTTGATCCAGCGCGTCATCTGGTTGAGGGTGGAAAGCAGCAGGCGGCCCGCGATGGCCGGATCGACTTTGCGGAATTCGCCGGACGCCACACCCTCCGCGATGCATGAGCGCAAGAGCTTCTCGAACTTGTCGCGGCGCCCGACCGCGGCGGCGCGGATCTGCGGCCCCATGCTGGACCAGAACACGTTCGATCCGGCGATCCATGCATCGGGCGCGCCGGCGAACACGTCCGCCGCACTGAGCATGAAGGCGCATACCTTTTCGGTTGCGCTCCCGGCCTGCACGACAGCCTCGCTGACCCGGTCGATCAGGGCCTGCAGGCTGTCGACCACGATCTGCTCGTAGAGCGCTTCCTTGTTGGGAAAGTGGTAGTAGAGCGCGGCCTTGGTGACGCGCGCTTCCTCCGCGATGTCGCGCAGCGAGGTTCCGGCGTATCCGCGAGCTGCAAACAGGCGCGACGCAATCTCGATCAATTGCGTGGGGCGATCTTCCACCGCGTCGACCTTGTTTGCTTTCGTGCCTCGTGCTGCTTTGCCGCTTGCCATCCGTGCCCTCGTGTTGCGCATGAATATACGTCATGCGTGGCCGAGGCGGACGGCGACGGCAAGCCCTGGTACGGCTTTGTCTGCAGGAAAAACTGCGCACTCACTGAACAACGGACTGAAGTTGACGCGATTTCCAACGCGACGCTTCGCGGTCCTGCCGGAAGCCGTGCATGGTCCCTGGCCGAAACCTTCAGGCACGATCGCAGAACGTCCAACGGGCAAGAAAGCACTACCGGAACAAGAGGCTGATGCCAAAGACAATTCCAGCCATCGCGAACGTTGCCAGCAGGCAGGGAAGAATGAAGAGCGCGGCTCCGAAGTCTTCGTGATGTCTATCAATGAATTCCCATAGCTTCATCTCAATCTCCGAGACAAGTTGAAGGTTAAGTCCGGTTCGCTTCGCATAGAAGCCTGAATCTTTCGAATCGATCCATCGAGATGGACGATAGATAGACTGAGGCCTATCTGTCGGCGATAAGGAAAATCCGCCCCATGGCCGGGGCGGACGGGACGTTCCCGACCTACTGAGCGACCAAGGTGCGGCGGAGCACTTGCTTGCGGTTGTCGATGCTGAATGCGCCCGCGCCGAACGCCACAACCTGGATCAACCCCCCGGCCATCGCGAGGTTCTTGAAGAAGTGGAACAGCTGGTTCTGATCGCCGAGCGCGTGGTGGAAGATGAGCGCGGAGACGATCGAAAACGCGGCAAGCCCCGCCGCAACCACGCGGGTGCGGTAGCCTGCCAGCAGGAGCAAGCCGCCACCCAGTTCGATGACGATGGAGGCCAGGTAGCTAAGCACCGGCACGGGCAGCCCGACCGATGCGATGTATCCCTGGGTCGCCTCGGGCGCCGCGATCTTTCCCAGGCTGCTGACGATGAAGATCGCGGCCAGGAGGATTCGTCCGACGAACGGCAGGACGGTATGGTTGTGTTCAGAAGTCGTGTTCATGATGTGTTCCTTCGGTTGATGACGTGCCCTGAAGGTTATGAGCTGGACATCCCCTTTGGAAGCCTATATCTTTCGATGCAACCCATCGGCAGGAGCGATCGATGCTGGACGGCGTATCCATGGATCAGCTGCGAACCTTCATTGCAGCGGCGGACGAAGGCAGCTTTTCGGCTGCGGGGCGCAAGCTGCGCCGGGCTCAATCGGTCGTCAGCCAGACCCTGGCCAACCTCGAAGCGCAGATCGACGTACAGCTGTTCGATCGGTCGGCGCGCTATCCGCAGCTCACCAAGGAGGGCACGGCGCTCCTCGCGGAGGCCCGCCTGGTCGTCAACGGCATGGACGGCTTCAAGGCGAAGGCGCGGACCATTGCCGAGGGCCTGGAACCCGAGCTATCGGTCGTGGTGGACGTGATGTATCCCATGGAGTCCATGACCGTGGCCGTCGGCCTGTTCCGGGCGGCATTCCCGCACACACCGCTTCGCCTCTACGTCGAAGCGTTGGGTGCGGTCATTCAGCCGGTGCTGCAGGGCACTTGCCGGCTCGGCATCATCGGATCCTTGTCTGTCGTGCCGGACGCCGTCGATGCCGAGAAGCTCCTCGACGTGCAGATGGTCACAGTGACCGGCAACGCCCATCCTCTCGCGCGCCGCAAGGGCGTCATCCGGCTGCGCGAACTGGAGCAGCACGTGCAGCTGCTCCTGACGGACCGCACGACACTGTCCGACGGCAAGGCCTACGGCGTCTTCTCGCCACTCACCTGGCGTCTTGCGGATCTGGGTGCGAAACATGCATTCCTGCGCGCAGGGTTCGGCTGGGGACACATGCCGGTCGCGATGGTCCGCAATGATCTCGATGCCGGTTCTCTCGTGCAGATCCAGGTCGAGAACTTTCAGCCGCGAACGCCGCCGATCGCGATGCTTGCGGTCTATCGCAAGGATTCGCCCCCAGGGCCGGCCGGTCGCTGGTTTCTCGACCAGCTCAAGCAGACCGATGCGCCATCTCGATCTTGAACGTTCGGGGACTGGTGCCATAGGCAAGTCAACCGACCCGCACACTCAACTCGCCCAGGCCGTCGATGCCGCCCTTCATCGTCTGCCCTCTCTCGACCTTGCCCACGCCTTCCGGGGTTCCCGTGTAGATCAGGTCACCGGGACGCAGTTCGAAGAACGTGGAGAGATTGGCAACGATCTCAGCGCATAACCAGATGAGCTTTGCAATGTCGCTGCGCTGGCCGGACCAGGATGTCGCGCCCTGCCCTCCCAATGGCAATCACCAGCTCGATCTCGTGCTGAAAGTCCATGCTCTGCGACGGATACGAAATGCCGATGGTCTTGCCCGGCGGCACCACGACGATCGCGTTGTCGGGCTTGCAGAAGAAGAACGGAGGCTCCCGTTCGGGGTCGAAGCCCATCTCGCGGGCATGCGCGGCATAGTTGCGGCCGACACAGTAAATGCGCCGGACAGGAAAGGCAGCATGGCTTCCCACGATGGGGATGCCGACCTGCGGCTCCGGTTCAAAGACGAAAACCATGGGACGAGCCGTTCTAGTTGTGAAGCTTCAATAGGTTGTATCCGGTGTTCATCCGGATTGGGTTTGAGAGACTGGAAGTCGCCAAACACCCAATCCACTCAGGACGCCCAACCGAATGAACACCCATAAGCATGCCCGACTTACTTTTGCCCGCCGAATCGAGATGGTCAAACAGATGACCTTGGAAGGCCTTGATGCCGTGCAAGCGGCAGCCGCGCACGGCGTCACTGCGCCAACGGCACAACCTCTTGACGCTTCACACCTAGATGTGTCCAACCATCCGTCGCGCGGCGAAGAGCAGGCCGATTTGATCTACCAGAACGTCCTGCGCTCAGTCGCGGACAACGATCCAAGATGAATGATCTAGAACCCTTTGCAAAGCTGGCGCAAACGTTGCCATTGGATGCCCCCTTTGAACGTCGGGGCGTCAGAAATGCCCAGGCTCGATAGTTTTGCAGGTTACGTCATGGGCCGCTTCTGCCACTGAATATGGGGCTCGCAGGCAGCGAGGCCGCTGGCTGCGCAAGGCTGTCGTCGTTTGGCAGGACACCGTCGCCTTACAGAGTTCCTTAGCATCGGCCGATGTCTGACCTTCCCGAATCGCTCCCATCGGGCGATGCGCCCTACCGTCGGATCCCGCTGGGACCGTGCCACGTCGATGTGACCGCGCGCGACGACGGCAGCCTCCTCGTGTGCTCCGGCGAGGCCGCCATGCCCTACCCGGCCAAGTTGACGGACAAGCTGTCGGAAGGGGCGGCCATTCACCCGCATCGCCTGTTCCTTGCCGTCCGGAAGCCCGACGGCGATTGGCAGCGCATGACGTATCGGGAAGCCATGGACCGGGTCCTGCGCATCGCGCAGTCGCTGCTGGAGCGAGGCCTGTCCGAAGAGCGGCCGATCGCCATTCTGTCGGGCAGCAGCATCGAGCACGCGCTCCTTGCGCTGGCCGCGATGCATGTCGGCATTCCCCACTGCCCCGTGACACCGGCCTACTCGCTGGTCTCGACCGACTTCGCCAAGCTGAAGCACGTGCTCGCCCTGCTCACACCGGGCCTGGTGTTCGTGGACGATGGCGCGGCTTTCGACAAGGCCATTGTGGAGGTCCTTCCGGCCGACGTCGAAGTCCTGACCTCGACCTCGCCACTGGTCTCGCGCACAAGTACGCCGTTCGAAGCGCTGCAATCCAGGCCGGCGAGCGCGCAGGTCTCTCGCGCGAGTGCAGCGGTCATGCCGGACTCGACGGCGAAGATCCTGTTCACATCCGGTTCGACCGGCATGCCCAAGGGGGTCATCAATACCCAGCGAATGCTGAGTTGCAACCAAGCCATGTTCGCGCAGGCCTTTCCCGTCATCTTCAGCCAGCCGCCGATCATCGTGAGCTGGCTGCCCTGGCATCACACCTCGGGCGCCAACCAGATGATGGGGCTGACGATCTTCTGCGGCGGTTCGCTCTACGTCGACGACGGCAAGCCGATTCCGGGCGAGATCGGCAAGACCGTGGCCAACCTGCGCGAGGTCGCGCCGACGATCTACTTCAGCGTGCCGCGCGGATTTGCTGAACTGATCCCCTATCTTCGTGCGCAGCCCGAACTGCGGCAGAACTTCTTTTCGAAGCTTTCGCTGCTCTACTATTCCGGCGCGGCGCTCGGCGATTCGCTGGTCGCGGACCTCGATGAACTCGCCGTGCGGACGGTCGGCGAGCGCATTCCCATGATGTGCGGCTATGGTGCGACCGAAACGGCCCCGCTCGCCCTGGCAACCAATTGGATCTGCAGCGAAACCGGTCTGGCCGGACTGCCGGTTCCGGGTTGCGAACTGAAGCTCGTCCCGGTGGCAGAAAAATACGAGGCCTGCCTGCGCGGACCGCACGTGACGCCGGGCTACTGGCGCCAGCCGGAACTCACGCGCAAGCTCTTCGACAGCGACGGCTTCGCCCGGATGGGCGATGCGCTGTCGTTCGTCGAACCCGGGAACATCGCGCGCGGTCTGGCCTTCGACGGCCGCCTCGCGGAAGACTTCAAGCTGTCGACCGGCACCTGGGTCAACGTCGGCACGCTGCGATCAAAGATGATCCTCGAGGCGAAGGGCGTGTTCCTTGACGTCGTGCTGGCGGGCGAGAACCGCGACGAGATCGCGGCCCTGCTCCTGCTTGATCGCGCCGCCGCCTATGCACTGTGCGACATGAATCCGCAGACAACGGAATGGCTCGAACTGCTGGCCCATCCCGGCCTGCGGGCTGCCGTCCAAACCGTCCTCGACACGCTGGCGCGCCGGAGCACCGGCAGTTCGACGCGCATCGCACGCGCCATTGTTCTCGAGGAAGCGCCGAGCGCCGCGGCGGGCGAATTGACCGACAAGGGCTCCATCAACCAGCGCGCACTGCTGGCCCATCGTTCGACGCTGGTCGATCGGCTCTACGCCGCATCGCCCGTGCCGGCGGTCCTTGTCGCTCAGAGCACAGTGAAGTAGCGGATCACGTTGCCGGTCTCCATGCGTGCGCCGACGCCGATGAACAGATGCCGCGTCAGCCAGTCGTGCTTGCCGGGTGGCGTCTCGAAGGTCGGCGAACACCGGAAGTAGTAGCTCGCCGGGTCCACGGTCTCGCCCGGCGGCAATTGGTACAGCCGGTCCATCACCTCCGGCGCGCCGTGGCGGAAGCCTCGGTTCTGGATGTAGATCAGGGTGCCGTCCTGTTCCTCCATGAAGTAGCGCGCATCGAAGCAGAACACGCCGTCGGCGCGCACATGGGGGAACTCCCCACCGTGGTTCAACACCTTGCCCCTGAGGCGCGGGCCTTCGAATTCGCCGCCGACGACAGGCACCGACAGGCGTGCACCGCCGATCGGCGGGTTGTCCAGGCGCAGGCGCGGCGCGAGCGTCAGGCGGGTTTCGAATGCGAATTCAAGCTGGGGTTCCATGGCCGCTCCTTCATTCAGGCAATCATAGAAAGAGGCGGACGCTGGCGGCGGTCGTACCAAACGACGACAGAGGTTGTCGTGTTTTCGTACGACGGCGCGCTGTCACGCGCACGGCTATCTTGGCATCCATGTCATCCAGAGACCGCGCCATGAAGATCCATCGCAGGGACGCCCTCTGTGCCGCCGCGGTCCTGCTCGCGGGGTCGCGGGCCTGGGCGCAGAAGCTGCCTGCCGACAGGCCGGTGCACATCGTCGTGCCCTTCGCGCCGGGCGGCACGACCGACATCATCGCGCGCCAGGTGTCGGTGAAGCTGTCCGAGGTGCTGAGCCAGTCGGTGGTGGTCGACAACCGGCCGGGCGGGGCCGGCACGATTGCCGGCGCGCTGGTGGCCCACGCGGCGCCCGACGGATCGACCTTGCTGCTCGGCGGCCTCGACCTCGCGACCGGCGCCACCCTTCTCGGCGGCCACACCAGCTTCGATCCGCCGCGCGATCTGAGCGCGATCGCCCCGCTCACGCTGGGCCCCGTGGTCCTGCTCGTCAATCCGTCGAAGACCCGCTTCGACAGCCTCGCGGAGCTGATCTCCGCGGCCCGGGCGCAGCCCGGCACCCTCACCTTTGGCTCGGCGGGCAACGGCAACGTCACCCACCTGTTCGGCGAGATCTTCAAGCGCAGCGCAAAGATCGACTTGCGCCATGTCCCCTACCGCGGGGCGGCGCCGGCCATGACCGACCTGATGGGCGGCCAGATCACGATGATGTTCGGCGGCACGGCCAGCGCACGCGAGATGGTGGCGGCAGGCCAGCTCAAGGCCCTGGCCGTCACCGGTGCCGAGCCCCCGGCGGGACTGGCCGGCGTGCCGACCTTCGCCCAGGCCGGTCTGCCCATGCCCGAAACCGAGCTGGGCGCATGGACCGGGCTGTTTGGCCCCGCCGGCATGCCCGAGGGCGTCGTGACGCGACTCAACCAGGCCGTGAACACGGTCCTGCAGATGCCCGAGCTGCGCAGGCAGCTGGCGCAGAACGGCTTGGTCGCGGACCCGGGCTCGGCCGCGATGCTGCAGGCGCGCCTCGCATCGCAGACGCGGACCTGGGCCCAGGTCATCCGTTCCGCCGGCATCACGCTCGAGTGACGGACATGGAACACACGATGGGCCACATCCGCTTCGAGGCCATCGGCCCGGTCGCCGTGGTCGGCCTCGACAGTCCACCCTTCCATCCGCTGAGCCGCGCAATGGTGCTGCGCCTCGGCGAACTGCTGGTGCACTGTGCGCAGGACGATGCGCTGCGCGTGCTGGTGATTCACGGCACCGGTGACAAGGCCTTCAGCGCCGGCTCCGATCTGGCCGAGCTGCACACCCTGATCGCGCACGGTCCGGAGGCACTCGCTGCGAAGTTCGCGCAGGACGAAAGCGTCTTCGGCGCTCTCGCCCGCTTTCCGAAGCCGACCATCTCCGCGGTCGAAGGTGCCGTGATGGGCGGCGGCCTCGAACTCGCCGTGTGCTGTGACTGGATCGTCGCATCGCGCGCGGCGCGCTTCGGCCTGCCGGAGGTCAAGCTCGGCGTCTTTCCCGGCAGCGGTGGCACGGTGCGCGTGACGCGGCGCATCGGCGACGGACGCGCTCGGCAGATGATGCTGCTCGGCGATCCGATCGACGCCGACACGGCAGAGCGCTGGGGCCTCGTCAACCAGCTGTCCGAGCCCGGCCAGGCGCTGGACGATGCGCGCCGCCTGGCCGTGCGGCTCGCGCGCGGACCGGCCCTCGCCATGCAGCTGTGCAAGCAGGCGCTCGATGCGGCGTCGGAACACGGTGAACAGGAAGCACTCGCCCTGGCCCGCAGGCACGCCGTGGACCTGGGTGCTTCGGCCGACCTTGCCGAAGGCTTGCGTGCCTTCGACGAGAAGCGGCATCCCCGCTTCGGCGCCAGCAAGATCCGCTGGCCGCCGGACGCGTAATGCGCTCAGGCGGCGTGCGCTTCCTCCTCGATCAATGCCTGCATGATCCGCCTGAAGCGCGACACTGCCGCATCGGCCGAGGTCAGCACCATCGGCGATGGCACCGATGCATCGATGACCCTCTGCTGCGCTTCGATCATCGTGCGGTCTTCCTGGAAGGCGTTGACGACGGCCGCGACCTGCAGGGGCACGCGTCCGTCGTAGGTGTCCTGCGCGCGATGGCCCGCCGTGAAGTAGTAAATGCTTCGCCGCGCCGTCACCGGAACCACCGCCTGCTGGGTCATGTTGACGTGGCGCGGCCGGGCCGATGGCTTGGCCATTCCCGACGCCTTCGCCGTTCCGAGAGCGTGGTACTCCGAAGTGAGCAGAAAGATGCCCGGCGCCAGATAGTCATACGCCGTCCAGCGGTCGAAACGCGCGTCGTCGGGCGCACCGATGTGCCTCGGCGGCCGGTCGTCGACCAGCCATCGTTCGACGCGCAACCCGCGCTCGATCGGGGTGACGGCAGGACGCGTCTCGCCCCACTGAAGGCTTTGCCTTCCAAGCGTTTTCTCGTGCACGTAGCTGAGGTGCGAGAGATCGAGCAGGTTGTCGTTGATCAGCTCGTAGAACGCTTCGTACGCCATCGCATCCTGGCCGTAGATCCAGTCGGTCTGAGCGGGACCGATGAGGCCGCGAGGGATCAGGTCTTCGCTCGCCCTGGCCGGGTCGCCCATCCACACCCAGATCCATGCCCCGGCCTGCGCCACCGGGTAGCTGCGCACGCAGGCCTTCGGCGGGATCCGGTCCTGCCCGGGCACCTCGATGCACTGGCCCGACGGGTTGAACTTCAACCCGTGGTACATGCAGCGCAGATCGTCGCCTTCCCTGCGACCCAGGGACAGCGGCGCGTGCCGGTGGCAGCAGCGATCCTGCAGCGCCACCAGCGCGCCGTCGGACTTGCGATAGAGCACGATGTTGTCGCCGATGATGGTGCGGGCGACGACGGCATCCGATGCGACGTCTTCCAGCCATCCGGCGACATACCAGCAATTGCGCAGGAACATGGTCGAGACTCCGTGGTCAGGGAACGAGTCGGAATGTTAGGGGCCGGCTTCAGCGCAGACGGTCCTACCGAACAACGACAGCGACTGTCATCGTTCGAGAGGACAAGGCCGGCGGCCCGATGGACCTAGCATCGGCGCATGAGCATTTCGAAGCAATTGGCTGCGCATGCCTCGGGCACGCACTTCGACGATCTGCCCGCGCAGGCGGTGGCGGCCGTGAAGCGCAGCCTGCTCGACGCACTCGGCGTCACGCTCGCCGCCGGCACGCTGGGGCAGGCCTCTCGCGCCTTCGTCGAGACGGCGCGAAGTTCCGGGCAGGGTCCGAGCCGGGTCATCGGCTTCGGCTTCGGCGCGGCGCCTTCGCTGGCCGCGCTGGCCAACGGCGCGATGTCGCATGCGCTGGACTACGAGGACACCCATGACGCCGCGCTGGTCCATCCCCACGGCATCGCCCTGCCGGCCGCGCTTGCCGTCGCGCAGGCGGTCGGCGGCATCACGGGCGCGCAGTTCATCGCAGCGCTCGCGGTGGGGGCCGACATCAGCTGCCGCCTCGGCCTCGCCATGGCCGATGACGACACCCGGCGGGGCTGGACGATGCGCCCGCTGCTGGGCACCTACGGCGCCGCGGCGGCCGTCGGCAAGCTGCTGGGCCTCGACGAAGCACGGATGGTGCAGGCCTTCGCCCTCGCCTTCAACCAGGCCACCTGCAGCAGTGGCTTCCTCTCGTCGCCGAACTCGCACATGCGCGAGATCCGCGACGCGTTCGGCGCGCAGGCGGCGGTGATCGCCGCGCAGCTCGCAGCACGCGGTGTCAACGCCTACGACCAGCCGATCGAGGGCGCCCATGGGCTCTACGCGATGTATGCCGGCGGGCGCTACGACGCTGCGCAATTGACCAGCGGCCTGGGCCGCGTCTTCGAAGGTGCGAACGTGAGCTTCAAGGCGTGGCCTTCGTGCCGCGGAACACACTCGTTCATCGAGGCGGCACTCAGCCTGCGGGAAGAAGCGCCGGTGGCACCGGCCTCGATTGCGCGGATCGACGCCGTCGTGAGCCCGACCTTTCGCATCCTCTGCGAACCGCTGGCGCAGAAACGATCGCCGCAAACAGCCAACGATGCGAAGTTCAGCGTCCCGTTCTCCACCGCCATCGCGCTGGTGCACGGGCGGTTGAGCCTGGCGGACTACCTGCCGCCCGCCCTGGGCGACCCCGAGGTGCTGGCGATGGCGCAACGCGTGCACTGCGAAGTCTGCAACGACTGGAACTTCGACGATTCGCTGCGCGGCATTCTGAAGCTCACGCTGCATGACGGCCGGGTGTGGGTGCGTGAGATTTCGAGACCCCTGGGCGATGTGCGTCATCCGATGTCCGAGGCCGCGCTGCTCTCCAAGTTCATGGATTGCGTACGCTATGCGGCCACGCCGATCGCACCGGAGCGCGCCCGTCGGATCGCCGCGGGCATCGCGACCCTGGAGCGCGCGCCCGACCTCTCGGCACTGGACGTCTGACCCTTCGACGGCCGGTCAGGCCAGCGCGGCGATGATGAAGTCGCCGACTTCGCGCGCGAAATCCTCGGGCAGCTCGACGGGCGACAGATGCCCGCAATCCAGGGCAAGAAAGCGCGCCCCGGGAACCGCATCGGCAATGGCGCGCACGCCCTCCATCGGCAGCATCGGGTCACGCTGGCCGGCCACCACCAGGGCCGGCACGGCGATGGACGGCAACAGCGGGCGCAGGTCGGCATCACGCAGCACGGCCGAGGCCGACACGTAGCCGCGCGGGTCCATCAAGGCGCAGGCCGCGTGCACCGTAGCGATGAAGGGGTCGCGTGTCGCGCGAAACGCCGGCGCGAACTGGCGCTCCACCATGCGCGCGGCAACGGGCGCCATGCCGTCGCGCAGCACCACGGCTGTCCGGGCGTCCCAGCCATCGGGCGGCGCCGGCAGCCTGGCCAGCGCATGCGAGACCACCAGGGCCTGCAGCCGCGCGCCATGCGTGGCTGCGGCATGCATCGCCACCATCGCGCCGATCGAAATGCCCGCCACCGAGAAACATCGCGCACCGACGGCATCGGCCATGGCGAACAGGTCGCGCGACAGCATCTCGATGCCACAGTCGCCGGCCGTCGTGTCGGTGCCGCCATGGCCGCGCAGGTCGTAGCGCAGGATGCGCAAGCGCTTCGTCAGCAAAGGGGTGACGCGATCCCAGATGCCCTGATCGGCGCCCAGCGGATGAACCAGCACGAGCCATGGAAGATCCGCCGGACCTTCGAGCCGGAAGTAGTGCCGCACACCCCTCACCAGCGCGATCGGCATGGCCTTCTCATTCGCCCTTCAGGCCGGTGCTCTCGACGACCTTGCGCAGCACGCTCCCGTCATGTTCCACGGTCTGACGAAACTCGGCCACGGACTTCGACGGTGCGGGTTCGTACCCGAGCTTGGCCAGGTTGGCGCGCACGGCGGGATCGGCCAGCGCCGCGCTGCTGGCGTCGAAGAGCTTCTGGACGATGTCCGCGCTCATGCCCGCGGGGCCCGCCAGGCCGAACCAGTAGCCGACGTTGAAGCCCGGCAAGCCCTGCTCGGCCAGGGTCGGGATGTCGGGCGCCAGGCCGGAGCGCTTGTCTGCGGTGATGCCGATCGCGCGCAGCTTGCCCTCCTGCACCATCGGCATCACCGAGCTGGGTACCGCGAAAGTCACCGGCACCTCGCCGCCGAGGACCGCCATCACCGCCGGCGCGCCACCCTTGTAGGGCACTTGATTGAGACGGACGCCGGTCAACCGGTTGAAGTCGGCCATGATCAGCGCGGGATAGATGCCCTGTGTCGAAGCGACGAACAGTTCGTTGTTGTTCTGCTTCACCTTGGCGATCAGTTCCGGAAGGCTGGTCACGCCGAAGTCCTTGTTGACGGCCATCACGAAGAACGTGCTGGCCCAGCGGCTGACCGGCGTGAAGTTCGTCTCGTCGTACTTGACGTTGGGACGGTAGAGCGCCTTGTCGCCGCCGAACACCGAGTCGGGCGCCAGCACCAGGGTGTAGCCATCCGGCGCCGCGGCGGCGACATAGGCAGGCGCGATCGTCGTTCCGGCGCCCGGACGGTTCTCGACCAGTACCGGCTGCTTCAGCGTCCTGGACATGTGTTCCGCCATCAGGCGCGCGACGCCATCGCCGCCGCCGCCCGGCGCGAAACCGACCACGATCTTGATCGGACGGGTCGGGTAGGCAGACTGGGCGAGCGCGAGCGAAGCCGCAGCGGCGAGAAGCAGGCTCAATGCGGCCTTCATCGTCAGTTTCATTCGTGTCTCCATCAGTTGGCGATTGGCAGGGTTGTCCAGGCCATGCCGTCGATGTTGCGCGGCGCTGCGCGCCGCGTCTGTCGTGCGTAAGCAGGACAGCGCTGCGGCGCCGCGAGCGCGGCGCTGTCCTAGTTCGAGACGACAGCCGCGCCGCCCGACGGCGCCTATCGTGGACGCATGCAAAGAGACTTCCCATCCCGACCGAGGTCGCAAGCCGATGCCTGACGCATTCATCTTCGACGCCGTGCGCACGCCGCGCGGCTCCGGGCGCGCGAGCGGCTCGCTTCATACGCTGTCGCCGATCGACCTCGGGGCCAGCGTGCTGCGCGCCTTGCGAGAGCGCACCGGGTTCGACCGCGTCGCGGTCGAGGACGTGATCTTCGGCGTCGGCGACGCGGTGGAGGACCAGGGAGCGAACCTCGCGCGCTCGGCAGCGCTGCACGCGGGACTCGGCAACGACATCACCGGCAGCGTGATCAGCCGCTTCTGCGCTTCGGGTCTGGACGCGGTCAACCTCGCGGCAGCGAAAGTCGCAGCCGGCCAGGGAGAGGTCGTCATCGCGGGCGGCGTCGAGATGATGTCGCTCATTCCGATCGGCGGCACCGGCGGCCCCTGGGGCAGCGACGCCGACTTCAACACGCTGACCAACTTCACGCCGCTGGGCGTCGCGGCCGACCTGCTGGGCACGCTCGAGGGCCATACCCGCGAGCAGGTCGACGCCTTCGCGGTCGAGTCGCAGCTGCGCGCCGCCCGGGCCTGGCGCGAAGGGCGTTTCGCGCGCTCCATCGTTCCGGTGCGCGATTTCAACGGCGTGAGCTGCCTGGAACACGACGAACACATGCGGCCGACGAGCACGCTCGAAACCCTCGGCAAGCTCAAGCCGGCCTTCGCCGACATGGCCGTGAAGGGCGGCTTCGGTGAAACGGTCAAGCGGCGCTATCCCCAGGTCGATCGGCTCAACCACCTCCACACGGGCGGCAACTCCTCCGGCGTCGTCGACGGCGCCAGCGCCCTGTTGATCGGCTCCGCGAAGGCCGGCGAGATGCTGGGCCTGAAGCCGCGCGCGCGGATCACGGCCGCCGCCAACGCCGGCTGCGATCCCTGCCTGATGCTGGTCGCGCCGGCCGAAGCCGCGCGCCGTGCGGCGTCGCGGCGCGGCATGACACTCGGCGACATCGACCTGTTCGAAGTCAACGAAGCCTTCTCATCCGTCGTGCTGCGCTTCCTGAGCGACACCGGTGTGTCGCACGACAAGGTCAACGTCAACGGCGGCGCGATCGCGATGGGCCATCCGATCGGCGCGACGGGCGGCATGCTGGTCGGCACGCTGCTGGACGAGATGGAACGCGTCGGCGCGGCCACCGGGCTCGTGACGCTCTGCGTCGGACTCGGCATGGGCGTCGCCACACTGATCGAACGCGTCTGACGCCCCTGCGACACCCCTCATCATGATCCGACAACAAGACCTGGGCGATGGCGTCGCCGCCCTCCTTTATGCCTGCGACGGCGCGCTCAACACGCTCGGCGCGAGCCTCAACCGCGAACTCGGCGAGCGCATCGACGCGCTGCTGGCCGATGACGGCGTCAAGGGCATCGTGATCGGCTCCGACAAGCCCGACTTCATCGCCGGCGGCGACCTGAAGGAGCTGCGGGCCGCGCCCGACCCCGCGAGTGTCGTGGCCATCGTCGCGCCCTTCCTGGATGCCTTGCGCAAGATCGAGAAAGGCGGCAAGCCGGTGGTCGCGGCCCTTCCGGGCACGGCGCTCGGCGGCGGCCTCGAGCTCGCGCTGGCCTGCCACCAGCGGATCGCCGCGGACAACGCGTCCGCCCGCTTCGGCTTCCCGGAAGCCACGCTCGGGCTGATGCCCGGTGCCGGCGGCACGCAGCGGCTGCCGCGGTTGATCGGCATCGCGGCCGCCGCACCGATGCTGCTCGACGGCACGCGCCTGTCGCTCGCCGATGCGGTGGCGAGGAAGCTGATCGACCAGGTCGTGGCGCCGGCCGATCTGCTCGAGAGCGCCAAGCAATGGGCACTCGCCAATCCGGGCGCGACGCAGCCCTGGGACCGCAAGGGATTCGCCGCGCCGGGCTTCGCTGTCCAGTCGGCGACGGGCCGACAGTTCTTCGCCGGCGCCTGGGCGCGGGCGAGCCGCGGCGCGGGCGCCAGCAACCTGGCCGCGCGTGCCATTCTCGAATGCCTGCAGCAGGGCATGGGGCGCTCGCTGGACGCGGGTATCGTCATCGAGACGCGGCAGTTCGCGCGCCTTGCCGCGAGCAACGATGCCAAGAACAAGATCCGCACGCTGTTCAACGGCGTCAACCACGCGAAGTCGATGAAGATGCGCCCTTCCGGGCTGCCGCCTTCCACGCTGCGCCACCTCGCGGTGATCGGCGGCGGCGTGATGGGTCGCGGCATCGCGCACGTGGCCGCGCTCGCCGGCCTGCAGGTGACGCTGCTCGACATGAGCGACGAGGCGGCACGCAAGAGCCACGACGAGATCGCGCGCAATGCCACGCGGGAACACGAGAAGGGCCGGCTGCGCATGACCCCGCAGGCGCTGCTGTCGCGCATCGAGCCGACGGCCGACTACGCGCGCATCGCCCAGGCCGATTTTGTGGTCGAGGCGGTGTTCGAACGCGCGGAGGTGAAACAGGCCGTGCTCGAAAGGACGGCTGCCGTGGTCGGGCAGGACGTCCCGATCGCCAGCAACACCTCGACGATGCCGATCACCGGCCTCGCCGCTTACGCGACGATGCCCGCGCGTGTCATCGGCCTGCATTTCTTTTCTCCCGTGGATCGCATGCCGCTGGTCGAGGTGATTCGCGCGCGGCAGACCAGCGACGCGACGCTGGCGCGCGCACTGGATTTCATGAAGCAGCTCGGCAAGACGCCGGTCGTCGTCAACGACGGACTGGGCTTCTTCACCAGCCGCATCGTCACGACCTATTCCAGCGAGACGCTGAACCTGATCGGCGAAGGCGTGCCGCCGCAACTGATCGACAACGCCGCCGTCAACGCGGGCTTCGCCATCGGCGGCGCCGCGCTGGCGGAGCTGACGACGATGCCGCTGCTCGCGGACATCCTCAAATCGATGCGTGGCGACGGCCAGCGCATCGCCAACGCCGGCAACCGCGCCGAGCCCACGGTGGCGGCGCTGCTCACGCTGGGCCGCATCGGCAAGGCGGCTGGCAAGGGCCTCTACGACTACGGCCCCGAGGGCCGCGCCGTGTGGCCCGGGCTGGCGCTCGCGTTCCCGCCGGCGGGCGATCCGCTCGACGAGGAAACCGTGCGCCAGCGCCTGTTCGCGGTCCAGTCGCTGGAGGCCGTGCGCGCGCTCGACGACGGCATCCTGGACCAGGCGCTCGACGGCGACGTGGCGGCGGTCCTCGGCTGGGGCTATCCCGCGCATCTCGGTGGGGTCTTCGGCTACATCGACCGCGTCGGCCTGCCCGCGTTCATCGCGCAATGCGAGTCGCTGGCCGCGCGCTTCGGTGCGCGCTTCGATCCGCCCCGGCGCCTGCGCGACATGGCCGCGGCCGGACAGACTTTTTATCCAGACGAGGCAACACGATGAAGGCAATGGTGATGGAGTCGCTTGGGAGCGCGAACCTCCGGCTGAAGGAAGTTCCAGATCCCAAACCCGGGCCCGGCCAGGTGCTGGTGCGCCTGCGCGCGGCATCGCTGAATTTCCGCGATCTGCTGGCGCTCGAGGGCGGCTACGGCTCGCGCCAGAAAAGCGCCCATCTCATTCCCCTGTCGGATGGCGCGGGCGAGGTCGTCGAGGTCGGCGCCGGCGTCAGGGCATGGAAGGCCGGCGACCGCGTCGTCGGCTGCTTCTTTCCGGACTGGCTCAGCGGCCCGCCCAACGAAGCCATGATGGCGCGCGATCTGGGCGGGATGGAGGACGGGGTCGCGTGCGAGCTGCGCGTTTTCAGGGCCGAGGGCCTGGTGGCGATGCCGAAGTCGCTCAGCTTCGTCGAGGCGGCGGCCTTCCCCTGCGCCGGCGTCACCGCCTGGAATGCGGTGCGCGCCGATGCCGGCATCGGGCCTGGGCAGGTGGTGCTGACCCAGGGCTGCGGCGGCGTGGCCTTGTTCGCGCTGCAGATCGCCAGGGCGGCCGGCGCTCACGTCATCGCGCTGTCCTCCAGCGAGCAGAAGATGGCGCGCCTGCGCCAGCTGGGCGCGCAGGACACGCTCAACTACAAGGAAGATCCCGACTGGGGCAAGACGGCGCGCAAGCTCGCCGGTCAGCGCGGCGTCGATCTGGTGGTCGAGACCGGCGGCGCGCAGACGCTGAAACAGTCGATCCGCGCCACCCGCATGGGCGGCACGATCGCCATGATCGGCATGGTGAGCGGCCCCACGGCCGAGCTGAACCTGCCGCTGGTCGCCATGAGCAGCCTGAGGATTCACGGCGTGGCGGTCGGCCATCGCGACCATCTCGCGCAATCGCTCGCCGCCTTCGAAACCAACGGCATCAAGCCCGTCATCGATTCGACCTATCCGCTCGAAGCGCTGGCCGAGGCCGTCGCACAAGTGAAGAGCGGCAAGCAGTTCGGCAAGGTCTGTATCGAGATCGCCTGATGGAAGCTTCCCCGGTCTCCAACGGCCAGCCGTATGGCCTCGCGCTGCAGGTGGTGGATGCGATGGCGACCCTCACGCTCGATCGTCCGGCGGTGCTGAATGCGCTGGACGGCGCGCTCATCGATTCGCTGATGGTCGCGCTCGACACCGTCCGCCGCGACGACGACATCCGCGTGCTGATCCTCACCGGCAAGGGCCGTGCCTTCTGCGCCGGCGCCGACCTGCGCGACCCGATGATGGGACTCGATCTGCCCGCCGCGGAGCGCGGCCGCCGCTTCATGGCTTCGAGCGACCGCGGCATCAATGCGCTGGCGCGTGCACTCGATACGCTGGGCAAGCCCAGGGTGGCGGCGGTCAATGGCGCGGCCGTGGGTGGCGGCATGGCGCTGGCCCTGTGCGCCGACATCGTGCTGATGGCGCGCTCGGCCTATTTCCAGATGCCCTTCACCTCCCAGCTCGGGCTGGTGCCGGACATGGGCGCCAGCTGGCACTTGATGCGCCGGGCCGGGCCGACACGCGCGATCGCGGCGGCGATGCTGGGCGAACGCATCGCCGGCCCGCAGGCTGCCGAATGGGGCCTGGTCTGGCAGTGCGTCGAGGACGGTGAATTGCTTGCAGCCGCGGAGGCGGTGGCGCGCAAACTCGGCGCGGGTGCGCCACGCGCCTTGAAGGCCCTTCCCGCGATGATGTGGCGTGCCTTCGACCATGGGCTGGACGCTCAGCTCGAGGTCGAGCGCGAGCTGCAGGCCAGGCAGGTGCAGACCGACGACTTCATGGAAGGGGTCAAGGCCTTCCAGGAAAAGCGCAAGCCTCGCTTCACGGGGCAGTGAATCCGGAGCAGACAGAATGAACGAGAGACTGACGCAAACACTGCGCCGCGCCGCGCAGGTGAACCCCCGCTCGGCGGCCACGGTCTGTGCCGGGCGCACACGGACCTGGGACGAGGTCGAGGAGCGCGTCGCCCGCGCCGCCGCCGGGCTGCGCGCGCTGGGGATCGCGCAGGGCGACCGCGTGGCCTTGCTGGCGCTCAACAGCGACCGGTATCTCGAAAGCTACTACGCCGTGCCATGGATGGGTGGCGTGCTCGTTCCGCTCAACACCCGGCTCGCCGCCTCGGACCTGCACTACATGGTCAACGATGCGGACGCCAAGGTCATCTGCCTCGACGAGAGCTTCCTTCACCTGCTGCCGCAGTTGCGCGAGGCCTGTCCGGGATTGCAGCACGTGGTCTACCTGGGCGACGACGCCGCGGCCGGCCAGGGCCTGTGGCACTGGGACGAGATGGTGGCTGCGCATCCACGCCTGCCCGACGCCGGAAGCAACGGCACCGACCTCGCCGGCATCTTCTACACGGGAGGCAGCACGGGCAAGCCCAAAGGCGTGATGCTCAGCCACGGCAACCTGGTGAGCAACGCGGTGAACGGCTGCTACATGATCGGCTACGACGCCGCGAGCGTGTTCCTGCATGCAGCGCCGATGTGCCACCTCACGGACGGCATGTCGACGGTGGCCGTCACGATGGCGGCGGGCACGCACGTCTTCATCCCCAAGTTCGACGCCGCGCAGGTGCTGGACATGGTGTCGCGGCACAAGGTGACGAACGTCACGCTCGTCCCGACGATGATCGCGATGATCCTCGAGGTGCCGGGCATCGAGCGCATGGCGCTCTCGAGCCTGCGCCAGTTCATGTTCGGTTCGGCACCGATGCCGGAGGCGACCCTGAAGCGGGCCGTCGAGGTGTGGCCCGACATGCTCTTCCTTCACGGGTGGGGCATGACGGAGCTCTCGCCGATCGGCACGATGCTGCCGATGTCCATGCGCAAGCCCGCCGTCGCGGGCGACCGCCTGAAGTCCTGCGGGCAGCCGATGCCCAACATCGATCTGCGCGTGGTCGACCCGGACGGCAACACGGTGGCTGCGGGCGTCACCGGCGAAATCGTCGTGCGCGGTCCCACCGTCATGCAGGGTTACTGGAACAAGCCCCAGGAGACCGCAGCGGCCGTCGTGGACGGCTGGTTCCACACCGGCGATGCGGCGCTCATGGACCAGGACGGGTACGTCTACATCGTCGATCGCCTGAAGGACATGATCATCAGCGGCGGCGAGAACATCTATTCCACCGAAGTCGAGAACGCCATCTCGCTGATGCCCGGCGTGGCGGAGGCGGCGGTGATCGGCATCCCGGACGCCAAGTGGGGCGAGCGGGTCCATGCCGTCGTGGTGCCGCGCGAGGGCGCGCAGCTCACGCAGGAGGCGGTCACCGCCTGGACGCGCGAGCGCATCGCCGGCTACAAGTGCCCGCGCTCGGTGACGATCCGCACCGAACGCCTGCCGCTGTCCGGCGCCGGCAAGGTGCTGAAGAAGGAGTTGCGCGACCCGTACTGGGCCGGACACGGCAAGAAGCTGTGAACGCGCCGCGCTTCAACCCCGATCAGCGCTTGGTCCAGCGCTTCCTGCGCGATCCCGGCGCGCCGCTGGCCATCGACTCCAATCCGCTCGCCGCCGACCTCGGTGCCGTGCTGCGCGGTGCCGATGTGCAGCAGCGCACGCTCGTGCTCGAGTTCGCGCCGCCGGCGCGCTACCTGCAGGGCGACGGCGTGATCCAGGGCGGCATCGTGGCGACGATGCTCGACTTCGCGCTGGCCTTCGTGGTGCTCGCCGCCCTGGCGCCCGGCGACTCGGCCGCCACCGTCTCGCTCAACCTGCAGTTCGAGCGCGCGGTGCTGCAGGGCGCGGTGCGCGTGAGCGCGAAGCTCGACCGGCTCGGCGGGCGCGTTGCCTTCGCTTCCGCGACCCTGGCATCGCCCGACGGCAAGGACACGCTGGCCCGCGCGAGCGCGGTGATGGCCGTGAGCCGAACCGCGGCCGCCGCTGCGCCACGCCCGGCGTGAGCGCGCGCAACGAGCGGCTCGGCCCGGTGCAAGGCGGCGGGGCGCCTAAGCCAGGACGCGCTGCAGGAATCCCATCAGCTGCGCGCGTTCCTCCTGCGACAGCGGCTCGAGCACGCGCGCTTCATGCTCGCGCACCTTCTGGGCATAGACGGCGAGCTTGCGCTGCCCCAGTTCGGTCAGGGCGATGGCGCCGATGCGCTTGTCGCTCGGGATCGGATGGCACTCGATCAAGCCCAGCTGCACCAGCAGGTTGACCACCTTGAGCGCCGCCGGCCGCGCGATGTTCAGCGCCCGCGCGATGTCGACCTGCCGCACACCCGGGTTGGCGCCGATGATCGAGAGCGCCGTGAAGCGCGCCGGCGTGATCTCTTCATGCACCAGGGTGTCGAGGAAGCTGCGGTAGATCCGGTTGTCCAGTCGCCGCACCATGTAGCCGACGTACTCTTCCATCTGCGTCATGCACAGTTTGGAAGGGGCGATGTAGTCATCAAGGCTGATCACGCCGCCATGGCCGATCCGGGACGCGGCGGGCGCGGCGCCCTCCTTCGGATCCTGCTCTTCGGCTCGGGCGGCTTTGGACTTGGCCATCGGGTTGAAGCTCTTTCCTTGACTCAGGCCGCATGAAGGAGGGCCGTTCCTGCGCGCCCGGATTCCTGCGTCGCGGGCGCTTGCGACTGCGCGAGCGCGTGGCGGCGCAGGACCGCGGCGAACAGTTCGCGCCGCGAGGCCACGCCCAGTTTCTCATAGGCCCGCATGCGGTAGGTGGCCACCGTCGTCGGCCGCAGCTTGAGGTCTTCGGCAATGCGGTTGACCGTGACGCCGTCGAGGATGCGCATCAGGACTTCGCGTTCGCGTTCGGTGAGGCTGGGACACAGCTCGCCGATGTCGCCGGTGACGGTATCGCGAAAGCCCGTTTCGCCGTCGATGTCGCTGGCGTAGTGCCGCGCGACGCAGCCCGCGATCACCGGCGCGAGTCCGACCAGCGAGTCGACCTCCTGCGCGGAGAAGCTGGGCTGCCCGGCAATGCGGTAGATGTGGACCGACAGCCAGCTGTCGGTGGCGCAGCGCATCAACACGGTGAGCCGCTCCCGGATGCCGAGCGCAGTGAAGCATGCCTCGCGGTATTCGGGCGCTTCGATGTCCTCGCAGCGTTCCCGGCACACCACGACCTCGCCCTTTGCGATGCCGGCCGGCCGGCGCGAAGCCATCTGGTGCATCGCGTCCGCGCGATAGTGGTCGCGAAGGTAGGCCGTCGCGCTCTTGATCGCGACCCAGGGGCCGCCCTCTCCGGCACCCGACAGCAAGCGGGGGTTGCGTGACGCTTCGTGCGCAAAGATGGCGCAGTGCTGGCTCGGGAGGGCCGACTGCACCGTGTGCAGGATGGCGGACGCGAGCGCCGTGCGGTCCTGGCTGGCGATGGCGCCCACCAGCTGCGCCACGCTCGAAGCCTGCACGCAAGCGCTGCTGGCTGCTGGGTTGACGGGCCAAGTCTGCATGGAAAGGTCTCCTGAAGCGACGAAGGAATGAGCCTGGGTCAGGTTGTTAACCTGATTAACATTCTACGTATTTCGCTCGCGCGACCGCTAGGGTTTGTGCGTATGAATCGCCCCGGGCGCGTGGGTGGGCGATCCGCCGAGCGGCGGGGATCGCGTGGTTCAGGAAGGGAGGAGCGGTTTGCGGCTCAGTGCGCGCCACCGGCCCACCGCCGGGGTGGACGCAATGCCGATTTGGCCTTGGCGCTGGCGCGTGCGCTGCAGCGCCAGCGGGGGATCTACGCGAAAGTCAGGAGGCGCCCGACTACGCAACTTTCCAGAACCGGAAGATGGAGTGATCCGCCTGGCGGTTTCCGGTGCCAATGAACACGGTCCTGTTCATCCAGTCGTGCTTGCCTTCGGGCGCCTCGAAGGTCGGGCAAAGGCGCATGTAGTACTCGTGGGGCTCGACAGGATCCAGCCGCTCCATGCGGGCAGTCACCTCCGGCGATGCATAGCGAAAGCCTCGGTTCTTCACCAGGATCTGCGTTCCATCGTCGGCCTGCAGCATGTAGAACGCCGTGAATTCGACGGCCCCGTTGGGCCAGTAGGCCGGCCAGTCGCCGCCGCTGTGCGGCACCACGATCCCATTCAGTTTCGGACCGGCGACGTCGCCGCCGACGACGCCCGTGTACCCACGGGTGAAGCCGCTCGAAACGGTTCCGATCTTCACCCGGTTCGAGAACTTCACGCGGAAGGCAAAGGCAAATTCAAGACCTGGAGGGTCCTGCGGCTCAGGATCAAACTTCATCGACGCACCTTTCTAGAAGAGGATGGTGAGCATAGGGCGGCACCACCGCGCGGCGCTGTCGTTGTCTAGTACGACGTACTCGCATTCATCACGATTCCAGAATGGCGGCTGTCCATGCAAAGCAACTCTTGGAGACCCGGATGAAACGAATTCCTGCAGCCTTGCTCGCGGCGATCGCGATCGCCAGTGCGTCGATGGCGCATGCAGCGAGCGCCTTCCCAGACCGCCCCGTGCGCATCATCGTGGGCTTTCCTCCCGGCGGTGGCTCCGACGGCATCGCGCGCATCCTGGCCGAACACATGGGGCGTACGCTCAAGCAGGCCGTCATCGTCGAGAACAAGCCTGGCGCGAATTCCACGCTCGGCGCCGCCTACGTGGCCTCGGCCCGACCGGATGGCTACACACTGCTGTTCGGGGCCGAATCCGTCCTCGGCGCCGACAAGGTGGCCTATGCGCCGACGGTCTCCTACGGTGAGACCAGCTTTACGCCCATCAACCGGATCGCAAGCAGCTTCTTCGTCCTTGCAACCAAGAAGGACTCCGAGCTTCGCACCTTTGCGGACGTCGCTGCAAAAGCCAGGCAGTCGACGACGCCGATGTTCATTGCTTCCCCTGGCGGGACGTATCCCGAGATCGTCACCGCGGATCTGAAAAGACTCTCAGGCCTCAACCTGGACGAGGTCCTGTACAAGGGCGGCAGCCCGGCGGTGATGGCTGTCCTCGGCGGTGATGCACCGCTGACCTTCATGGGGCCCGGGGCTGTCCTGCCGATGGCGCGCGAAGGGAAGCTCAATGCGGTGGCGATCACGCTCGACCACCGGTCCCAACTCATGCCGGAAGTGCCCACCTTGGCCGAGTCCGGCGTGAAAGGCTTCGCGATGAGTTACTGGTATGGCCTGATGGGGCCCAAAGGCCTGCCAGATGACGTGGTACGCACTCTGTTCAACGCCACGTCGCAAGCGCTTGGGGACCCCGCAGTGCAAGGCAGGATCGCGGAGCTGGGCTACGAAACCATGCCGATGCGATCGCCCCAGGAGTTCCAGGCCCTGGCCCTGAAGGATGGCGCCGCGCTGCGCGCCCGCGTCGAAGCGCTCCCGGTTCGTGAGGCCGCCCGCTGAGCGGACAGGGCGGCGATGAATTTATTTCGATGGAATGATAGAAAGACGCCGGACTGCATCGGACTCGACGACCCGCCGGAGACAAGACCACCATGCCTGCCGAGACGCCCTCTCTCGCCGCGCCGCCCGTGCCCGTGCGCGGCCTTCATCATTTCGCCTGGCGCTGCCGCGACAGCGAGGAGACCCGCCGCTTCTACGAGGACCTGCTGGGCCTGCCGCTGACCCACGTGATCCAGGCCGATCACGTTCCGAGCACCGGTGAATACTGCCCCTACGTCCACATCTTCTTCCAGCTGGGCGATGGTTCGTCGATCGCCTTCTTCGATCTCGGCGACGACACCGCGGCACTACCCTCCCCCAACACGCCGGCCTGGGTCAACCACCTGGCACTGCGCGTCGATTCGGTGTCCGCGCTGCTGGCAGCCAAGGCCCGGCTCGAAGCGGCCGGGGTCGAGGTGCTGGGCCCGACCGACCATCACATCATCCAGTCGATCTATTTCTTCGACCCGAACGGCATCCGGCTCGAACTGACCACGCCCACCGTGCCCCAGGCCGAGATGGACGAACACGCACGCCAGGCCCGCGCGCTGCTGGATGCCTGGACCGCACGCAAGGGCGCACGGCGCAACGCGGCCCATGGCTGAGCTGCAACTCGCCGTCATCGACGTCCAGCCGGGCGCCGCCTTGGAAAGCCAGTCGGGTCTGCAGATGCTGCGGCCGCGCATCTATGGCGCCTGGCGCGCGCCGGCCGGGCCGAAGAAGGTCGCGGCCATCGTGATGCATCCGACCAGCAACTTCATGGGCCACTACCTGATCGGGCCGCTGGCCGACCGGGGCATCGCCTGCATGGGGCTCAACTCGCGCTACATGGGCAACGACACCTTGCTGCTGATGGAGCGTGCCATCCAGGACCTCGGCGCGGGCGTGCAGTTCCTGCGCGCCGCGGGCTACGAGCGGGTGCTGCTGATCGGCAACTCCGGCGGTGCCGCGCTCGCGAGCTTCTACCAGGCGCAGGCCGAGCAGCTCACGGCCCACCGCTTTCCCGACGGCGACGAGACCCACCTGCATCCGCACGACCTGCCGCCCGTGGACGGCATCGCGCTCTGCGCTGCCCACCCGGGTCGCTCGAAGCTGCTGCGCGACTGGATCGATCCCTCGGTGACGGACGAGCACGATCCGCTCTCGGTCGACCCGGCGCTCGACATGTACGACGCACGCCATGCACTGCCGTACGACGCCGAATTCCTGGCGCGCTTCAGCGCCGCCCAGGCCGCGCGGCTCGAGCGCATCGAGCGCTGGGTGATCGAGCGGCTGCGGCTGCTGCGCAGCACGACCGGCGCGCCGCGCGACCAGGCCTTCATCGTCTACCGCACCCATGCCGATCCGCGCTGCGTGGATCTCTCGATCGACAGCAACGATCGCCTGCCCGGCAGTGTCTGGGGCGATGCGCGCCAGGTGAACTATGCGGCCAATGCGATGGGCCGCACCACCTCGCTGACCGCCTTCCTCTCGCAGTGGTCCTCGCGCTCGCAGGCCGATGGGCCCTCGAACCTGGCCCGCACCCGCGTGCCGGCGCTGCTGCTGACCTACACCGGCGACGCGTCGACTTTTCCGAGCACCCGCGATGCATGGATGGCCGCCGGCGGCGCGCGCATCCGCAACGTGGACATCGACGGCGGCAATCACTATCTCGCGGGCCAGCCGCAGCTGGTGCAATTCGCTGCCGACGCGATCGCCGGATGGGCAGAGGCGCTGTGAACACCGGCACCACGCAGGCGGAAGGCTTTGTCTTCGCGCCGCCCTACGAACTGCCGAGCTGGCCCTTCGTGGCGCCGCCCGAGCTGGAGGCACGCACGTCCATCGTGCGGCATCCGATCGTCATCGTGGGCGCCGGGCCGGCCGGCCTGACCCTGGCCTGCGATCTGGCGCGACGCGGCGTGCGCGCGCTGCTGCTGGACGAGGACGACACGGTCGGCGTGCGCGGCGCTTCGTCGCGCGGCATCTGCTATGCGCAGAAGACACTGGAGATCTTCGCGCGCCTGGGCATCTGCGAGCGGGTGGCCGGCAAGGGCATCACCTGGTCCTTCGGCCGCACCTTCTCGGGCGAGCAAGAGGTCTACCAATTCAACCTGAAGACCGACAGCGTCTCGGAGCAGCCGCCCTTCATCAATCTGCAGCAGTTCTACGTCGAATGGTTCCTGGTCGACCGCATCCTCGAACTGGGCCTCACCGACCTGCGCTGGAAAAACCGCGTGACCCGAGTGACACCGCTGGCCGACGGTGCGCGCATCGAGGTGGAGACGCCGGCCGGCAACTACACGATCGAGGCCGACCACCTGGTGGACGCCACCGGCGCCCACAGCCCGATCCGCGAACAGCTCGGCCTCGATGCCCATCCCTCGCGCAGCACGGACCGCTGGTGCATCAGCGACGTGCGCTTCAAGAAGCCATTGCCGACCGAACGCTGGACCTGGGTCGACGCGCCCTTCAACGAAGGCCGCGCAGTGTGGCAGCACCTGATGGGCGACGGCGTCTGGCGCATCGACTACCAGATGCCCGAGGACTGCGACACCGCGCACATCAGCAAGCCCGAGGTGGCCGGCGCGCGGCTGCGCGAACAACTCGGGCCGGGGGTGGAGTTCGAGTTCGTCTGGATCGGCCCTTACGGCTATCGCGATCACCTGCTCGACCACTTCCGCCATGGCCGGATCCTGTTCATCGGCGACTCGGCCCACGTCGTGAGCCCCTTCGGTGCGCGCGGCGGCAACAGCGGCATCCAGGACGCGGCCAACCTGGGCTGGAAGCTGGCACTGATCGCACAGGGCCGCGCCGCGGATGCGCTGCTCGACAGCTACGACGCCGAGCGCCGGCCGGCGGCGGTGGAGAACCTGCGCGTCAGCAGCCGTTCGGCGCGCTTCCTGGCGCCGCGCTCGCCGGCCGAGCGCACCTTGCGCCGCGCGGTGCTCGCGCTGGCATCGCAGCACGCCTTCGCGCGGGCGCTGGTCAACACCGGCCGCATGTCGATGGCCAACGACTACCCGGCCACGGCGCAGTTGCCCGGCGGCGCGCGCTCGGTGCAGAACCTGCGGCTGCGCCACGCCGACGGCACGCCGACCACGCTGATGGACCTGCTCGGCAACGATTCATGCTGCCTCGGCCTGTGGTTCGCACCCGACCTGGCCCGGGCGCAGGCGGCGCTCGACGCAACGGCCGCGCTGCCGCTGCGCCTGGTGGCGATCGGCGGCACGAGCGGACTGCCCACGCTGCTGCCGGACGAGGCATTGGCACGCCAGCTGGGAGACCCGGCGCCCGGCAGCCTCTGCATGGTGCGTCCGGACGCCTATCGAGCGGCCATGATCGACGCGCCCACGGCGGCTTCCATCACGGCCGCATTGCAGACCTTGCTGGCACAGGACTGGAAGACAAACACCCGATGAACACCGAACTCCGGATCCCGGATCCCGACGGCTTCTATGCCGCGCTGGTCGAGGCCCACGAGGGTTTGACCGAGGCCGAGAGCGCCGATCTCAACGCGCGCCTGGTCCTGCTGCTGGCGAACCAGTGCGGCGACCAGGGGGTACTTCTCGAATGCATCGCGGCGGCGCAGCCCCTCAGCGAGTGCTCTCCGCCGCGCCGGAGACCTTGACGACCGCAGCCCACTTCGTGGCTTCGGATTGGAGGAATCCCGGCAGACGGGCGCGCGGCATGTCCATGGGAACCAGTCCGAGCTCCAGCAGCCGCTGACGAACGTCCGGCATCTTCATGACGTCCTCGACCGCCGCGATGAGCTTGCTGGAGATCGTCTCCGGAAGTCCCTTTGGAGCGATCAGAAGGATCCATCCTTGCAAGTCGAAGTCCTTGACACCCAGCTCTTTGAGAGTCGGCACACTCTCCATGGAAGGAATACGAGTGCCCGAGGTGACGGCCAACGCCCTGACGCGACCGCCGGCGATGGCACCTTGGACCACGGGAACGTTGTCGGAGATGAAATCGATTTGACCACCAATGAGGCTGGTCAAGGCCTGAGTTCCACCCTGGAAGGGAATGTGCTCCGCGTTGATGCGGGTCTCGTTGACCAACTGTGCAATGACGAGATGCGGCGTGGTCCCATTCCCAGGCGAGCCGTAGTTCAGCTTGACGTCCGGCCGGCGTCCGTAGGCAAGAAATTCCTGGAAACTGGCGATCGGAAGGTCCTTTCGGACGACGAGCACCTGAGGCGCCCAGGCGACGGCGCCGACGACCATGAAATCCCTCGCCGTGTCGTAAGGCAATGAGTCTGGCCTCAGCGCTCTTGCGATCGCCAGCGGTCCGGTCGAGCCCATGGCCAAGGTATATCCGTCAGGGGCAGCTTTGGCGGCCTGGCCGGTCCCGACGGTCCCCCCCGCGCCGACCCGGTTCTCCACGACGATGGGCTGGCCGAGGCGCACCGATAGCTTCTGGCCCAGCAGCCGCATCGACACGTCCGAAGAGTTGCCCGAAGGGAACGGCACCAGGATCCTGATCGGCTTGTCGGGCCACTCGGCTCTGGCCGCCACCGAGAGAGTGAGCAACACCACTGCGGCCAGGCCGATCACGATTTTCTTCATGGGAATCTTTCAGAATGGGGTTTGCGCAGGGGAAACCGCTACGCAAGAAAAAAGATCAGCTGTCTTCTGTTCATCGCGCGCCAGGAACAGCCTCAATCGATCGCATCCCGTTTTACGAACTTCGTGGCACCAGACAGATCGCCCAGGCGGGTTCCCTCGTGGATGCGGCGCACGTTCTCCATGCCGCGCTGCTGCTTGGCAAGGGCGTATTCGGCTACTTCGTCGACCTCGTCCGGCGACAGCACGAGCACCCCGTTTTCGTCGGCCAGGATGATGTCACCGGGGTTCACGACCGCTCCGCCACATGACACAGGCATGTTCAACATGCCACCCAGGTCGTAGATGCGCGTGGTGATGGGTGTGATTCCTCGGCACCAAACCGGGAATTGCAGCTCTGCAATCTCCAGCGGGTCGGTACACATCCCATCGACAATGGCAGCCGTGGCCCCGGACGCATGCGCCGCATTCGTGACGCCGCCACCCCAGCATGCGTGCTTGCGATCGCCCAGGCGATCGATGACCACGATGTGCCCCGGTCGCAACAGGCCGAGGGTGTGGTGCAACAACGTGGAATCCTGCGCCGGCAATGCCAGGGTCACCGCGACACCGACTACTCGGCGCGTGTGGCGCAGCGCTTGGATCTCCGGATCCATGAACCCCCATTGCCGAATGTGCCCGACCGTAGCGGTTTCCACTTCCGATAGCCTCTGTTTCACGGAGTCCGAAATGGGCGAAGGCATCGCCCCAATGCGAAACTTTTTCATCTCAGAGAACCTTGTGTTGCGCTAGAGGGATCTGTTTGCGTGTCTTGGCTATCAAACCTCGATCAAGTCTGGCGGATACGATTCCGACCTGATCGGATGCGCGCGCGATCACGTGCCCCCACGGGTCACAGAAGAGAGAGTGGCCGTATGTATATCGAGTCTCACCGTCTTGTTCTAGCGCGCCTATCTGCGCCGCGGCAAGGAAATAGCACTGCGTCTCGATGGCCCTTGCTCGACACAGCACCTCCCAGTGGTCTTTGCCGGTCTGCAGGGTGAAGGCGGCGGGCAGCACGATCACGTCCGCGCCATCGCGCATCAGCTTCTGGAACAGCTCCGGAAATCGGAGGTCGTAGCAGATGGCCAATCCCATGCGAAACCCGTGGATGTCGATCACGCAGGTTTCCGATCCTGCCAGGACGGAGTCGGACTCCCCGTAGCGCAATCCATCGGGCGTGTGGATGTCGAACAGATGAATCTTGCGATAGCGCCCGATCTCCTCGCCTTCGGGGTTGAAGACCACGGTCGTGTTGTAGACGCGGCCCAGCCCGGCGGCAGTCTCGTAGAAGCTGCCGCTGTGGACATGGATCTGGCAGTCGCGCGCCAGTCGCTGGCACATGTCGTAGGCCGGCCCGCCTCGTACATCTTCTCCGGCCGCGACTTTCTCGGCGACGCTACCGCCGGCCCAGTCGAAGTGTTCCGGGAACACCACCAGCTCCGCGCCGTCGATCTCGACCGCCTTGCGGGCCAGCCGATGGGCGTCTGCGACATTGCGCGCCTTGTCGGCGACGGAGTTCATCTGGATCAGGGAGACTTTCATGCTTGCTCTGGGTTGTCCGACGCATCCATGGGCCAGGCGTCGGAAGGATCGGATGCCTCGCAGAATTGCGCGGCGGCTTGGCGGGCGAGTGCCGCGATGGCGCGGGGGAGATCGTTGTCTCCATCGCGCAGGAACAGTGCGGCGTAGCCGACGTCGGGGTAGGGCTGCGTGGTCGGGACCAGCACCAGGTCCCCGCGGTTCAGGTCGCCGCGCGCCGCCACCTTGGGCACGGCCGCGATTCCGATGCAGGACTTCGCCATCTGCAGGTTGCTTGGCAGCCCGTTCCCGGCGTGGAGAACGAGCTCGCGCCCGATGCCGGAGAAGTACGCGTCTATCCGCATTTGCGATTCGGTCCCTGCCGGGTAGCCGATGATGGGATACGCAGCAAGCTGATCAGGGGTCAGTGGCCTGTGGGTGTCGATGCCGAGCTGCTCGCTCGCGACCCAACCCATGGCGACCTTGCAAAGCGGCACCACATCGAAGTGCGGGTCGTCAGGCCAACTCGACGTGAGCAGCAGGTCGAGCCGGCCGCTGCGAAAGTCCTTCAGGAGTCGCTCCGGGAGGTCCGTGCTGATGACGAGGGAAACGTGCGGGTACTCCTCGCGCAGCGTCTTGCCCAGGATGGAGAAGACCGTGGGTATGAGGGTGCTGACCGAGCCGATCCGAAGCGTGCCGCGTACCCGGCCCGGGTCGAGCATGACCCGCCGCAGCCGCTGGTAGGCATCCACGATCTTGCTTGCCTCCTCGATGAAGCGCAGTCCGTCGTCCGTCGGCTCGAAGCCCTGCGCCGAGCGGGTGAAGAGGCTGACGCCCAGGTCCTGCTCGATCGAGGCGATGCGGCTGGAGATGGCCGTGTGGGTGATGCAGAGACGATCGGCAGTGGCCTTGATCGTTCGCAGCTGCGCGAGCCACAGCACGGTCTCGAGGAAGCGGATGTTCACGCGAATTCTTCCAGCTTGAGCCGCACCGGCGTGCGCGCCATCAACGGCGTTTCGCCTTCCAGCGTGGTTCTGTACATCGTGCGCACATACCGTTCATCGTCGAAGCCGGTCGCGCAATGCTGCGTACAGCGGTTGTCCCAGAGGATCGCATCGCCCTTCTGCCACTTCTGGGTGTAGATGAACTTCGGCTGCTTGGCAAAGTCCTGCAGATATCGGATCAACGCGCGGCCTTCTTCGACAGGCAGACCTTCGATATCGCAGGCCCAGCGACCGATGTACAGGGCCGTCCGACCGGAATACGGATGCGCCCGGGCGAGAGGGTGAAACACGTCCGGCCGCTCCAACTTCTGCTCAGGCGTGAGCGGATCCATGTGGGGGTAGTGCACTGGATGCAGATCGATGCGGCTGTAGCGTGCGCGCCGGCCCGCGATCAGGCTTTTCACTTGCGAAGGCAGCGCCTCGTACGCCGCGTACATGTCGACGAAGAGCGTGTCGCCCTTCTCGGGCGGGACCTGGGCGGCGTAGAGCATGGAGCCCGCGTTGGGGATGGCCTTGTCCTCGCCATCGGTGTGGAAGCCCTCCCCGGCGCGTCGCAGGCCGACTTCCCCGGCAGACTTGCCCACCGGCTCGTCAGGGTTGCGCTTGCTGGCGTTGGACACCACGAAGACCTCGGGGTACCCCTCGAGGTTGAACTTGAGCGGGGTCATGATGTGCAGCTTGCCGAGCCGGCGGCTGAACCGCGTGTGTTCATCGGGGGTGACTTCGAGCCGCCGGAAGCGAAGGATCGAGTGCAGGTGCCAGGCCCTCCGGACCTGGGCGATCTCGTCGTCGTCGAGCTGGAGATGCGGGTCGACGCCCAGGACATCGGCGCCGAAGCCGTTCGAGAATGGTGCGATCTTCAAGTGAACTCCTGGCGATGTGATGGAGTTCATTGTGTGCAGCTGCGTCGCGCATCGCCAGCGCATTTTTCTTTCGCACGCAGAAGCTTTTACTTGCACCGCCTCGCGCGGCGTTCGCTCTGGCCAGGACTGCAGCCTGAGCCTCGGCGAGGCCGCACGCCGTTCCATCTGGTGCTCGCCGGGCGCGCTGCCGTACAGTTGCCGGATGGTCGCACCACCAGCCTCGGCGCAGGCGATTTCCTGATGCTGCCGCGCGGCAGCGCGCACCTCGTGCGCAGCGTTGGCACGAACGCTCCTGCCAGGCCAATGCGAATGAAGATGGACGGCATGCTGCCGGTAAGGCACAACACGGAAGGGGACGTCGAGCTGGTGCGCTCCGAGGCGTTCCATGGGCAGCCCGGTGCACTGGCCATCGTCACCGCGCTCAGCCAAGCCCTGTTCATCCTAGTCCTGCGTGCGCACGCGCAGCGTGAAGGCATGCCGGCGTCGCTGCTCGTGCTGCTCGTGCTGCTCGGCGATCCGCGTCTCAGTCGCGTGGTGCTGGCCATGCTGCAGCATCCTGAACGGCCGTGGCCCGTCGCCAACCTGGCTGATCAGGCCATGATGTCGCGCGCCACCTTCGCGCGTCACTTTGCGTCGCGTGGTGCGACATCGCCGCTGGAACTGCTGACGCTGTTGCGCATGCAGGTAGCACGCGATCTGCTGGCACGGGGCCAGATGTCGACGGCGGACGTGGCTGAGCGGGTCGGCTATGCGTCCGAGTCCGCCTTCGGCAAGGCATTCGCGCAGCGTATGGGCGTCACTCCCGCTGCCTTCCGTCGGCAGTCACGACGGCCCGGCTGATCCGTGATCATCTTGGGGTCCAGCATCAGCGCTCTGGGCCGCCCCGCTGACGCTGGCCACCCGAAAATTCATGGGGATACTTGTCCAGCACCGCGACGGTGAGGCCGACTTCCAGGATCGTGCTCCGCACCTTGGCCTCGATCTCGGCCGGCGAACCCAGGCGATGCACATGCAACGGCTCCGACAGCGCCTGCCGAATGCCTCTGCGTGGGTTCAACGACGCATACGGGTCCTGAAAGACGCTCTGAATGCGTCTGCGAAATTCGCGCATCTGCCGAGCATTGGCCTGCACTCGACCGACTCCTGCATCAACCCACCTGCCGGTCGCACCCTGCCCAGAAAGGTTCGCGCACCGCCTTGCGCGAGAGCTTGCCGTTGGGATTGCGCGGGAGTTCCGCAACGAAGTCGATCGAGCGCGGCTTCTTGAAGTCGGCCAGCAACTGCCGGCAATGGCCGACGATCTCGAGCTCCGTGGCACTCTGTCCCTCGCGCAGGACCACGACCGCCTTCACGGCCTCGCCCCAGGTGTCGTCGGGCACGCCGACCACGCAGGCTTCGTACACGGCCGGATGGCTGTAGAGCGCCTGCTCGACCTCGGTCGGGTAGATGTTGAAGCCGCCCGAGATGATCATGTCCTTGCTGCGATCGACGATGTAGATGTAGCCCTCGTCGTCGACCCGCGCGAGGTCGCCGGTGCGCAGCCAGCCGTCGGCACTGAAGGCCTGCAGGGTGAGTTCGGGCTCGCGCCAGTAGCCTGCGAATACGTCCGGTCCGCGGACCACGATTTCTCCAGTCTCATCGTCCTGCACGGCACGGCCGCTCTCGTGCATGACCATGACTTCGGATTCGCCGATGGGGCGGCCGCACGAAGCCAGGCGCTCCGGCGCCTCGCGAATCGCTGCTTCGTGGTCCTGCGTCGACAGCAGGATCAGCCCGCCGGTCGTTTCGCCGCCGCCGTAGCCTTGCGACAGCACCGGACCCAGCGCCTCCCACGCCTCGCGAATGCGCGACGGTGCCATGGGCGCTCCGCCATAGGCGATCTGCTTGAGGCTTCTTCGATCGTGGCAGTGCAGGTTCGGATGCGTCGCGAGGCGATTCAGCATCGTCGGAACCATGAAGGTGTAGGTGACCTTCCAGCGTGCCACGGCGGCCAGCAGCTGGTCGGGATCGAAGCGGTCCTGGATCAGGATCGCACCGCCCTGGTACAGGAAGGGCTGCAGGAACATCCCGCTGGCATGCGTCAGGGGCCCGCTCACGAGCAGCACGTCGCCCGGAGCGACCCGCATGCGGTGCATGCCCACCTTGCGCAGATGCGACATGCGATTGCCCACCGTCTGCATCGCAGCCTTCAGCTTGCCGGTGGAACCGGAGGTGTAGTGCAGCACGGCAAGATCGTCCGGCGCCATCTCGATGTCGGGGTTGCGATCGGCCGCACGGGCCAGCAGCGCTTCGTAGTCCTTCCAGCCCGGCACGGGACGGCCGACGGACACGAAGTGCTCGACCGAGGACAGCGCGCTGAGCAGTTCCTGCACCGTGCCGGCGTGCGAGTCGCCCACCAGGAAGACGCGGGGGTCGCCGTTGCGGATCACGTCGATCACCTCGGCCGGCGCCAGCCTGGCATTCAAGGGCACCTTGACCAGCCCAGCCTTGTAGAGGGCGCACTCGATCTCGACGATGGCGGGCCGGTTGGACATCTGGAACGCGACCCGGTCTCCCTTGCAAAGGCCCAGGCCCAGCAGCGCATTGGCGAGCCGGTTCGAACGCTCGTCGAGCTCGCGAAAGCTCATGACGCGATCCTCGAAGATGACGGCCGGGTGGTGAGGAAGGTACCTGGCATTGCGGCTGATGAAGCGACCCTGGTTCATGCGTGATCCTGAGGAATTGGGAATGCGCGCATGCTAGGAGCGGCGCGCGTCGCCGCCGATAAGGCATCTCGCGGCCCCGATGCCGCGGCGTTATCGCGCAACGCCATTCCGTACGGTTATGGATCCGCCCGCATCCGCTATCGCCGCGGCCTCGCCCCTGGCCGAAACTTGCGGCACGAACCCGTCCAGGAGACACGATGCATCTCGACATGAGCCGCCGCCAATGGCTTTCCACTCTGCTTGCGAGCGCCGCATGGCCGATGACATCGCATGCGGCCGCCTATCCCTCGGGACCGGTCACGCTGGTGGTGCCCTTCTCTGCCGGCGGCCAGTTCGACACCATCGCACGGCAGGTCGCGAGGCCGATGTCCGCCGACCTCAGGCAGCCGGTGATCGTCGAGAACATCGGCGGCGCGGGCGGCAACATCGCGGCCTCGCGGGTGGCGCGCGCCCGGCCCGACGGT
Organism: Variovorax sp. PBL-E5; assembly: GCF_901827185.1. NCBI lineage: Bacteria > Pseudomonadati > Pseudomonadota > Betaproteobacteria > Burkholderiales > Comamonadaceae > Variovorax > Variovorax sp. PBL-E5. The sequence goes on along the minus strand of NZ_LR594673.1, from coordinate 27,272 downwards.
CAGACGATGCTGATGTACGGCGGCAACTATTCCGTCGCTCGTGAGTTGTACAAGAAGCTCGACTACGACCCGGTCAACGACTTCGCGCCCGTGTCGCGGCTGAGCATTTCTCCGCACGTGATCATGGCCTCGCCGAAGCTCGGCATCACCAGCTTCGCGCAGCTGCGCCAGCGCGTGAAGGATGGTGCCAGGCTCTCCTACGGCTCGCCCGGCGTCGGCACCTCGATGCACCTGACCTTCGAGATCATCAAGGACCACTTCGGGCTGGACGTGCTGCACGTGCCCTACAAGGGCGGCGCCAATGTCATGACCGACCTGATCGGTGGCCAGATCGATCTTGGCATCATCGCCGTCGGGCCGGCGCTGGAGTTCATCCGCGGCGGCAAGGTGGTCGGGCTCGCGGTCACGAGCAAGGCGCGCTCGCCGGCGCTGCCGCAAGTGCCGGCGATCGCAGAACTCGGCATGCCGGATCTGGATGCCGGCAGCTGGGCCGGCCTGGCGGTTCCGCGCAACACGCCGGAGGCTGTCGTGTCGCGTCTCAACACCTCGGCCGCAGCGGCCCTGAAGTCGCCCGAGATTCTCAAGCTGTTCGAGCGCGAGTCCTTCATCGCGACGCCCGGCACGCCAGCCGAGATGCGCGAGTTCAACGAGCGCGAGGTGCGGCGCTACAAGCCGATCATCCAGAAGCTGAACCTGCAGAATCAGTGAGCGTCGTTCACGCGGAAATCCTGCGAGCGCTCACGCAACAGCTCGATGAAGCGATGCACCAGCGGCGACATGTAGGCTCCGGCGCGCGTGACGACACCGACGCGGCGCGGCCACGCGGCATCGGTGAGCGGCAGCGGCACCAGTCCACGGCCGGCCGGCAGCCGCAGGGAAAAGCGGCTCATCACCGAGAGCAGGTCGCTGTGTCTCACGACGGACGAGGCGAGCGTGATCGAGGTGTCGAGCTGCAGCACGACGTCGGGCGGCGGCAGACCCTGCTCGGCAAAGCGCGCCTCGACGCGCCGGCGCGCCAGCACTTCCACGCCCGGCAGCGCCCAGGAGCAATGCGCGAGATCGGCCAGCCGCAGATGGCTGCGCGACAACAGCGGATGATCCTCTCGCAGCACCACGCACAGTTCGTCATCGAACAAAGGCTCCTGCAGCAGCCCCTCGGGTTGCGCATCTTCGAGCGCGTTGATCGACAGGTCGAGATCGCCGAGCCGCAGCGATGCCAGCAGGGTGTCATTCAGGCTGATGGCCATCCTCGCCTTGGCACCAGGCCGCTGCTGCCGAAGCAAGGCGAAGGTCTGCGCGGCCAGCGCATCGGCAAAGATCGGCGAGACGCCGATCCGTATCGTCCCAATGCTGCCCAGGTGCAGGTCGCTCGCTTCCTGCACCGCTTCGTCGAGGCCCGTGCACAGGTGCCGCGCACGCTCGAAGAAGAGCGTCCCCACGCCGGTCAGCGCCATGCCTCGAGGCCCGCGGTCGAAGAGCGTCAGGCCCAGGGCCTGCTCCAGGCGCTGGACGCCCTTCGTCAACGCCGGCTGGCTGACGCCCAGGCGTTGCGCCGCACGTCCCACATGGGCTTGTTCGGCCACCGCGATGAAGTAGCGAAGGTCGTCCAGTCTCATCGTTTTTCCTTAACCTGGCGCACAGGGTCCTGCCTTGCGCTCCCGAGGAGCTTCTCATGCTTCAGACGACCCGTTCCAAGTCCATCGCCGAAATCCGCGCCGAACTCGCAGAGTATCTCAACGGCGAACTGATCCCGCTCGAGCGCAAGCTCGGCCTCGGCTACGAAGACCGGTTCTCGCGCGAGCTGGTCGGCTCGGTCTGGCGGCGCTGCCGCGAGCTGGGCTTCTACGGCATCCATCTTCCGGTGGAACTCGGGGGCCGTGGGCTGCCGCTCGCGCAGCTCTGCCTGCTGAAGGACGACGTGGCCGCTTCGGGCGCCATCCTCTTTCCGCACGTCCTCGGCGACTGGGGCGGCCCGTCGCGCATCGGCTCGCTCGCCAGGTATGCCACGCCCGACCAGGTGGCGCGCTTCGTGGACCCGGTGGTCCAGGGCGAGATGGGCATCTGCTTCGCCATGACGGAGCCGCACTCCGGGTCGGACGCGGCGAGCATCCGCACGCGTGCCGTGCGCGATGGCGACGACTTCATCATCAACGGCCACAAGCACTACATCAGCGCCTCCACGTTCGCCGATGTGGCCATCACCATCTGCGTCACCAACCCCGACGACGGCGCGCGCGGCATCTCCGCCTTGTTCATCGATCTGCGGGCACCGGGCGTGCGGCTCGACTTCGACTGCGTGCCCATGACAGGCCAGTTCGTCGATGCCGACATCCATTTCGACAACGTGCGCGTACCCGTGGCCAACCTGATCGGCACCGAGGGAGAAGGCCTGCGCATTGCGATGGACCGCATCAACGTGAACCGCCTGCTCCACTGCCCCACCATGATCGGGCTCGCCCGCCAGGCGTTGCGGCACTCGATCGACTATGCGCAGCACCGGGAGCAGTTCGGCGGCCCTATCAGCCGCTTTCAGGCGATCCAGCATATGTTGGCCGACATGGCGACCGCGCTCTATGCCTGCGAGCAGATGGTGCTGGCGACGGCGGCGAAGGCCGATGGCGGCGAGGACATCCGCACCGAGGCGTCGATGTGCAAGCTGTTCGTCTCCGAGCGCTGCTTCGAGATCGCCGACAAGGCGGTGCAGATTCACGGCAATGTCGGGGTCACGCGCAACCATCCGGTCGAGTTCATCTTCCGCCGCCTGCGCATGTACCGCATCGTCACGGGCACGAGCGAGATCCAGCGCAACACGGTGGCCAAGGGGATTCTCCTATAGACCCCTGACTCGCATGGAGTTGTCATCCATATCCGCCGACCCACCTTCGGGTACTGAATGAAGTCATGACCACGGGGCGGCGTACGGTGACTTAGTCTTCGAGCGGCATTGGCGAGATCGCGCCGATGTTATGGCCCGCGAAGGTCACGGCCAGCGCCTCGCGCTTGAGCCGCTTGTCGTGGCAGGTGAGGCAAATGCTGCCGACCATGGAGCGTGCCACGCGCTTCTTCATCAGCGCACTCTGCGTGGTGGCGAAGGTGTGCAGCACGTATTTGCGCGCGCCCATGAAGATGCCCTGGTAGCTCGACTCCATCTTGCTGCGCAATGCGGCGCGGGTCTCGGCCGGCGTGAAGCCGGCTCAGTACGCCCGCCATTCGACGCGTCGCAGGACGTCGATTCCGCTTAGGCTTGCGGGGCAAATCGAGTCTGCCGCGGGTTTTCAAGTAGGTCTCGTCGACGCGCCATGAGCGACCAACCTGACGAGCGAATCGATTCCAGCGCTTCTCGAACTCAGGCACGTAGCGCTGCACCCAGCGCATGATGGGCGATGCACGCAGGTTCACCTTGGGCCATATCGGGCGAAGGCGTGCCGCAGCCGGACCGCAGGCGTATCGCGCAGCATCAAGCCGTGCGAAAGCTCAGCCCGCGCCGCCCTGGCGCCCCAGCGCCACGGCCATGACGGGCTTGGCCCACTGCGGCACCTGGTCGAGCGCGATGTGCGAGACGATGCGCCCGTCTTCCATGTGCAGCAGCAACAGCGGCTGTGGCCGCTGCCCGGCCTTCGGATCGCCTTCCGCGCTGTTGTCGTAGACGCGCAGGCTCGCCAGATGCGGCAGCAGCCGGATCAGGTTGGCGCGGCTAGTCTCGTAGCGCTCGCGGATCTTCGCTTCGGGAATGTCGTGACCGCCGGCGGCCACCCGCGCTTGGACGCGCTGCAGGTGCAGCTCCGGCGACGACAGCCCGGCATACCAGAGATGGACCTGCGCCCCCTCGCGTGCGCCGTCGAGCAGCATCTGGGAAATCGTCCTGGCGCCCAGCGTCGTCTCGAAAGCGAAGTTCAGACCCTGCGCCAGAGCCCGCTCGAGCCCCTTGCGGCCGAACTCCCAGGCCCGGGCATTGGCCGCTTCGGCCGCCAGTCCCGGGTTGGCCTCCAGCAGCGCGCGGGCGGCCAGGTCGGGGTTGAAGTAATCCACCTTCTTCTGCAGCAGCGCGGCGCCGCCCACGCTGCTCTTGCCGGCGCCGTTGACGCCGGCCAGCAGGAAGATCTGCGCCGGCATCAGCGGCGTGCCGCCGGCACCACCTGGGCAACAGCCGCCTCACCGAGTTCGGCAGGATTCAAGGCGAAGGCGGCCACCATAGCCCGTGCAGCCGCCTCGCCCTGCATGTGCGCGAACATGTCGTCAAAGCGATGCGTGAGGGCTTCCAGGTTCGGCGCCGACGCCTGTTCCAGCTTCAGGTAGCGCTCCACCGACATCAGCACCATCGACGGCTGCTCATGCCGCGTGATCACTACTGCGCCTCGTGCCATCACCGTACTGGTCACCTTCTGCATGCCCGAGGCCAGCTTAGTGGCGGAAAACGACGGCAGGTCGCGCGTCAAGCGCTCGATCTCGGCGGGTAGAACAGAGGAAGTGGAGGCGGCCATCGCAGATCCTTAAATTAAGGGTTTTGGCCATTTTACCCATTTTCCCCTCCTGCCGCTGTACCCTCCCCCGACCGATCAGGTCGAACGCTCCGCGCCCGCCAGTCCGCAGCACGACGGCGGGCCCTGGTGGACGACAACCAGGACGCGGCCTAGACCCTGGCTACGTTGATGGATGCATTGGGCTCGCTTCGACGATGCGCCACGACGGTCCTTCCGCAAGCGATCAAGCAGCTGGCGTCGTCGATGCGGCCGAATATGACTTCAACGTCTGGACCATCAACGGAAAAGCTCCTTGATGTAGACGAACTCGAACCGGGGCTGCTCACTGTAGCGAGGTTTCAGCCCTGCGCTCAGGAAAACACTATGGGCTGCTGCCGGTTTCAAAGACATCTTGTTAAGGTGTGAAATGAAACCGGAGGCGGTTCATGGGAACGAGAAGGCAGTTCAGCCGAGAGTTTGAAGCAATCAAGCTGGTAAAGGAACGGGGTGCGGCGGTGGCGCAAGCTGCCCGTGATCTTGATGCACGAGAACGTGCTGCGCAAATGGGTACGTGAGGCAACTGCGGACCCGCAGCAGGCGTTCCCTGGTTAGGGCGTGATGAAGCCCGAACAGGCTGAGCTAGAGCGTTTGAGGAAGGAGAACGCCAAGCTGCGCATGGAGCATGACCTTGAAGTTGAAGTTGACCCGATTTCGCGGACACCCGATCCCTATGGAAGAAGGAGTCCGATATGCCTACACCGAAGCCTCCGTACCCGGCGGAGTTCCGCCAACAGATGGTCGAGCTGGTCCAGGCGGGCCGCACGCCGACGCAGCTCGCGCGTGAGTTCGGCTGCACTGCCCAGAGCATCTCGACTTGGGTGGCGCAAGCCGCCGCTGACAGCGGCAAGCCCGCACGCGGCAAGGATGTCCTGAGCAGCGCCGAGCGCGAGGAACTCGTGCGGCTGCGCCGTGAAAACCGTCAGCTCAAGCTGGAGCGGGACATCTTGGCAAAGGCTACGGCCTGGTTCGCCGGCAAAGGCGAGAAGACATCCATCAGGTCTACGAACTCGTGAGTGCGAACCAGGCCAAGATTCCAGTGCATACGATGTGCCGCGTGCTCAAGGTCTCTGCGAGTGGCTACTACGCGTGGCTCGAACGACCGCCGTCGAGGCGTTCGATCGACGACGCGGTGTTGGTGGAACGAATCCGAGCAATCCACACCGAATCCGACGCCACCTACGGCATGCCACGCGTGCGCGCCGAACACCAGCATCGCCTTCGGCGAACGGTGCAAGAAGATGGGCGTGCGCCCGTCGATGGGCACCGTCGGCGTCTGCGTGGCATGCGCCACGCCGCCGGTGGAAAAGTCTGCGTCGCAGCCTATCCATCCGACTTGAGATCAAGTCCCAACCCGTCCGCGCAACAGGGTCAAGTCCAGTCCAGGGACGGGGAAGTCCCTTTCATTCAGTAAGACTAGATGTCGTTCGTGAAATAGAGGCCCGTGAAGGTCGGGAACGACCGATCAGGGTGGCTCGGCAGGTAAAGCGAACGCTCATGGACGGCCCACTCGTCGCCCAGCGTATAGCCCAACGCCGTAATATCCCCAATAAATGCCGCTCGGTTATAGACGTGGAAAGGAGAAAAGGAACCCTCGCCGAGGTTCTGCGTGGTAATGAAGTCCTGACCGGCGTACAGCGGAAGCTTGTTGAGGAGGATGTGTTTCGGCCTTGTTGCGCATCGCTTCAGCAGATCACTCGGGCGGCCGTCTTCGAAATACTGAATGGCGCCTGCGGAAATCCAGATGTCGGCGCCGGAAAGCGCGGACTCCAGGTCCTCCACGAAGCTGAGCGCCTGGGCGTCGGTTCGCAGCGCCATCTCTCGCCCTATCGAAGCGATGGCGGGCACCTCGACAATTCGCCAGGTCAGCTCTGGAGGCATCTCGAAGTAGCGTCGATAGGCATAGTAGTGAACGCCGACCGATCCGCCGATGTCTAGGACTCGAGTGGCGCCGCGGCGGATCGCACGCTCAAGCCACCACAGCACCGGGTAGTCGTAGGCGAAAATGCGCTTCGTGCGGACCTCAACATATTCGGTGGCCAGTGCAGCGTGATCGAACGCGAGGCTGGGCGGCAACGAGGCACGTGCTTCCGCGAAGCTTTCGAACAAGCCGTAGCAGGAGGCAAGACCTTCTTTGGACACGAAGTGCTTGCGCCGCCAATGCTCCAATACCGGTCGCATGACCGGTCCTTCGAAGATCTCTCGGAGTTGTTGGACTGGGTTGTGGGTAGTCATATGTGTCTCCTTCCTTCTGTTGGCCGCCAAACCTCATGCGGCGGATCAGCTCCTTGAAGTCATTGCGTCACCGAGTCATTCGTGCAATTACGGCATAGCAGCATCACCCTTGCAAGCACACCTTGCTTCGCTCCTGTTTGTGGTTGGTACGCTCCTCAGCTAAGGCTTTACAGGGGTTGAGGTGTCAAATTGACCGGGCAGATGAACGAACCTGCCGTCCCCAAATGCAGCCCGACCTCGGCGCGTGCACGTGCGGGGCGAACGGGGGCTCAGCGCGCAGCTTCGATCTTCATGACGGTGATCTTTCCCTCGACTTTTTCAGCCAGAAAGCGGACCTTTTCGCCGGCCTGGACCTTGTCCAGCATGGCATCGTCCTTCACTTGGAAAACCATCGTCATGCCCCGGACTGTGGCGTCATAGCGGTTGCCGATGTCACATCGGCCTCGAGCAGCAGATGCTGCGAGTTGTCCAGCCCAGGGAACGCGCTCGACAGGTGCGCCATACTGTGGTCCACCAACGCAAGCCGGGCGCCCTGTTCCAGAAAATCGGCAATGACTGCACGGCTCAGCGCGCCGGCTGCGCCCATGATGACGACGTGTGGAGGGATATGGGTCTCGGTCATGGCAAGCGGTCGTGGATCGGAGTTCGGATGGTATCGATGGCCGCCGCTATCCGCTTGGCGGCAGCAAGTCGCGATGCCGACCAGCCGCTCGCGCCGCCTGCATGCGGGCGGTGTTCCACGCAATCACGATGTGGGTCAGCAGGGCGTGGGCGCCGCGGCTTTCGCGAGCAGCAGCGACCGGCATGCCGCCAGGTCCACCTTGCCGCTGCCAAGCTTCGGCAGAGCATCGATAAAGCCCACGACGCGCGGCGTCTTGTAGCCCGCCAGCGCGAGGCGGCAGCCAGCGATCAAGTCCTCCGTGTGAAGCGCGGGACCCGCAGGCACTACCAGGGCCGCCACGCGCTGGCCCATGCGCTCGTCCGGCAGGCCCACCACTACGGCATCGACGACGCCATTGAGCCCGAGCAGCACCGACGCCACTTCATCCGGGAACACGTTCTCGCCACCCGTCTTGATCATGTGGTCGCCCCGGCCCAGGAAATACAGCCGGCCCTCCGCATCGACGCAGCCCAGGTCGCCGGTCGGTTGCCAGCCGCCGTCGTAGGGCGGCACCGTGCGCAGGAAGTGCCCGTCCCAGTAGCCGGGGGAAACGCCGTCGCCGCGGAAACAGATCTCGCCGGTGACATCCGTGTTGCAAGGTCGCTGCGTCGCCGGGTCGATGATCGCGAGCTCGGAGCTGTTGCGGTTCGGAAAGCCATGGTCGCTGAAATTGCGCCGAGCCGCGTCGAGCGGGTTGTAGCTCAACCCGCCTTCGGTGCGGCTGTAGCCCAGCAGGAAGAGCCCGCCGATGCGGCGCTCATAGCTCAGAAACTTGTCGGGGCTGATCGAATGCCCGCCGCCCCAAGTGAAGCGCACACGGCTGCTCGCCTTCAGCGGATCGAAAATCTGCTCGTCGGCGTTGGCGATGTCTACCAGCAAGGTGCCGATCAGGTGCATGAAGCTCACGCCCTCCTCTGCCACGATGCGGACGAAGTCCTCGAGATTCCACTTTTCCAGCAGGATCAGTGGACAGCCCGCGAACAAGGCGTTGGCGAAAACGCTGAGCCCGGCGGTGTGGAAGAGCGGCGACACCGCAAGTGCCACGTCGCGAGACGACAGCGCGAAGGCGTCGGTCATCGCGGCCGCTACGGCGACCCGCATGCCATGGGTGTGAATCGCAGCCTTGGGCGTCGAGGTGGTGCCCGAGGTGTAGAGCAGGTTGGCGATGTCCCCTGCCTGCCGACCGATGGTCGCGAAGCGGTCGGGCTGGCCTTCCAAAGCGGCCCAGAAGCTGCCGCCACCAGGCGCCTCGTCCACGCCAAGCACGCCAGCGGCAGATGCGCCTGGGCCGAGCAGAGCGATCCGGTCGGAGCTGGTGAGCGTGAGCGCGGGCGCGCAGTGCGACACCACGCGATGCAGCTCGGCACCCGACAGGCGCCAGTTGAGTGGCGTCGCGATGACGCCGGACTTGAGACAGGCCAGCAGCGCGACGACGACCTCGACCCGATTGGGAAGGTAAATGGCGAGCCGATCGCCCGGTGCGAGGCCACGCGCACGCATCAGGTACGCGAGCCGCGACGCCTGCCGGTCCAGTTCGCTCCAGCAAAGTCGCAGGCGGTGGTCGGCGACTGCGAGGCGGTCCGGATCGCTCCGGACTTTCATGTCGAGGAAGAGAGCGAAGTTCACGTGACTTGGGGCAGTTCGCGCGGCGTAGCTCAGGCAGGCTTCTTTTCTTTTTCGAGTCCGGCAATGAAGTCGACCACCTTGTAGCCGGTCGTGCCCCAAGTGGTCACGCCGCACACGTGCATCACCTGCATGCAGGCCTCGGCCAGTTCGCCAGAATTCATGCCGGCAACGAACGCGGCGCGGCCGTGGTTCTTGGCGCCGTCCAGATTACCGGTCACCACGTCGAGCACCGTGTAGAGCAGTTCCTTGGTCTTCAGGTCGAGACAGGCGCCTTGCTCGGGGCTGCGGTAGACGGCTTCGCGGAACTGGAGGTAGCCCGCGAAGTGCTCGGGCAGGTGGTCCATCATGGCGCGGATCGGCTCGGGCAGGTTGCCGAGCGTATGCATGAAATGCGCCTTGCCTTGTTCGACGGCTTGCTGCGCTTCGCGGGAGATGGTCTTTGTGGTCATGTTGATGTTCGTCCGTGGTTGATGCTCAGGAGTGGTTCTTGGCCTCGCGGCGCGGCAGTTCAACGGTGGCCGTGCCCGTGAGCGTCACCTGCCCGAGCTGGTTCTCGGCCCACAATTCGAGGTCGACGAGCCCGCGGCTGTCCTCGATGCGCTTGCCGGTGACGCGGCCCTTGGTGTAGTTGGTATCGCCAAAAATCACGGGCAACTTCAGCCGTGTGCTGTACTTGCGCACGAAGCCGTCGTCGCCGATCCAGTTGGTGACGCAGGTGGCGAGCATCCCGCAACGCTGCGGGCCGTTGTCGTAGGGGCCGGGCATGCCCAGGTCGTTCACCGCGACGGCTTGGTCCTGATGGCCGATGCTCGGCAGCACGCGGGCGCCGTAGTAGCACTTGTCGTAGTTGTTGGGCAAATGCTCGGGCGTGGTTCGGGCCCAGTTCGTGTACTTCCACTTCAGCTTGGTCGACTTGTAGCCGGAGGTGCCTACGGCGCCGGCATAGTAGGCGGTCATGTCGAGCTGGTTGATCGGTCCCCGCACCGTGCCGGGCAGGGAAGCGCCGACCTCCACCGACTCCCAGTACAAGGTTTCGGCGCCGCGCACGTACTCGTTGATGTGCGCGCTCATGATCTCGTCGAGCTCCGCCTGCGTGTATTCGTGCTTGGCGCGCGGCTCGTACTTGAGGCCGTCCTTGGCACCCAGGCGCGCCACGCGGAAGGTGTGCGAGAGCACCTTGGTCACAAGCTCGCCATTCTGGTTGGTGTAGCGCACGTCGCCGGTCTGGATCAGCATGTTCTTGACCTGCTTGCCGCTGACCGGCCGCGCGTCGACGTAGTCGGCGCTGGCGGTGATTTCGTCGTTGCGTCGCATTGGCAGGTGGAACTCCGCATCAATGCCCGAGTAGTACCACTGGATGTCCTCCAGCCCAGGCGCCACCACCGCGTCGAAGATGCCGAAGAAGAAGGTCGGTGGCGCGATGATGCCGTGCCAGCGCGTGCCGGCGGCATAGGCTGGGTCGGAGAACAACGGGTTGTCGTCGCCGATGCCCCAGGCGTAATGGCGGATCGCGTCGCGCGTGGCTTCGTAATTCCATTGCTCGACGCGGATCGGCATGCCCAGCAGGGCGCGTGCCTCGTCGAGCGCATCGCGGCCCAGGTTCGGGGCAAGAAGGTTTCGGTCTGTCAGTTCGGCGGTGGACATATCTTTGTGGGGAAGTGAAAGGACGGTAGAAGTTCAGTTCGACATCGTGATGCCGGCCGCCTTGATCAGGCCGGTCCAGCGGACGAGGTCGCGTGCCAGGAAGTCCTGGAATTCCTTGGGCGTGCCGGCGGTCGGCACCGCGCCGACGGACTTCAACCGCTCGAGCGCGGCGGGCTTGCGCAGCGCGTCTTGAATGGCGGCATTCAGGCGCGCGACGACGGCCGGCGGCGTCTTGACGGGCGCCACGACGCCGAACCAGATGCCGACATCCTCGAAACCCGGGAAGCCGGCCTCGGCCATGGTCGGTACGTCAGGGAACTCGGGTAGGCGATGGTTCACGCCCGTGATGGCGATCGGCTTGAGCTTCTTCGCCTGCACGAATTCCTTCAGACCGGTGGTCGGATTGAACATGTAGCTCACGCGGCCGGCCATCACTTCGGTGACCGCCGGTGCGTTGCCCTTGAAGGGCACATGGATGGTCTGGATGCCTGTCTGCGTCTGCAACAGTTCGCCTGACAGATGCGCGGGTCCGCCCACGCCGGTTGATGCGTAACTCATCTTCCCCGGATCGGCCTTGGCCAGCGCCACAAGGTCGCGTACCGAGTTGATCTTGGAGTCCTGCGCCGTGACCAGCACTTCGGCCATCGTGGCAAGGTTGGATACCGGCGTGAAATCCTTGGCCGGGTCGTAGGGCGCCTTGACCATCATGATCGGGTTGACCACAAAGGTTGAAGGCACGAATAGCACGGTGTAGCCGTCGGGCGGCGCCTGCTTCACGAACTCGGTCGCGATCAGGCCGCTGGCGCCCGGCTTGTTGTCCACCACCACCGGCTGGCCCAGCGATTCGGCCATGCCCTGCGCGACGATGCGCGTGACCGTGTCCAGTGCGCCACCGGCCGCGTAGCCGATGATGACTTTGATCGGTTGGCTGGGGAAGGCCGATTGCGCAAACGCGCCGCTAGCCGAAAAGAGCAGGGCCGCGGCAGCTGTGCCGACTCTACGACGTTGAATCCACATGACGTTGTCTCCTTTGAGATTCCAGGAATGGGCCCGCGTTACTGCGGCTTGATGCCAGCGTCCACGGCGACCTTCTGCCAGCGCGCGTATTCGGAGCGCACCAGCTCGTCGACGGCTTCCGGCGTCGACGAGAACACGCTCAGGCCTTGCGCCGCCGCCAACTCGGTCATCTCGGGAGACTTCACGATCCTGGCCACCGCCGCGTTGAGCTTGTCGACAATCGGCCTGGGCAGGTTGGCGGGGCCGGTGAGGCTGGTCCAGGTGCTGATCTCGACGCCGGGATAGCCGACTTCGGCCAGCGTTGGCACGTCTGGAGCGATCGCCATGCGCTTGTTGCTTGCGACCGCGAGGATGCGGATCTTGCCGGCCTTGTGCTGCGGCGCCAGCAGCGAAATCACGTCGACCACCAGGTCGATCTCGCCCGACAGCAGCGCGACCAGCGTGCCCGACTTGTAATTGACGTTGAGTAGCTTGGTCTTGGTGAAGTTCGAGAAGTACTGCGTGGAAAGCACGTGGAACGCACCCACCGTCCCGGCGCTGATGCTCTCGGGCTTGGCCCGCGCCAGGCTGACCAGTTCGGGAATCGTCTTGGCCGGCACCTTGAGGCTGATGGCGATCGCGAGCGGTTGCGAATACACCATTGAGATCGACGTAAATCCCTTGAACGGATCGTAGGGCAGCTTGGCGAAGAGCAACGGGTTCAGCGCATACACCGAGCCGGCCGAGAACAGCAGCGTGTACCCGTCGGCCGGCGCCTTGGCGACGAGTTCGGCGCCGATGATGCCGGTGGCGCCGGCCTTGTTGTCCACCACCACCGGCTGGCCGAGCTCGGCGCCGAGCTTCTTCGCGAAGACGCGGCCAATGGCATCGATGCCCGTATCGGGACCGAAGGGGATGACCATGCGCAGCGGGCGAGTCGGATAGTCCTGCGCCGCCACTGGCAGGCCGGCCCACAGCGAAGCAACGGCAATGAGGCCGAAGGCGGTCAGGGCACGGCAAGTAATGCTTCGAGGAGAAAGGCTCATGAGTGTCTCGATGGATCCATAAGTTCCCATTGGGAAATATTGTTTCCTGTAAGGATATCATCATATGCGAAAATGCTATGCTTATGCCAGCGTCAATCAATCGGTCGAGCACCCACCCCCTCAAGACCATGGCGACACCCTCTCCAACCACCGAAAGCACCGCGCCGACGGCGATGAAATCGCTGCGTTCGGCCCTTCGCCTCCTTACCGAATTCACCGGCGGCCAGCCGCGCTACACGGTCACCGAATTGGCGACCAAGACGGGGCTCACCATGAGCCACACCTCGAAGATCGTTGCGGCGCTCTGCGATGCCGGGCTCGTGACGCGGGATCCGGGCAGCCAGACCTTCTCGATCGCGGTGAAATCCTTCGTGCTTGGCTCGCAGTTCTTTAACCATGACCAGCTGTCGCGCGAGGCGCTCGGCGTGCTGCGCCGGCTCACCGAGGAAACTCGACACAGCACGCGGCTGTCGGTGCTGGACGGTGACAAGGTGGTTTACCTGATCGGTGTGAGCGGGCCGCTCTTCCTCGATTCACCGTGGCGCATGGGCACCTACCTGCGCATGCATTCGACCTCTGCCGGCCGCGTGTTCCTGGCCTTCATGGACGAAGCGATCTCGACCCCCTTGATGCGCGAGTTGCCGCTCGAAGCCATGACCGAGAGCACGGTGACCGACCGCAACGAATTCCAACAGCTGATCGTCCAAGTCCGCCAGCAAGGCTTCGCCGTCTCGCGCGGCGAGAACACGCCCAACCTCGCGGCGATCGGCGTGCCGGTATTCGACGCCGCGCGCCGTGCCGTGGGCGTGCTGAGCGTGACCTTTCCCAGCCACATGGTGGCCAAGGAGGAAGAGCCGACGCTGCTGGTGCCGCTGATGCGGGCCGCCAGCACCTTGTCGCAACGGCTGGGCTGCCCCGTCTATCCGTTCGGCCCTCTTGCCTGAGGCCGGGGCGGCCATCCACCTCCGGGCGCCTTTCGGCCCGTGATGGGGTTGGTCGCTGCCAGCCAAGACCCGCTACGCGCACGCAGGCCGGAGGAGCGAAGTTCAACATGCGAACCGGCGTATCGCGGCGACCCTATCCCGCTGCTGGCCCTGCGGCTACGCTGCCGAGGCATCGAAATTCAAAGATGTCGGGAGACGAACGTGAGCCATTTTCCAAGCCTGGACTGGTTCAAAGAGGCTGCCCGTTCCATTGAGAACGACGAGGAGTTTCACCGGCATGGCCGCTGGTTAAAGGCTCGCATCGCCATCCGAGTCGATCAGGCCTGCTGGGTCATGCATTTTGATCGGGCTCGGTCCTCGAAGTGCAGGAGGCGTTCCTGCAGCAGTTCGCGAATGCGTGCCAGCCTGGCCTTGCGATTGCCGTTGGCCAGGAGCCCATAGTGGCGGACGCGATGGAAGCCTCGGCGCTTCACGACGCACAAGGCAACCGTCCACCAAGGACAGCCACTGAACCAACGTCTGCTTGCCGCTGAAGCAGGCATCGACGCTTGCGGCGCGAATGACTGCAGGCCGAGTTCGGAAGTCTAGCCTCGGCCAACGACAGCCCGCTCCCGCTGCGAAGCCGCCGCCCGCCCTGCTCGCCTTGACTTGCCGCTAGTGCCCGGCCTTGGGGACTGCCACAACGTGGCCGGCGTTGCTGCCCGCCCGCGGACCGCCCATCGCCATGACCAGGCCCGCCGACAAGACCGCGGGCACTGCCAACACCAGGAAGATGGTGCTGCTCGGCAGTCCCGCGCGAATAAACTCCGCCCCGACGATCGGTCCGATCATGGACCCCAAGCGACCGATACCGAGGCCCCAGCCGATGCCGGTCGATCGCAGCGCGGTCGGGTAGTAGCTGGCAGCCAGCGCATTGATGGCCGACTGGCCACCGACGATGCAGAAGCCCGTGACGACCACGGCCGCGAAGAGCTGCAGGAGCTCGATCCCCGGACGGCCGATCAGCAGGATGGCGATTCCCGCGACGACAAAGCACGGAATCAGCACCCGCCGGAAGCCGGCCCGGTCGATGACGAGCCCGAGCAGCACGGCACCGACCGCGCCGCCCGCTTGCAGGGCGGTTCCCGCGAGCACGGCATCCGACAGCGACAGTCCGGCGTCGCGCACGATGGTCGGCAGCCAGTTGGACAGGAAATACAGGTTCAGCAGGTTGAGCAGGTTCACGCCCCACAGCAGCAGCGTCATCTTCGCACGGCCATCGGTGAAAAGCTGCCTGACCGGCGCGCCCTTGCCGGCCCGTTCGTTGACCCGGTAGCCGGCCTCGCCCGAGCGATGGAACGCGGGATCGATGCGACGCAGCCAGCGATCGACAACGACATCCCTGCCACGCAGGACCAGGAACTGCAGCGACTCCGGCAGGTGGAACACCATGGCGACCGCGACCGCCAGCGGCAGCGAGCCACCGACGAGGAAGACGGCCTGCCAGCCCCAGCGCGGCATCACGGCGGCGGCGACGAATCCGGCCAGCACCGCACCGACGGTGAACCCCACCGAGACGACCATCAGCACGGTCACGCGGCGCCGCAGGGGCGTGTATTCACCCGCCAGCGCCATGGCGTTGGGCAGCACCGAGCCGAGCCCGAGGCCGGTGGCGAAACGCAGCAGCATCAGCTCCGGCAATGTCCGCACCTGCGCCGTCGCGAGCATGCAGAGTGCGAAGAAGAAAGTCGATCCGATGAGCACCGGGCGCCGACCGATGCGGTCGGCCAGCATGCTCAGCAGCAGCGAGCCCACCAGCAGGCCGGCCAGCCCGGCGACGAACACCGGTCCCAGACTGGCCTTGTCGATCTTCCAGTCCTGCACGATGGCGGGCGCGACGAAGCCGATGACCTGGACATCGAAGCCGTCCATCAGCACGCTCAGCCCGCACAGCAGGAGCGCGATCCTCTGGAAGCGACTGAACCCGCCATCGTCGATCAGCTGGCAAACGTCGGTTTTTTCGCTGACTTCCATTTTTGTCTTATATGGACGCCTCCCGTGTGGCAAGCGAGTTCTTGAAGTTCCGGCTGGCGGTAATGACTGCGGTCTTATATCCAGCCTGTTTGTGCAGATCGGACCGAAGCCCGCCCACTGGCCTTGATGGTCATGCGCAAGGTCGGTGCTCATCTCCGGTACGGGCTTCGCACAAGGCTTGCCCGGACAAAAATTCAGCTTTACCCGACCCGCGGTCCGACCGCTCCACCATCACTTCATCGACTCGACTCACGCACTCTTTGCGGCTTCCACTCCTATCGGTTGTTGTCTCAGGTTGTTGATCTAAGCTGCCTGCGCTTGCGCGCCGCAGCCACTTGGCGGAGTGCTCTTCCACTCCGATCGGTACACCCGACCGTGCGCTACCAGCGCCCAGGCCGTGCGGGCCATCTTGTTGGCCAACGCCACCACCGCCACGTTCGGCGGCCGGCGTCGCAGCAATTGCTCAAGCCACACGGGCATGACCTTGGCGTGCGCAATCACCGAACGCGCACCGTGGATGAGCAATGTCCTCAGGTAGGGGTCGCCTCGCTTGCTCAGATGGCCGATGCGAGTCTTGCCACCTGTACCGCTGTGCGCAGGAACCAGCCCCAGGCTGGCTGCGAACTCGCGCCCCGAGCGCCAGCCGCTCGCATCGCCCAGCGTGGCGGCCAGCGCTGTCGCACCGAGCACGCCGATGCCGGGCACTTCGCGCAGCACGCGCGCCTGGTCGATCCGGCGTTGCTGCCCGGCGATCTCGGCTTCGAGCCGATCGATGCTGCGCTCGACCTCCTTGAGCGTTTCGAGCTGCAGGTCAGCCAGCCGGCGCATCAGCGGCGACAGTTGATCGTCGATCTCGGCGCGCTTGACCCCCATCGTCTTCAGTGCGGCCTTCTTGCCGCCCGGGAGCACGACACCGAACTCATACAACAAGCTGCGCAGCATGTTGATCGTGGCGGTGCGCACGCTCACCCAGTGCGACCGTGCCCGGTGCAGCGACATCACCGCTTGCTGCTCGATTGTCTTGACCGGTGCCCGACGAATGTCCGAATGCTGTGCCGCCAGCCAGATCGCGCGTGCATCGGCCGCGTCATCCTTGTTGCTGCGCACAAACGCGCGCACCTGGCGCGCCGGCTGCCGCTGTGCGAAGAACTCGCCCAGCCTGGCTCGAGCGAGCTTCTTGCGCCCGATCTCACCCGTCTCGCCATCAACCCAGTGCAGTTGCATCACGTTCTTTGCAATGTCCAAGCCATACGTCGTACGATCCATTTCGGGGCCTCCGTCTGTAAGTGGTTGCTGCATAGAACTTCCACTTTGGCACTCGATGCCGTTGACTGCGAGGCCCCCTTCATCACCTGTGTCTCCACAGTTCGCGGTCGATCAGCGAGGGGGAGGCGTCCATACCATCTCCAGTTGTTGTTGGGGCGCGCGCCGCCGCTGCCAGTCAACGCGCGCGCAAGGGCGGCACCTTGAGTCCGGCCACCCGGTGCTGCTCGATCAGGGCGGCGACGCGACCCGTGGCCTTGGCATCGCGGACGAACTGCTGCACGAAGAGGGCGCCCTCAGGGTGCTGCGCGTCCGAGCCCACCGACTGCTGCACCGTCATGAATGCCCCCGGCAGAATCCGGCTGCCGGGCCACGCCTGCTGGTCGGAAAGCAGCTTGGGGACCAGGCTGGCCAGCGCGTCGATGCCGCCATGCCTGAAGTGCTCGAAGGCCTCGTCGAAGGTGGCGCCGTGCATCAGGCTGGCATGTTGCAGGTGGCTGGCCAGCCAGAGCGCGTAGGCGCTGCCGCGAAAGGCGGCGATCCGATGCGGCTTCCGGTCCACCTCGTCGGCATGCCGCAGCGTGGATCCCGGCGGCACCAGGTAGCCTGCCTCGATCTCCACATAGGGCTCGGCGAAGCGGATGCGGTCGGCGCGCGCCGGGTCGGCGCCGATGAACGCGACCGTCCAGGCACCGCTGCCGGCGGCGCGGACCACTTCGGCCGGCGTGTCGCAGGCCATGAACTCGACGCCAACGCCGAGCGCGCTCGCCATCGCACGCGCCATGTCCGGCGCCACGCCGCGCCATTCGCCGGCTTCCGACCGGCCGGACACCAGCAGGAAGTTGCTGAGATTGAGCGCGGCGCGCAGGACACCGTCCGGCGCCAGTTGTCGCCCGGCCACCTCAGGCAGGCCGCGCGTCGGCGAGGAGGAATTGCTTGACAAGTCTTGTGTAGACATCGGGTTGGTCCACTTCGATGTTGTGAGCCGCGTCGTCCACCCAAACGAGCCGGGCGTGCGGAATCGCCTCCTGCACCCGCCGCGCGCTCTCCATCGGCACGACGCCGTCCTGGCGCCCGTGCAACAGCAGCACCGGCAGTTCGAGCTGGGCCAGGCGCGCGACCAGCGCGTCATCGCACGCCAAGCAGGCACCGTACTCGACAGCCAGCCGGCGATTGGCGGCGATGACCTCGTCCGACTTGGTCTCGGCGCGGCGGCGCTCGGGATGGGCGTAGGTCCGGGCCAGTTGGGTGGCCGGGTCGGCTGCAGGCCGGGGCATGTCCGGCGGCCAGAAGCCCGCGGGACACTGCAGCACGAGCGATCCGACGAGTGCCGGACGCTGGACCGCGAGCCAGCTCGCGACCCAGCCGCCGAAGGAATGTCCGGCCACCCGGACCGGCCCGCCGATCACCGTGTCGATGAACTCGCCGATCCAGCGGCCGAGCAGCGGGACCGTGGCCGCGACCCGCGGCGGCGCCGTGCCGTCGAACCCGGGCAGCGTCGGCAAGTAGATGGTGAAGCTCTGCATCAGCTCTTCCAATGCCGGCGTGATGCGCACGCCACTCGCAGGATGCAGGCAGAGCAGCGACGGCCCCTGGCCGCCGACGAGATAGCGGACCTCGCAATCGGCCAGCGGGGCAAGCAGGTTCTGCATGGCAACCACGTTCCCGCCGCCTAGCGAAGCACGGTGTCGAGCACGCGCAGCAGGTTGCCGCCGAGGATCTTCTGCGCGTCGGCCTCGACATAGCGGCTGCGCAGTTCGGCGCCGAGGAAATCGGCCGCGAGTGCCTGCGGTCCCAACTGGTCTTCCATGCGATAGATGCGGTAGTCGGCGCCGAATTCGCGCGCGCCCTTGCCCGCCACCGAGTCGTAGCCTGGCAGGTAGGGCTGGATGCGTCGCGCATCCTTGGCCGATCGGTGCCAGTCGTCCTGGGCGCAGACACCCACGTGGTCGACGCCCACCAGTTTGACCAGGTAGTCGATGTGCTTCATCAGATGGGGCATGCTGCCGGCGATGCGGGCATCCGGGCAGATGACGCCGCCCTTGGCTGCCGCGGCGATGATCACCTCATCGGGGGCGGCGCGCCGGATGGCACTGTTCTTCACGCCGGCCCATTCGACCTTGGGGCCCTGGACCATCAGCTCGCGCGCCATCGAGTGCGAGAAGATGGCCGGATGCTCCGACAGCGCGACCGCGTCCATGGCCGTCTTGTCGCCGACATGGGACAGGTCGAGCACGACACCGCGCCGGTTCAGCACCCGCACCGCCTGGTGGCCGATCTGGCTCAAGCCGGAATCCTGGGGCGACGAGAAGCCGCAGCCGTAGTAGCTGTTCTCGCGGAAGGCCAGGGTGCTGCAGCGCAGGCCCATGTCGATGAAGGCCTCGAGGAAGTTGATGCTGTCGCTGAAGGGCTTGGGATTCTGCAGGCCAAGCAGCACGCCGACCTTGCCAGATCCCAGGCGGGCCAGGTCCTCCCGGCCCTGCACGATGAACGCACCGGCGTGCGACTCGACGACGCGCTTCACGGTCTGGAGATTTTCCATCGCCTCCAACGTGTCGTCCCATGTGTCGTTGGCGGTGCAGCCGGCCAGGGTCACACCGAGGCCGATGCACTCGTCCAGGAAGGCGCTGCTCAAGTCCTCGAACCACGAGGCGCCGACGGCGTTGACGATCGGGACGATGTTCTGGTTGGTGTTCACGGTGTCTCCTTGGGGTGCAGGTGTGCGGGAACGCGATGGGCCAGAGACTAGCCGGCAGCTCCGTACAGCGATAGACAAGTATTTGCGATTACGATCAGGAAAATCTTTCACCAAAAGCGATTCGAATGGCGATGCGGATGAAGTTTCAGCAACTGAGCACGCTCATCGCGCTGGTCGAGGCAGGCAGCATTCGCGGCGCTGCACGGGCGCTGAACCTCACCCAACCGGCGCTGACGGCCCGGGTGGCGGAGCTGGAACGGGAGGTCGGCGCGAGCCTGGTCAATCGCTCGGCGCATGGCACGACATTGACCCCCATCGGGCGTGCACTGCTGGTGCACGCCAAGATCATCGACAACCAGATTCGGCGTGCCGAGGACGAGATCGCGCAGCTGAGCGGTCGCGGCGTGGCGTCGGTCTCGATCGGCGCGTCGCCCCTGGCAGCGGTCGAGATCCTGGCGCCGCTGCTGCTGCCGCTGGCGCGCTATGACGCCAACGCGCACCTGCGCGTCATCGAAGGGCAGTTCCAGGAAATGTCGATGGCGCTGCGCGAAGGCGCGCTGGACCTGGTCATCGCCCCGATACCGCTGGGCAAGCCTGCCAACAAGACCTTCCACTTTGAGGAGCTCGTGGCCTACCCGATGCATGTGGTCGGCAGGGCCGGCCATCCGCTGGAACGTTGCAAGCGGCTCGCAGGATTGCAAAGCGCCAGGTGGGTGGTCGGCGCGGCAACCCACAACAAGCGCTCGACGCTCGAGGAACTCTATATCCAGCACGGAATGCCGGCGCCGACGATCGCGGTGCACGCGGACGCGATCACGCTGGTACTGGCCAGCGTCACCTCGAGCGACCTGCTGGCGCTCCTGCCGCCGCCGCTGTACACCGGCTGGCCGGACAGGATCCGGCCGCTGCCGATCGAAGACGCGATCCGTCCTTTGCGCCTCGGGCTGATCACGCTCGCGGGCACGCCCCTGACGCCGATTGCCGAGCGCTTCGTCGCACTCGTGCGGCAGCGGTCCGCCCTGTTGGCGAAATCATTGGCGGCGCGTCGACGACGTTAACCTTTGATTGGGATGGCAGAGCCGGCGGCTGCTTGCGCCGGAAACCTGAGGTGCCGCAATTGATCGCGGCCGGCAGGATTCAGCCTGGCCATGATCCGTCAAATTTTGGGACGTAGAAGGAGCGTTTCCTTCAGACTGATCGCGGTTGTCCGACCGAACCGTCCAGAAATGGAAGATCACTCTTTTAGCCAGGTCTTCTTGATGCCCGCGAAATCCAGCTTCTTCCATTCCTCTTTCCACAGTTGGTAGTACGGAATGTCGGTGGACGACGGAGCTGGGCTTCGCCGCCGGCCAGATAGCGACCGAGCCACTTCCTGGCCGTTGGCGCAGTGACGCCGTGCGCGGCTGCCGCTTGCACGGCATCAAGGCCTTCCAAGGTCATCTGTTTGACCATCTCGATTCGGCGGGCAAAAGTAAGTCGGGCATGCTTATGGGTGTTCATCCGGTTGGGCGTCCTGAATGGATTGGGTGTTTGGCGACTTCCAGTCTCTCAAACCCAATCCGGATGAACACCGGATACAACCTATTGAAGCTTCACATCTAGAGTTGCCAGGACTATGTCCGGTGAACTTGGGCGACTTCCGTGTGCGGTGGCGTCGTCGGCCGAAAACTGGAGATAGTCGGGCGCGGGATACAGTGGCGCAGCCAGTGCGTGCTGGCCTTTCGAAGCTGCTGCGCATCGACCCCCTCGAGGCCGTCCGCGGCCCGCGCCAGGAACGCCTTGATCGCCTGATAGAGACCCGAAGCCGACCACGGCACCGGCCGCTCGCGCTCTGAGTCAAAGCGCGCCAGCACATGGATGCCCTGGTTGCCCACGGCGCCGACTTGGCGCTCGAAGCCATGCCGCGCCAGCTCATCGCCAAGCTCGTCGACCAGTTCGGTCGGCACCGGCACCTGCCGGCTGCGGCCGCCCTTGCCGACCACCGATAGCAGCCAGCCGGTCGCCATCAATCCATCGGCGGTCTTGTAGTCGACTTGCTCCAGGTCCTGGCACCTCGCGCGCGTGATCTCGGCCAGGCGCAGCCCTGTCGCGTAGAGCCAGCGCATGCCGCGCCGAAGCCGCCGCTCGGCTTCCGTGTCGACATGGTTTTTCAACAACGCGTCGACGTGGTCCCACTGGGCGAAGGTCAGGGTCCGGCTCGAGCCCAGCGGCCTCTGCTGGTTTGACGGCAACGTCACGCCCGCAAACGGATTCCCCGTCACGTAGCCCTGACCCATGAGGAAAGCAAACAGGCTCCTCAGGATGGTCAGCGAATGCCGCAGCGCGGCCGGGGCCAAGGGCCCCTCGAGCGGCCGCCACAGGGGCGACCAGCGCTGGCAATGGCGCGGCCCGCACCAGGTCGCCGGCGGATCTGCGAGAAAAGATTTGTAGTCAGCCACATCCCCCACCGTCAACGATGACAACGCCTTCTGCCGTTCAAGGATCGCCCACAGCAGCAGCCGCTCCGCCTCCTTGCGATACGCCCGCTGCGTCGGCGAAAGTTCGCCATTGATACGTCCCGGCTGCTTCGAAGCCAGCCAGACGCCGATCGCCTCGTGGTCATTGCGGGCCAAGATGAGACATTTCTCGATTGGCGCACGAAAGCGCCCCGCACGGCCATCCAGATCGGCCGGCAGCAGGAATTTCTCGAAAGGGCGGATGGCGGTGGCTGCTGGCACGACGTCGGCCAGGGTAGCCGGCGACAGTTGCGCACGCGGCTGGTCCACGTGCTTCCCGACCCGCAGCCCCAGCACGGCCTCGTTCGCATGAAGCCACTCGAGGATTCGTGAGCCCTTGAGCGCCCCCACGCCCGGCACCTGCACCCACCAGCGTGCGCCGATGCCGTTGATGCGTTCGACGAGCATCGCGAGTGTCGGGACGTCGGCGCGCTCGAGGCGGCGGGCCAGCGAAGGATTCAGCCACGCCCCCACGCGGTCGCCCGGTCGCGGATCCTGCGCCATGAGGCCTTGCAACCAGCGCAGCGCTTCGAGCTGGCGCTCGATGACGCGGGCGCGGCGCGCGGGCTGGGCCGAAGCGCCCTGCCCGCCCCTGCCCTGCCCTCCACTACCTCCTCTCGCACTGGGCGGATAGGCCTCTTCGTAGGCTTCAAGCTGCTCGGTTTCCGAAAAATCCTCCATGCCCTGCGCTTGGGCGAACTCGGCCAGCGTCGGTTGCTTGGGCGCCGACTTGATCCGATCCGGGTCCAGCAGGATCAGCCGGGCGGTGCCCGGCTTGTTCTCACGCCTGGCCGCGGCCGCGAATTCGTCGCGGATCCAGGCGATCGTTTTTCGGACCGTCCGCAGATCCGTGTGCTCACCTTCGAGCCGCAGGTACCGGTCCCAGCTCGCGCGCTCGTTGAGGCCTTGGGCCAGGGCCCTCATGAAGGCGAAGTGCCCGCTGTGCAACTTGCGTGGAAGCGCTTTTTTCCTCATGTCGGCCACGGCGGGTCGCGGTCCTTGTCGGCCGGGGATCCCCAGAATTTCCACCAAGGCCGCGGTGTTGCCAGCGGCTGCGGCGGCAGTTGCGCCAGCTGGCTCGCCCGCATCCGTCGGCGCCGCTCGACTTCGAGGGCATGGGCGACCCCGTTGGCCTCGCGGTCGCCGCGAAGCGCCAGAGTGCGCCAGGACACAGCCAGGCGCTCGAGCTCCTCATCATCGAGGTGGCCGAGTTGCTGTGGGGTCGGCACGGCGGCCATGGCTGTGACGGTAAACCGATTAGAAGCTGGACGTTTGGGCGGATGCATCAAAAAGGGTGCGGCAGTGGAGATGGCACTGCCCTCCTCCTCTTCGAGGAGCGGAATCGCAGGTGACCGGATTAGACGGAAGATAGGCATTATTATCATCAATGCCATTTTTCGATGCCGCTGGCGGCATTTCTCGAGAAGGCCTTTTCAAGCCTTTGATTTCATTAGAGATTTTTTAAGCTCTGGTTACTGGCGATTGAGCCCTCCTGCACACGAATGGAGCGCGAGTTTGACGAATCAGCGAATATCCATGGCCCCTCTTGCGTCTCAGAACAGAAGTTTGCATTCACTATCAATTGACTTGGCTTGCATAACTGCACCGAATGAAATCGAAGCTCTTGGTCTGGCAGCGGCCTTCCAGCATCGTCTCGATCAAGTCCGAGAAAAGGGACCAGAACTGCGGCTTCAGACGCGCACTGGCCGTGGCACTGGGGTTTTCAGGCCGTCCACGGGTTGATCACCTTCAGGCCCATCGCCTTGAAGGGAGCGTCGTCGCCGGTTGCCACCACGAAGCCGTGGATTGAGGCCACGGCGGCAATCATGCAATCGGCGACTCTGACACTCAACCCGTTGCGGCGCGTCGAGTTCATGAGGTCGGCGTAGGCTTCGGCGGCTGCGACATCAAAAGGGAGAATGCGCCCTTCCAACTCGTTGAGCACCTTGCCGTTGGCCGACTCGAGGGAGCGCTTGCGCGCACCTTCAGGCAGGCGCCCTATCCCTTCGAGCAGCTCCATTGCGTTGACTGACGTCGTATAGAGGCCGTCAATTTGTTGTCGCTCCAGCCACTCCATGACCACGGGGTTGACCACGCTCTTGCTTGGTTCCGAGAGCACGTTGGTATCGAGAACGATCATTCAAAGTTCGCTGGTTGACTGACCTCGTCCGAGCGCTTGAACAGCGCGTCGACTTCCGCGTCGGTATAGGCCTCCTCGCCAGCCGCGGCGAGATCTGCAGCGAGCTCGGCGTTGATACGTGCGAACCGGGTGCCGAGTCCTGGTCCCTTCGGCTGGGTCGCTTCTACCAGAAGACGGCGAGCCACACCTTCGACACTCCCGCGCGCCGCTCTGCCCGCCTGATTCGCCGCCATGACTTTGAGCGCGAGATGCGCCTCCTCGGGAAGGTTTCGGATGATCAAGGTGGGCATTGCTATCACTCCTTTAAGAACGATATCGTTATGATAGCTATTTTCTGACTCGATAGCAAACTTCCGAGGGCGCAGCTGCTAGTGGTGGACCGTCTAGTGGCGGTTAAATCCCAATGGCTCTCACATTTGCTCCTCTCTCCCCGCTTCGGCTTCACATCGTCTGGACTCTGCGCAGCGCATTGCCAATCGCAGCCTCCAAAACTTGCTGGTTGGAGTTCGAGAGTACATCGGGTAGGAGCGCGATCGTGATCCCGCCGTTCTTTGCTCGCACCAGACTACCGAGCGTCCGACCTTCGGCCTCGACGTCGAGCTTTTCCGCGCGTTCAAAGCCCGGTTTCTCGTCGAGCAGCCTGGCCACCACCATCGCCGGGGCCAAGCTGTGGCCGCGAAGCTTTTCGACGCGCTTCAGCACCCCGCGACGATCCTTCTCCATGGCCGTGTTGATCTGCTCCGCATGCCGAAAGCTGATCTCCAAAGGGCTGCGAAAACACGCCACAACGGCAGGCGGCAGCTGTGCGACCAGCAACGCCTTGCGCACCCATGTGTGACTCACGCCTAAGGCCTCGGCGAGCTGGCGCTGTGTTGGGAAAAGCTGCTCCTCCAGCGCTCGCTGGTACATCAATCCTTGCTCGTAATTCGACAGATCGGCGCGCTCGCGGTTCTCCCTATCCATGGCCGCGAAGAGCGCCGCATCCCCCATTTCTTCGACCCATATGGATGTCAAAACAGGGATTCCGAGCTCGAGAGCGGCTCGATGCCGGCGATGGCCAAAAACGATCTCGAACTGACCGGCCTCGTCTTTCAGCGGCCGCACCAGGATCGGCTGGACATTTCCACCGGCGTGCTCGATATCCGCCTTTAGGCCTGCGAATTCACTGGTTGCGAACGAGGCGCCATGCCGATTCGCCCAGCGGCTCGGTCGAATCGACTTCGGATCCATCTTCCGCGTCGGCAACGAGCCCTCGTACTGATTCAGCCTTTCTCGCAGTGCCGCCATCTCGCTCTCGGCGTGCTGGATTTGGCCTCGGAAGGCCATCATTTGACCGGGACCGGTACGCGGTCCCGTCGATCCTCCGACTGCCGGTGGAAACCTGGTTTCCACGGCTGCACTTGCCAGAGGTGGCAAGTGGGAAATTGTTGGGGTAGAGCGCTCCGAAGTCGAGGCCACGGTCGCCTCGGGCAAGGTCAGACCGGCAGTCAGTGTCTCGAGCCGCTTGCGAGTACTAGCCATGATGGATACTCCTTTGGGCAATGCTTGCCCCTTTTGGCGTAGGACGGATGAGGCTCGTGCGGGGCTTCGGAGCCACCCGGTCCAAGCGTTGCCGCGCGGCGATCGGGCGAACGCAGGAGATCAGAGGCGGTGGAAACCAGGTTTCCAGCATCGCGCTATTCTTACAGCCATGAGCGCCGGCTGCGCTGGAAACCAGGTTTCCACGTTCCTCGATCAGGCATTGAGCAAAGACGCCTTTCACTGTGGAGTCCTGCCCTGCACTGCCCACGCGCCGACCACGGACTGCTCAACGAGTTCCACAAAGGAATCGTAGGCGTCGACGGCGCGCTTATAGGTTTTGGCAGCGCCCTCGTATTTCTGCACGTCGTAGACGGTCGCAAATTCCGCCGCCTTGTTGCTGGTCACGCTGGTCTTCGGGATCTCCACGGGCAGCGTGTACTCACCGTACGTGGCCTGGATCCACTGCCGAACTGCCGGCATCGCTGGGTCTGCGGCGTCCACGCGGCTGAGCAGGACATGCAGGAAATCGAAAGCCTTGCCCTCGCGATCCTTGCTTTGGCCATCCAAATTGCCGCCCAAATCGGCTAAGAGCGACCAGAACTGCGCGGACGAAGCGAAGTCCAGTCCGGATGGCGGAACCGGCACCACGATGCCGTTGGCGGCCCATAAGGCATTGATCGTCACGTAGGACAAGGAAGGGGGCGTGTCAATGACGATCACGTCGTACAAGTCGCGCACAGACTCCAGCCCTTCGTTTAGGACATCCCAGAATTTTGCTCCGGGTTGCTGCATCTGGCGGGCGGGGAGGGCGAACTCAGCGGAGAACAGGAAGGGCGCCGCCGCCACCAGGTCAATCCCGTCCCAGTAGGTCGATCGGATCGCATACCGGATGTCGTTTTCCGTGCCATCGCAGAGCGGCCCAATCGTCATGTCTTCCGTCACCTCGGCCTCGGGCAGCAAGCCGTGAAGTGTGGTCAACGAGCCCTGCGGATCGGTGTCGATCGCCAACACCCGGTGACCGCGCAGACTGAGGCCCTGGGCGAGCACCATCGCGGTGGTGGTCTTGGCCACACCACCCTTGAAGTTACCGACTGCAATGGTGATCGCCTTCCTCCCGGCCGGTCGCATCTTCTCGCCCCGGTATGTCTTCGTCCACCGGCGCAATTCGTTCAGTCCAAAAGTTCGCTTGCCGCCCGAGGGGGTCAGGCGCCCGGGGGGAAGATCGTCCTTGGTGATGCGATACGCCACATGTGCCTTGTCGACTCCGCACAGCGCGGCCAGCTGCGCCGTCGAATAGACGGGTGGAATCTTGCGTGCCTCAGGGGCGAGCAGCATGCCACGGATCTGCTCGACCATCGATCCTGCGCGTGTCGCCAACGCCGCGATCTTCTGCATGTTGATCGTCTGGCGCGGTCGGATCTGAGTGCTCGTGGAAACCAGGTTTCCACCGACCTGCGGGATGGGAACTGACAT